>NZ_PYME01000014.1:0-156760 GCF_003025515.1 Photobacterium gaetbulicola | reverse complement strand
ATGCTCAAAGGCGGCGATGGCTTGGCTCAGTTTGTCGTGGTTTTGCATAGTGCTGCTCCTCGTTTGGGTATGCACTAAGTAAACCAGAGCTGATTGGCTAAGTTGAGCTATGCCGTCGTAAGCTCACTTTCTGTTGGTGAACTGTTCGAGTTTCAGAAAGAAGGGAACGATTAATTTTGCTCATGTTGAGCTGATGACTCATGGTGTCTACTGAACCAGTAATTTTCTAAATACAAATAATGATCAGTGGACACCATTCTGGTCACAAGTTGGCCACAACGCAGATTTGCTGCCATCACAAGCCAAACGCCAGACACAACAAAACACGCCACTAAGCGCTTTATTTTCAATAAGATAAATAGAATTTACGAAGAAAGGAAACTTGGAGCGGGCAGCGGGAATCGAACCCGCATCATCAGCTTGGAAGGCTGAGGTAATAGCCATTATACGATGCCCGCTTTAAGGTTAGTGGCTGGTAGACCAGAGATGTTGCATCGAATTGAAATTCATAATGTCAGAATTTGCCGTGAATGAAAGCAATGATTCCCAAAACCTGACACTCATCACAAAACAAACCACCAAACGCTTAAGATTCAATCACATAGACTTTAAAGCGCTCTGCTCGCAACAGCATTTCCCGCCTAGGATAACTTTCAAGCTATATTACAATAATTTATGCTTAATTTATTAATTGCTATGTATTAAAAATACAGAAACATTATCGATATTTATCAAACAACAGCGATATAACGTTATTAATTGCAAACATTCGCCCACCTTAATCGATATCGACGAATAATGTTTCAACCTTCGTTTTTACATAAATATCCGCTATGCAATAAATGCATTATTGCTAAGTTTTAAGCATTTCACATTAGAAATCAAAAAGAACATTGTGTTGGTGTCTTATCATTAAACAAAGGTACCCACCATGACCGACAATTTTAATAAAACTCGTATTGAAGAAGATCTACTTGGTAAGCGTGAAATTCCGGCTGATGCCTATTATGGTATCCACACGCTTCGTGCGTATGAGAACTTTAATATCTCGTCGACAAAGATTTCTGATGTGCCAGAGTTTGTGCGCGGCATGGTGTTTACTAAGAAAGCAGCCGCTAAGGCCAATATGGAACTTGGGACAATCCCGAGCGATGTTGGCCAGTACATTATCCAAGCCTGTGATCTGATCCTGAACACCGGCAAATGTATGGATCAGTTTATCTCTGATGTTTACCAGGGCGGCGCCGGCACTTCTGTTAACATGAACGCCAATGAAGTGATCGCCAACGTTGCACTTGAGCTAAAAGGCAATGAAAAAGGCGAATACCACATCATCAACCCCAACGATCATGTCAACAAGAGCCAGTCAACCAACTGTGCCTACCCAACTGGTTTCCGTGTTGCTGTCTACAACAGCATCATCAAGATGATCGACTCTATTGAATACCTACGTACCGCTTTCGATGCCAAGAGCGAAGAGTACCACGACACCCTGAAAATGGGCCGTACCCAGCTGCAAGACGCCGTTCCAATGACGGTTGGCCAGGAATTCCACGCCTTCAGCACCTTGCTGAAAGAAGAAGTCAAAAACCTGAAATACGCCGCCGCCCTGTTGCTGGAAGTTAACTTGGGCGCGACAGCTATCGGTACCGGCCTGAATGCTGCCGAAGGCTATCAAGAGTTAGCAGTCAAATACCTTGCTGAAGCTACGGGGCTGGCCTGCGTTCCATCAGAAGACCTGATCGAAGCAACCTCTGACTGTGGTGCCTATGTAACTGTCCACGCTGCATTGAAACGCCTTGCCGTTAAACTGTCAAAAGTTTGTAACGACCTGCGTCTGCTATCTTCTGGTCCTCGTGCTGGCCTCAACGAAATCAACTTGCCTGAAATGCAGGCCGGCTCATCGATTATGCCAGCCAAAGTCAACCCAGTGATCCCAGAAG
The DNA here is from genome assembly GCF_003025515.1 of Photobacterium gaetbulicola. Classification (NCBI taxonomy): domain Bacteria; kingdom Pseudomonadati; phylum Pseudomonadota; class Gammaproteobacteria; order Vibrionales; family Vibrionaceae; genus Photobacterium; species Photobacterium gaetbulicola. Next base: position 154,817 of record NZ_PYME01000014.1, on the reverse strand, counting down.
TCGTGAATCAGGTGTGCTTCAAAGTGATCGGCAACGACACCACGGTAACATTTGCCGCCGAAGCCGGTCAGTTGCAGCTGAATGTCATGGAGCCTGTGATTGGCCAAGCTGTTTTTGAGTCGATTGAGCTACTGGGCAATGCCTGTATCAACCTGGCAGATAAGTGCATCAGCGGTATTACTGTCAACAAAGAGGTCTGCGAGCACTTCGTATTTAACTCAATCGGCATTGTGACTTACCTAAACCCGTTCATTGGTCACCACGAAGGCGATATCATCGGTAAAATCTGTGCCGAAACAGGCCGAAGTGTTAAAGATGTCGCCCTTGAGCGTAACTTGCTTGGCGAAGAGCAACTGGACGAAATCTTCTCGGTGAACAACCTGATGCATCCTGAATACAAAGCCAAACTGTACAGCTAAAATGAAATTGAGGGGCTTTATCAAGCCCCTTTTTTATTTGTCAGTTAACCTGTTTGCGATATTAACTACGCCCCTAAGTTTCTGCAGTAAGGCAACGAAGATAGTCTTCTATGTCGACCATCACTGCGAAACATCTAACAAACTTTGACCGGTCAACTCGCTTATTGGGCATATTTTGCTCAATTCATTCCACATAGTCTCACAGGAGGAATGTAATTTTGAATAATAACGATAAACATACAAATCCAGGGCAACCGGCTCCCTCTGCGGCAATATTTTCAACTGTCCTGAGGCTAATTCGTCTTTTATGGCATAATCAGGTAACCAGCTGATCCCCTTACCTTGTAAAACCAAGGCCTTAATAAAATCAGTCATCGACGAAGAACACACGGTATTATTGGTTAACTTGCTATTAGCACGATGAAGTGCCCTTCCCATATAACTTTCCGGTGTATAATCAAGGCATGGTACATCATCACTATTGGCCAAATCGAACAGTACTTCACCATTTTCATCGACCGCCGATACACAATACAGATAACTGCGACCAAGATAAATTGAGCGGTATGGAGCAACCTGTAACCTGTCTTCGTAAAACGAAAACAAGAAATCACATTTACCGTCTATAAGTAGCTCAACAGCATCATCAACTTCGTTGGCAACAACGGATAACCGGGTATTTAACTGAGGATCGAGCAGGCATGAATGCAGCTTCGGTAGCAAACTAATGGATATCGAGTGAGCAGCGCTCAGACGTACTGTATGCCTACCATCAAAAGAGCTGCCAGCAAGACGGCTGACTTCTTCATCTATCTGCTGGAGAATAGACAGCGCTGTCGTTTTAAATTGCTTACCGCACAGGGTGAGCTCTATTGGTGTTTTGCTGCGTTCAATTAACACCAGCCCTAACTCAGCCTCCAGCGACTTAATCCTGCGGCTGAATGCTGGTTGGGTAACATTACGGACAGCTGCAGCATGGGAGAAGTTTTTTAACTCCGCAAGAGTCAGAAAGTCTTGCAGCCATTTTGTCTCTATGTTTTTCATTTATTTAACTCAATTAGCATCTATCTATGGCAGTCGTCATCCTCTAACAACCCAACGAAATCAACGGCTATTAGCAAGATAATGATAAGTCAGTCGCAGAAAGCTGTAAGGATCGGTTAGTTATTAACATCTGTCTATTAAGTTGATCACAATCCCTGAATTTCTCTTGATGCATTTTAATAACCAAGCCTTTTTTTTCTGCATTTCACAAGCCATCAGAATAATCATACCATCCAGTTGTAACATTAATAACACTGACTCATCTTTTGTATTAACAATATACAAAGCATGACAGTTTAAAAATCATTCTAATTATTAATTATTTAACCAATAAAATTAACAAACCTACACCTTGCTATATGAACTCTGTATCCTAATAAATAAAAAGGTCAACAAGATGAACTTAATTATTAAGTTATTGTGTGGAATATTCGTCGGTATTCTCATGGGTATGTTTGCCCCTGAAGTTATGGTCCAAGCCCTAATTACAGCTAAATATTTAGTTAGCCAGTTAATTAAATTCACCATCCCGCTTCTTATCCTGTTCTATGTCACCAGCGGTATTGCCAGTCTACCCAAAAACTCCGGCAAATTACTGAGCAAAACCGTTGGATTAGCTTATATATCGACCTTGGGAGCAGGTATTCTTGCCTTTATGGTCGCCAAGAGCCTGTTTCCTGCCCTACTCAGCGGTGCTGGCCAACTGCCTGAAGCTGAAACCGTTTTATCCCCGTTCTTAGAGCTTCAGATCCCGCCGATCATGAACATCATGACGGCTCTAACAGTCGCCTTCATTTTTGGCTTGGGCATCTCCAACACCGGTGCTGAAAACCTGAAAAAAATCAGTGACCAGGGTCGTGATATCATCGAGCTGTTCCTCAACAAGGTGATGATCCCTGCGCTGCCGTTCTACATTGCCGGTGTATTTGCTGATATGACGGTCAAAGGTACAGTCTTCGCAACCCTACAAACTTTCAGCTTAGTACTGCTTGCAGTCGTCGCTATGCACTGGTTCTGGCTCAGCTTCCAGTTCGTGACCACCGGTGTTGCCCTGCAACGCTCACCGCTTAAAATCCTGCGCACCATGTTACCAGCCTATTTCACCGCTGTTGGTACCATGTCCTCTGCCGCCACAGTACCGGTTACCCTGCAGCAAACCAAGCGCAACGGGGTATCGAACTCTATCGCTAACTTTGTTGTGCCGCTGTGTGCCAATATCCACATGTCTGGGTCGGTGATCAGTATTGCCAGTGTCGCTGTTGCCGTCATTATCATGACCGGTGCCGGCCAAGTTCCTAGCCTGCTAGAAGCCCTGCCGTTCCTTGCCATGCTGGGTATCACGATGGTTGCGGCTCCAGGTGCACCGGGCGGTGCAGTAATGGCATCAGCCGGCCTACTTGGCTCTATGCTCGGTTTCACTGAAGAGATGATTGCCCTGCAAATCGTGCTTCACCTCGCCCAGGACAGCTTTGGTACAGCCTGCAACGTCACCGGTGACGGTGTTATTGCCCTGCTGATTGACAAGGTATCCGACTCGGTCGAAGAAAGCGGAGGCGAACTGGTTCCTGCCGAAGAGATCGCCTAAAGCCATAAACGCTTAACCGGAAACTAATAGCACAAGAGCCGTTTACTAACGGCTCTTTTCTTATGGATTGACCGGGTATTGTGAAAGCCCACTTCAGTAGTCGAGCTGAACTTGTGGTGAATTTTTATGCAGCCATTTAATTAACAGCCTAAAATTATAACTGAGTACACCGGCAAAAATTAAAAGGAGCTATTATGAAGTGGTTTATATCCATGTCAGTTGCTTTGTTAATCGCTGTACCCTCTGCCATGGCGGCACAAGAAGCATCTCCCAGTCTTGCGGAGATACAGCAAGCATGCAAGCTAAAACAAGTGACGCACAGGTGTGAAGTCGTAACGGACAAGCAAGCTATCAAAGGAATATGCATCGATGCCAAATGGTACGGCTTGATCTGTTCAGAACGTAAATAGCTGTTGAGGTAAAAGTTAAGGTTATCCAAGTAACCTTAACTTTTACCTTAAGTGAAAGCGCTTACATGCTTCAGGCCTCAATATTCATCGCATAACGTTTAAAAAACAACCTCAATTGGTTAATCTTATTGAGCATTTAGATTCCTCGCGGTTTAACCATCAATTAACTGGCAATTGGTGGTGAAATATTCAGTCTTTTCTCACAGCAAAATGCCTTAAGCCCCTAGACGATAAACTTCTTAACCAAGGTGTTCTGTTCTTTCGCCAGCGTATCGAGCGCCACACACCCATCAGCAACACGCTCCATTGCCCGGAAGTTGGCATCCGCAATATGGCTGATATCCTCAAGGCTTCTTGCTATCGAATGAGTCGTGGTTGTCTGCTCTTCGGCAGCTTGGGCGATATGGCTACTCATCTCGCTGATCGCTCTGATAATCACCTGGATGTCCTCCATCGCGCGACTGGCATCCAAAGATTGCGTGATACTTTTATGCATTTCGCTGACACACGCTTGCATAACCGATGAAGCCAAGCCTGCATTCTGCTGCAAATTCTGGATCATACTTTCTATTTCTGCCGTTGAGTCGGCAGTCCGTTTTGCCAGCACCCTCACCTCGTCAGCCACCACGGCAAACCCGCGACCTTGCTCGCCCGCTCGCGCGGCTTCAATTGCTGCATTCAACGCTAGCAAATTGGTTTGATCCGCGATATTTCGAATCACATCAAGGATCGAACCAATTTCGCTACTCACCGCCTGCAACGTCGACACGACAGCAACCGACTCGTCAAGACGTTCAGAGAGTTGGTGGATAGTAGAGCTAGTGCTGGCTATCACTGCCATGCCCGTCTGGGCTGCCTCCTCGACGTCCTGTACCTTTTCCATGGAATGCTGCACTCTATCAGCCACATCGATGACCGATTGCTCCATCTCCGTCATTGCTGCGGCAACCGATACCGTCTGCTGACGCTGTATGTTCAAACGAGAATTTGATTCCGCCGTTGCGGCCTGGTTTTCCATCGCGACCTTAGCCAAATTGCCAGACGCGACGCTCATCTGATTCAAGATACCTTGCAGATTGGTAGCCAGCGTGTTGATATGGTTACTGAGCTGATCGAACTCACTGAAGGTATTCCCGCTCACCCTACGGGTCATATCCCCATCGGTTAACGCCCCAAGGGTGTTCAGTACACTGAATAAAGGTTTTCGGACATTCCTCGCAAGCAACCAGCCTAGAGCCATAGCGAAAAACGTAACCATTGCTCCGGCAAGGGAGGCTCGGGTAAAGCTATCCTCATAACTGTCATCGGCATTGCTGATGGCGGCATTCATCAACTGCCCGGCTTCGGCACGGAAGGTTGCCAGAATAGCCATCGCCTGATCGACTTCTTTCGATAATACAGCAATGTTCTGATAAAGACGGTTGGACGCCTCGACATATATAAAATGTTGGTCCAATACCCCTCCCTTCCGGCCGATATCCGACGTGAATTGCGCTACTGGCTGCTCAAAAGCCTCCTTTAACGACGGCAACTGCGCCACAAGGCTGTCGTAGGCATAATTGAGGCGAGTGACACTTCGTTTGTTATCCCTTATCGCTTTGCCTATAAACTCAAGTTCATCGCTGGCCAGCGCATCAGAGGTGATCGTTTCGGTTTGTTTGAGCTTGGCAAAATAACTTTCTGCCATCAGCTTGATCGCAAGGTTACCCTGACTACTGATATGCTCTTTCATCCCGACCCACAACGCCATTTGCAGCTGTTGGAAACGGCGGGCCGCTTTCTGTCGCTCTGCTCTGGCAATCTGCTGTGCCTGGTAATTGTCCATCGCACGACGAGATTCACTGAAATAGCGTTGTTCTATTACCGCCAATGCCTCAAGCTGCTGCGAAAGTGCCGGGTTCGAGCGAGAAAAAACAGTCAGCAACTCCAGCACCGCAGAGAACTCTTGATGTGCCTTGCTGAATTTCTCCTCATATTCCTCAATGTATTCCACATTCTGGTTAGTCAGTACATCCTTGAAGATTTTATCCGCTGCTAACAATTTGACACTGGTTTCGTTTGCCAGCGTCACCAGCGGAAATACATTTGACGTCACAGACTCTAGCTGACTATGAATACGTTTATTGCCATCAAGCATCATGACGACGGTTGCGACCAGCAGAAGCACCATCAGCGCAAATCCGACATACATGCGCTTTATGACTGAAGTTTGTCGTTTCTTTTTCATGTAATTAATGCCATATCCCAACCGACATAGGCAATAAATAGCAAAGCAGCAAACGTCTGGTTCGCTGGCGGGTATCGGTGAGAGAACAGTGGGTAGGTAATAAATAAAAAAGGCAGAAGAGAACATGCCTCTTCTGCCAGACGTGTTATTTCACGAGACGAACATTTTTAAAACTAAACGCAACGCCAGCCTGTGAGTTAGCCCATGCCGGCAAGATGGCAAAAGGTTTATCGACACTTTGTGCAATCTCGCCGATGCCCAAGTCACTAACCGGTACTGAAATCGAAGTCCATGCGCCGGTTGGAATTTCTCCGAGGAAATGATCGGGACTACCCGAATTCTCCTTGGTAGATTCCATCTTTATGACCAAGCCATCGATATTCTCGCCATACGAATCGACATACAAATCAAACTCGAGGCTCCCTGTATCTACATAGTTGACGAGGTTCTGAGTTTCGCCCACCAAGAAAACGACAGCCTTATCATCAACAGGGCTCGCGGGGTTGTAAGATACACTGACCACTACCACACCATCACCATCAACACTCTCGGTAGCCGAGACATGGTCAGGAGCTGGACTCCAGTCGGTTCCGGTATGTGCGCTCCATACGCCAACACTTGGGTTCCAGGTATCACTCCAAATATTGGAAATGGCTTCATCAAGCGGCGGAAGAGGCGGCTCGGCCAGAGCGGCACAGTCGACTTCGTCATTGGCTGCATCCAAACTGCGCGGAACAAAACGAATTTCACCCAAGTCAAACTGCATGCTACCTGCCGTTGTCAGCAGAAATGGCGTATTGAGCATGGAAAACTCCATGCCTTCCTCGGCAAAGCAGCTAAGGGCAAACTTCATCGTCGTCCAGTCCTCAGAGACCGGCGGCAGCACGTCGTTGATCTTGATATCACCAAGACATGGCCATTCGCAATGCATAGCCAACGTCACTTCATCTGTCGCAGCCTGATGCATTTTGATATCGAACTGCAGGGTCGAATCGGCGTTCATGTAGGCATTCTTGTCGACCGCTTTCTCATTGAGAGTCTGCAGGTACACCTGGGCGACATCAGAACCATCAAATGTCACATTAATCGCATCTTGCTGGTGCTGGTAATTGATTGGTTTGGTGGTTAACGAGCCCGTGGTTGTTTCCGAGCCATTCGATACGGCAATCCCCGCCCATCCGCTGGCTGGGCCGCCGATACGGGCTACGAATTCGCCCCCAGACTGGGCACCGTAGATTTCCAGGTTGGTGGTCGCCACCCCGTTATCAGGGGCTTCCTGGCCACAGCCGTAGTCCCGCGGATCAAGAGGCAAGTTGGCTAAATCATATCCCGGCTTATTATCCGATTCATATGAAAGACCGTAACCATATGGAAATAGCGGTTTGTGCTCTCCGGTAATATCCTGCTCGGTTGCAGGTGTCACGTAATCAGCAATATTCGGAGCAACACGGTTAATTGCGGTCGAACATTTCTTCATCGGCCATGAATATGACAGGCGACCGGTGAAATCTTTGCCGTCCTTGTTAAACAGAACATCGGTGATCCCCCCGGCTTCCGTACCCGGCAACCATGCTGCGACAAAGGCATCAGAGTTGTTGATCTCCTCATTGACATACAGCGGGCGCCCAGAATAGAACACGGTGACGACTTTCAATCCTGCGGCTTTCAGTTCCTTCACCTTGTCCAAATCGTCCTTATACGACGCTTTCAGTGACGAGAACTCCAACGTTTTGTTGGACTTGATATCACCGAACATCTCGGCATACGGTTCTTCACCAATGACCACCACCGCGATGGTATCTTCCGTTGCATCCGCAAGATCTGTGATGATATTTTCAGCCCCCACCATCTCGGCCAACGCCATCTGCATCGTGGTGGCCCCAGGGAAATCCTGTTCAATGGTGTTTTCGTTACCCTGCCAAGTCAGCGACCATCCCCCAGTTTGCTTCTGGATATCATTGACTGCGCTACCAGCGACCAAGATTTTCTGCTGCTGTGACAACGGCAAGATACCGCCTTCATTTTTGAGCAACACCAGAGACTGACTCACGGCTTCACGTGCCAAAGCGCGGTGTTCTGCGGAACCCAGCAACTCCTGCTGGCCGGCAAGGGCACGCTCGGATGGCATCGGTTTTTCCCATAAGTTGGCACGCAATTTAACCCGCAGGATCCGGCTTACCGCATCATCAATGCGGGTCATGGCAATCGTACCGTCATTCACTTGGGCAATCACATTGTCATAGAACGCTTTCCAATCGCTATTTGCCGTCACCATGAAGACATCATTACCGGCATTGACCGCTTCTGGGCAGTTCGAGGCACTGCAACCATTGATTTCCCCTTGGCCATTCCAGTCGGTGACCACTATACCGTCAAAGCCCATTTTGTTTTTCAGTACATCGGTGATCAGGTACTTACTGCCATGGATTTTCTTGTTGTACTCGCCGCTTTCAGTCTGGTCATAGTTGGCATCCGCGTGCCAGGAGTTAAATGAAGACATCACCACCTGGGCACCGGCATTCAAACCAGCAAAGTAGCCCGTGGCATGAATATTCCTCAGATACTCTTCGGTGTAATGGTTCTCGCCTCGGTCGACACCATCCATTGTGCCGCCATCGCCAACCCAATGTTTAACGTTCGAAATAACGTTATGCTCACTGGCTAGGCCTGCGGCACCGCCCTGGATACCTTCAACCATCTTGCCGGCATATTGGTAGATAATTTCTGGGTCTTCGGAGTAACCTTCATATACCCGCCCCCAGCGATAGTCGCGCGGCGAAGCAACGGTTGGAGCAAACGTCCAGTCCAATCCGGTTGCAGCTATTTCCACTGCCGTTGCCTGACCAATTCGGTAAATAAGATCGGGGTTATTTGCGGCCCCCAGCCCAATGTTATGCGGGAAAACTGTCGCCCTGAATACGTTGTTGTGGCCATGCACTGCATCGGTCGCCCACATAAACGGGATTCTAAAGCCGCGGTTTTCGTAAGCGCCCTCAAGGGCGAGCCAATATTTATCCGACTCTTTGGCCCAGTCTTCCGCGCTCGAATATTTGTCTTCATTGGGCCAGGCTCCACCGCCATTCAGCAATGAGCCTAGTTTATATTCTGCGGCCTCTTCCGGTGTGACCTCAAGAAGGTTGGGCTGGATCATCTGGCCAACTTTCTCTTCTAAAGTCATTTGAGCTAATATTTCTGTAATTTTGTTTTCAATATTTTGATCTTTTTCAATCGCACTTTTGATTACTGGCCAGTCGCCAAAATATGGCACTTTGACCTGTGCTTTATCATTATTTGTATTGCTATTATTTGATTCATTGCATCCTGCAATTAATGCCAATGCAATTAAGCACGGCAATATTTTTTTATTATGGCGCATACAATTTCCATTTTTGTTTTGAGATAGGCTAAAAAAAGAGCAGCCATTTATCTGGCTGCTCACTAGGTATTAATTAAACCGCTATTACCACCATGCTTCCCACATTGCACCTACAGCGAATGTATCTCGAGTCGTGTCACCAGTTGCTCGAGTACCTGTCGCAGAGTCAACTTTATTGTCTGCTTCACCTACCGTTGCATAGAAACGCAGCATTGGGCGGTCCCAAGCATTCTTTCCGACAGCGATATTCTGCGATAGCGTCACTTTCCAAGCTGAGTTTTCGTCAGAATTATCATAATCAACCAGCGAGTAGCCCGCTTCCAACCACGTTGAGTGGATATCGTTCCATGAGTGCATAGGACGCACAATCACACTGTAGTTAGTGCGGTCATCAACTAGTTTGTTAGCACCATCGGTATTGTGGTAGGCCAGCTGATAATCCATTGATGTATTCTGACCAAGAGATACCCCACCCTCCCAGCTTGCGTAAATTGTTTTTAGATCATCTGTTTTGTTAAAGACCGAGTTATCCGAGTTCTCTGAATAACGAAGGCTAAGTGAGTTGCCATAAATTTTGAACACAGTACCAATTTGGTATGCATCATCTTTCTTACTTTCGCCATTTTCTTTATCAAAAGCTTTGTCAGATGACAAACCGTAGTTGGCGTAAATATCCAGTGAAATATTTTCAGCCAAAGTGATATCGTGCAGTTTGGTTGTCAGGGCATAGTTACCACTATCACCGGTACCTTCACCTGTCTGGCCAACAAAACCAACATTTAACTGAGCGCCACCCAAGTCTAGGTTCTTGATACCCGCCCCCTGACCATCGTGGGTCATGAAGAAATAGTCGTTCAGCCCTTGCTGTGGACGCTGGTGGAAGTCCCTACCGGCCCAGATATAAGCATTAGGCTGGGAAGCGAAGACATTGGAGACACCCGCATAAGCTTTTTTCAGGGCCACATCACCATAATCCGTTGGTGACTTCCACCAGTTTTCCAGCATTACAACAACATCCCATTGTGTGCCGTTGACACCAGTAAAGCCTTTAGAAAACTGCCATTCACCACCGTTAGTCTCATTACCCAAACGACCTGCAGCATTACCAGCAAGCTGGCCATCAGCAGAAACATAGTCATTGCCATTATCTGCATAGTGAAAACCGTAACGGGCATAACCGGTAAAGGCGAAATCGTCCGTTTCCGCCATAGCAAAGTTGGATACAGATAGAGTTGAGGTTGCTAGTAGGCATGCAAGGGTAAGGTTCGATAGTTTCATTATAACTCCAAGAATTGTTTTTAGATTCTTCCGTAAAACACAAAAGAAAGCGCTTTCTTAAGCATTCAAAAAAATAGTTGTTAAATACGTTAATCGCTGTATATCCCCTTAACCAAATGCTGAAAGAACAGACAAATGAGAAGATATTGCTCAGCCAATTAGCTGCTAACCACTTTTATTGATGATTATATGGATAAAAATGCGCTATTAAAGTGATCATAATCACCAAAGCAAGCGCTTTCACGAGATCAAACTCACACACCAAGAAGAAAACACCAATAAGCACGAAAGGGCAAAAACTCACAAGATACTAAACAAGCACTTGAAATAATTAGCTTTTACAAGAAACAATACCAATGGTAACCAAAAGTTATAGCGAATATAACCAACCGACCGATCAGCAGCAAGCATATGCAACCAAAAGCTTCAATCCAACTTCAGCAATTCCCCTTAGCCACAAACAACAAATAAAACCATGAATATAAAGGATAAAATAAAATCACATTCACCAAGACAATTAAACCCACCATGAAAGCCCTTTCACTGTATGTGCTTGTGTCGCACTCTCAATGCCTATCTACCATGCTGAGTATTTGCCATATTGCTAATACGTTGGACGAATAAGAACCTTAACTGTTGAATAAAAACAAATTTCATTGCGGTGTGCTTACCTAGTGATATAAACAACAGCCGAATGTGATAAAGCCAACGCCCGTTACTCCGTAGCACACTTCAACAACAAGTAAGCAACGGCAGTCAGATCAACCTGCTTATCATGTGGATTGACCACAACACAAAAACCATAAGCAACTGAGTTTTAAAAGGTTATATTTGAAATGCATTTTCAAAACCCCAAGAAAGCGCTTGCTTTAAAGTGTTAATTAGCTCAAACTTATTACGTTAATTCCTATCTTATAAACCTTTTCAGAAGTAACATATCGCTATTTCTGACTATATGAATACTAAAACTAGGTATTGTTTTGTAACGTAATGAGCCATTCATCGTAAGGAAGTCCCGTTGATTACAATTAAAGAAGTATCTGAGCTGGCACAAGTCTCTCAGTCAACCGTTTCCAGAGCCTTAAATGGACACCCTACTGTCAAAGAAGCCAACAGAGCGAAGGTTTTTGCCGCAATCGAAAAGTTGGGATATAAGCCCAATGCCTTTGCACAAGCCTTGGCATCGAGCCGTTCAAACAGCATCGGTATGTTGGTCGGCTCACTGGATGGTCCGTTCTACGGCCCGCTAATGCACATGACTGAAGATACTGTCCGGCAAAAAAATCTTCATTTGATTGTCACCAGCGGCCAGGAATCCCATGATAAAGAAGCCGATTCGATCCGTTTCCTCCAATCCCGACAGGTAGATGGGCTGATCATTCACTCTGACAAGCTATCCGATGATGAGCTGATCAAGATAGCTCAGCAAACGGAATCGACCATTATTCTGAACCGCTATATTCCAGAGCTAGCCGAAAAATGTATCTGTATTGATAACGAACTTGGCGGTTACCTGGCAACCAAACACCTACTAGAAAACGGCCATACCACTGTCGCCTGTATTACCGGCCAGATGAGTAAAATAGATAGTCGTGATCGCCTGCAGGGATATCGCAATGCACTGGCCGAATATGGCATTCAATACGACACTAACCTTATTGTCGAAGGGCGCTTCGACCATGACGGCAACCATGAGGCCGTAAGAAGACTGCTTGATAGAAATGAAAACATTACCGCGATTTTCTGCCAGAACGATAATATTGCTCTGGCCGTTTATGATGTTTGCAGCGAACGCGGTATAACTATCGGCAAAGAACTTTCGGTTGTTGGTTTTGATAACGACACATATAGCCAACATATCCGTCCACGCCTTACAACCGTTAACTTCCCGGTGCGGGAAATGGGTGTAGAAGCCGCTAATGGCGTCTTATCCCTGCTCAATCAAGACAAGCAAAGCCTACGTAACAAATTAACGCCAGAGCTCATTATCCGCGACTCTGTGAGCAAGCTTGGCGAATAGTCAAATAGATGGGGAGTCACCTCCCCACTACCTGTTTCCCATCTCAAATCCCATCAAAAAAAAAAGGCAGATAAACTGCCTTTAAAAACAAATTAAAACAACTAGCTCCACAATACAGACACTAATTGCCCCAACTTGTAACGGACAGTGTCATCAATCAATATCTTTGGAGAATTACTATCATTGGTGTCGCTGTTTTCGATGATCAAAACCTTGCCATCATTGCTTAGGGTATGAGTATGGTACACCCCCCGCTTAATGTTGTAGGCCTTATTCGGTTCCATATCCCAGCTGACTATATCAACAATATTGTTCTCTTCGTCGACTTCTGCGCAGAACAGAATGCATTTACCCTCCAGTAGGACAAAGACTTCATCAGTCTCTTCGTGGCACTGAAAGTTATCAATCTTGTCTGTTTCGAGCTCATCAATATAATTCAGCATGGCAACCCGCCATGATTGATAGTCAATCATTGGCGAGTAACCTTCCGCGTTATATTCAGACACCTCTAATAATGGTTTGTTGGCCTTCACATTCTCTCCGTAGCTCTCAGCCCATTAGCAGTGTTGCCGGAACATGGACGGTGATTAGCTTAACTTCACCGGTGCGTGCAAAGAGATTGCGGCTAAGCTCGGCATTCAGAGACATCCCTGACAGCAGGAGCTGCTTGCTATCCTTCATCAGCACTTCGATCTGACCATCACCTTCTTGTACCATTTTGTAGACAACAGGAACCTGGCAATAAGTAAATGCCAATGCCTTCTCAGGCAATAGTATTGTCTGGTTCTCGCTATCAATATTAATGAAATCAAACCGGCTCGCCGCAGGCAGGAACTCCACCTTTCTCAGCAAGGAAGGGGCAAAGTGGATCACTCCGTCTTCCACACATACTCCAAGTTCACCAAAGCGAGTCAGGATTTCCTCCTTCACCTGCCCTGTCATTCCCGGTTGCTGGGCACCTGCATGCTTAGGCGTGTGGGAATATGGGTCGGTTGGGAAGGCACCGTAGTTCTCGGGCGTTTTATTGAAGCCGATCCCGGCGCGGACCTTATAGTAGTACTCCGCGAGTTTCTGGATTTCCTCGGAATTCGGGGCTTTATCCCTGGCCGCAAAGTAGTTTTCCTGTACCGCCAGCAACAACTTAGAAACCATATGCCAGTAGATACAGCCCAAGCCTTCATAGCCGAACATGGTACCCGAGCGCCCAGTGAAGGCTTGGTGGTTGAAAACTTCTTCGTAGCAATCAATCACGTCCTTGATTGTCTCGCGCTCAATATCCTTGTACTCCGATTCGATTGCACTCAACGCAGTCAGCAAGAAACCGGCATTCTCGAAATCAGCATTGAAGTGGTAGTCGCCATCGGCATCAGGCTCAACCAAGCGGTGATCGCTATTGTGTACCATCTTTTTGAGCAGTGCGTTGCTATCGATACGCGACGCAGTCACCTTGTTCTTATTCATGAATGTGGTTAGTTCGCGATCTGGATAAAGCATAAAGCTCTGCTGGTCATCGCGGAACATCTCACTGGCATACAGGTTATCGAGCAACTCCACCGCTTGTGCAGGTGTCAGTACCCCTGAACTAAGAACCGCAACCTGTCCTTCCAGCATCGGGTAAAGCTCTTTAACACAAGCATTCTCCGCTGAATAGCTAATGATGTTATACGCATTGTACAAGCCGTCCTCGCGACGGTTGGCGGCAATGCCTTCGTCAATTACATCCAGGCTGATATCAAGCAGGCGCTGGATAAGCTGGCTGTCGACTTTGGTTTTTCCAGAGAAGCCGCTATGTTGATAAACCGCCGCGCGGTAATCACTCGCTGCGCCTGCTAGCTTGCTCAGCAAAGCTTTGCGAGTCTGGCGAGTAATACTCTTGTGTTTAAGCTCTTTCTTGGCCTCGGTTAAAATCTCGGCAGTGGCAATAACCCAGTCAACCAGCTCCGAAGAGAGATCAACCGCCATCACGTTGTCCTTCAACAATGCTTGCATGAAAGTCACGTAACGGCGCATATAGAACAGGGTCACCATCGACAAGCCGTTACCCACGATGGCATTGTTGGCATCATTCCATTCCGGACGCTGGGTATTGAGCCAAATACCGCCATCGACAACCAAGTTACCCAGTTTTGCTAGTAATGGTACCAGCAGCTTTTCAGTCAGGTTGACCAGGTAAACATCGCCGTCCTCATCGAGCAGAAGCCGGCCATCGCTACCAAGCTCTTCAACCTTATCATTGATGAGATCATGCAGCTCTTGGTTGAAATCGACAGTGTTTTTCGGATCATCAAACAACTCTTCCGTGCCCTTGATGACATAAGGGACGTTGGCGTAGCTGAAGATGTCACTGCCAAGGAGCGAGCTCAGCTCCTGTGGCTGATATTTTTTCGACAACTCAAGGAACTTCAGCAGATAGATAATCTGGTGGTCCCCCCAGTAACCGATGTTGCTCCATGGGTCTTCCGGCTCCAGCACTTCCCAATCCACACCGTCTTTGGTGATGCGGTAAGGGTTATAGCCGTCAGCCGTTGAGGCATTGACAAACTTGGCAATAAACGACTTGATAAAGTTAGGGTAACTGACGGCAAGAGCTTCCCAGTTCTGGAAGATATCACGCCAGTTCCCCTGGTATGACAGCAGACGTTCGCCGTTCTTGTCTTTGACTTTGATCTCAAAGTGGTTCCACGGACGGCTCGGATCACCATGGCGACGTCCAAACGTCAGCGGTAGATATTCATAACAAAGGCGCACAAGCTGGTTATCGTTTTGCTCTGCCGCCATGGCAAGCAAATCCTCATATCCAATGCGCTCTGGCAGAGCGGCAAGGAATGCACCATGGCGCGTCGCAACGGTAATATTGGCGCTGGTTAGTGTTGTTACAAAATCTTTTTTATCCACCCAGTAGTTATCGACAACCACACCGCCGCGCATGTTGTTAAACAGCACATTGGCATAGTGATGAACCGTCGTCTCTTCTTCCGCGGTTTTCTGCCAGGCATCACTGCCAGACATCAGTACCAGCAGCTCCTTGTGATTTTCTTTCACCGAGCGGTTGATATCACTGCCTACCGCCTTCGCCGCCAACAGGCTCTGCTTCAGTTCAACAACCTCGGCATGAGTCTGATCAATATCAGCAACGATCTGCCAAACACTCGCTTCGCCTGCCGCCAGTTCGCACTGCTTATTGACGAAATATGCCCCGCGCAGGCCTCGGCGCAGAGTTTCGGTCGCGACTTGCCCCCCGCGACGGAACGTGCCCAGCTGCTCACTTGACAGCAAAATTGCCTCACAGTCATCAGCAATGCTAAATACCGTGGTTGCCTTCAGGGACTCAGCCGGCTCGGCACGGTCACTTAGTTTGGCATACATACTATAGGTCGCCAGGACCGATTCAGGCAGCAGCTCGTTCCATTTGTAGGCGTCAACCAGTGCACTGCGATCCTGCATTGCTGACAACGGGGCACCAGACGGCAGAATGTTTTGGATGCCGTCAATGAGTTCGAGCTGAACAGGATCCGCGCCGGTGTTGGTCAGCGTTGAGGCCCGCACGAAGCCATACTTGTCACTGGTGCTCCACTGATACTTAAATGCCAGAGACAGGTCCGTATTCACTTCCTCAAAAACAATCTTGTCACCAGCGGCATTTTTATAAAGGTTCCGCTGGATTTGGTAGAGACCATCATGGTGGGTATTGAACGGTTCCCATAGCTTGATGCCATCATCCCCCGTTACCCGTACAAGGGTTTTGCTGCCGGTATTCTCGGCACTCTCATGAATGTAATCGACCGATTTGTAAGGAAACAGGGCATTTTCCGGCTTAGTTCGCCCCGCAGTCAGGCTGCCCGTTGAGGAAATAAATAACCAATGGTTACTTGCCGACACCACACTGATAAAGAAGGGTGCCATATGGTCGACATTTTCAATCAGGTAGTATTTTTCACCGTCGAGTGTAACGAACTTACCTGTAATATCTTTTGACTGTGTATGAGTTTTACTTGCCATATCTTTAACCGAAGCTGCTGAAAGCGCTTTCTTGTCGCGCTAAAATTTTTACCATGACCCAATCAGATGGAGTGGCATCGAATAAAATGATCGTCTGCGATCTGAGTAACAGGAGGCAGAACCAGAGAGCAAGCCTCGCTCGCCCTAGGGCAGCGCGCTGCGAACGGACAACCGTAACTATCGGGCTTCCAAAGCGGAATTTCGCCTTTCTTCGCACTTAGCTCACGACGCCCCGAGCGACCCGCTTCCGGAACCGCAGACAAGAGTAACTGGGTATAAGGATGCTGCGGTGTTTGGGTAACCTTATCGCTGTTTCCCCACTCGACCATATGGCCGACATACATAACCGCTGTTTTCTCGGCAAAATAGCGCGCAGTCGCAATATCATGGGTAATGTACATAAACGAAATGCCGTGCTTGTCTTTCAGATCTGCCATCAGGTTCAAGATCCCGAGTCGCACCGACACGTCGAGCATCGAAATCGGCTCATCGGCCAAGATAACTTCCGGCGAAACCGCAATGGCACGCGCAATAGCCACCCGCTGGCGCTGACCACCACTTAGCTGGTGCGGGTACTTTTCCGATGTTTCTACTGCCGGGTTAAGCCCCACCATTTCCAGTAGCTCGTAGACCAGCTTCCTGACATCGTTCTTGCCTACCCGGTTGTGGATCAATAGCGGCCTGGCAATATGGTGGTATATGTTGTGCACCGGATTGAGCGAGCCAAACGGGTCTTGGAAGATCATCTGCACCTGACGGGCATACTCAAGGCTGCCGTGCTCTTTGGTGTACTCCTCTAGCGGTTGCCCCTTGAAGGTGATTTGCCCATCCGTCTTGTCATAAATACGGGTCAAGATCCTCGCGCCTGTACTTTTGCCAGACCCCGACTCACCTACGATCGCCAGCGCCTCGCCTTTGCACAAATCGAACGACACATCATTGACGGCGCGCATATGCTGGTTTTTGCCACTTCCAATCGGAAAATCTTTCACCAAATTTCGTACAGAGAGTACAACTTCTTTATTCTCTATCGTTTCCATCTCTTCGTCCTTAGATCCGATGACAAGCGGCATAGTGGCTTTCGTTTAGCTTGAGCAGTTCAGGCTCTTGCTGTCTGCAAGCAGCAAAGCAGTGGCTGCAGCGATCCTGGAAGTTACATCCCTGGGGGATACGCAGCAGGTCAACCGGATTGCCTGGAATGCCATAGAGCCTTTCCTTAGGGCCATGAATGGTCGGGAATGATGCAATCAAGCCTTGGGTATAGGGATGGGAAGGCTTGCCAAAAACGGTGGCTGCATCACCAAGCTCAATCAGGTTACCGGCATACATCACACCAATCCGATCCGCAATCTCCCCCATCAAACTCAAATCATGGCTGATAAAGAGGATTGAAAAACCAAATTTCGTTTTTAAGTCGTAAAGTTCATTGAGGATTTCACGCTCGACCACTACATCGAGTGCAGTTGTCGGCTCATCCATAATGATCAGCTTCGGCTCCAGTGCCAATGCGACCGCGATAACCACACGCTGTCTCATCCCGCCACTGAGCTGGTGTGGGAAACTGGCCATCCTGTCGCCGTGAATACCGACAATGTTCAATAGCTCCACGGCCTTCGCGTGAGCTTCTTCATAACGGACTTTCTTATGGGCCAGAATCACATCCACCAGCTGCTCACCAATGGTGATAACAGGGTTGAGCGAGTTCATTGCGCTCTGGAACACCACTGAAACATCTTTCCAACGAAAGTTGCGCAGCTCTTTGTCTGACATTTTCAGCACATCGCGCCCCTTGTAGAGGATCTCCCCTTCGGAGATCAGCGCAGGTGCCTTGTGCAAGCGAGAAATGGCAAATGCCAGAGTACTTTTACCACAGCCCGACTCGCCGGCAATACCCAGAGTTTCCCCGGGAGCAATACTCAAGCTGACATTGTTGACTGCCCGTGCAACCCCGTTAGGAGAAACATAATCGACACAAAGATTGTTGATCTCTAGCAGTACATCTTTCATAGCAAACCTCGGCGCTGATCAGCTTCTCTTTTCAGTTTTTTCCACAACTTCATATGTGGACCAGTCTTAAGTTTAGGGTTACTAACCTGGTCAATAGACATATTAATCAATGCCAATCCCCCCCCAGTGATCGCCAGAGCGGTTGCAGGAACAATCATTTCCCACCATGCCCCGGTATAGAGTGATGACGAGGTCTGAGCCCAGTAGAGCATCGAGCCCCAACTCACTTCTGTCGCATCACCTAGGCCAAGGATCCCCAACCCGGCTTCCGAGCCCATCGCGTAAATTACCGTCCCCAGGAAGCCACCGAATACAATCGAAACAAGGTTTGGCAGAATTTCTACAAGAATGATCCGGATTTTCGACTCCCCCATTACCTCAGCAGAGATAATGAACTCTTTGTTTCTGATCGCCATGGTTTGCGAACGTATAACTCGCGCCCCCCAGGGCCAGGAGGTCACCCCGAGTAATATGGTGATAACCAGTGAGCCGACCTGGCCAAGAAAGGCCGCTAAAACGATCAGCAGTGGCAGTTGGGGAAAGACCAGGAAAACATTGGTAATGAAGTTAAGCCATTCATCCACCTTGCCGCCCATGTAACCAGACGTAACACCAATTGCGACCGCCAGCGTCATTGCTATAACCCCAGCAGACAGGGCAACGGCAAGCGATTTTCTCGCCCCGTACAGTACTTGGCTGTAGACATCGCGCCCACTTCGGGTGGTGCCCAGAACATGTTCGGTATTCGGGGCCACATGCGGCCTGGCAACACGCTTGTTCGGATCATGGCTCGCCAGCACCGGTGCCATCAGGGCACCAATCAGGACAATCGAGATCAGGACGGTACCGATGATCGCCGGGGGGTTGCCATGAAAGAAAGCATGCACTGTCGAGAGGATCTCTTTACCCTTTTTGACAAGCGGATTGGGCTGTTGAACAGACATATTATTGTCGATCGAATCTATTAACTTGCTCATATTCAAACCTTATTTAGAAATCCGAGGATCTAGCCAGACGTAAAGAAGGTCTGCGATGAAGTTTGCAGTTAGGACTGCGGTAACAAGAATCAGCAGAATTGCCTGGATCAGAGGGTAATCACGGGCAACAATGCCTTTTAGCAATACATTCCCCAGCCCCTGATAGTTAAAAACGACTTCGGTCATAATTGAACCGGCAAATGAGAAACCTATAGCCATCGCAATGGCTGTGGCCACTGGGAGGATGGCATTTCGCCCGGCATAGCGATACATGACACGCAAACTGCTCAATCCCTTGGCTTCAGCCATGGTGACATAGTCTTCGCCCAACACGTTGATCATGGCATTGCGCATATTGAACACCCAGGTCGAAATACCAACGATGATCATTGAGCCCATAGGCAAAACAGCGTGCTTGGCGACACTGGAAATGAACTCCCAGTTAAAGCCAGGGGTTAAAGACGGATCATAGGTATAGGCAAGCGGCAACAGTTCGAGCTTCAGGCCGAAGAAATAGAACAGCAGCAATGCTGTCACGATATAAGGAAAGTTACTGATGAAAGCCAGAGTCGGCGGTACGATTTGACCAAATAGGCCTTCACGCCGATATGAGGCATAGGTACCGATGGAGACGCCGATGATCAAAGCAACAATCAGGGAGCCTAGTGCCAGGAAAATTGTCCACGGCAGTGCCTGGCTAATCACTTCGGTCACACTCACCGGAAACATCAGTACCGAAGGGCCCAAATCCAACGTGAAAACACTTTTAATATAGGCAATATATTGCTCAAATACAGAGCCATCGACAAAGCCATACATTTCACGCACAGCATCCATCTGGGCCGGGTCCATGCGGCCCTGTGCTGCTGCGAATAAAGCATCGACGGGATCGCCAGGCATCAGCCGAGGAAGAAGAAAGTTAAAGGAAATTGCTATAACAAAAGCAACAAAATAAAAACTGAGTCTGCGTAAGATAAAGCTCATAATAAACCCCGGAGTTTAAAGAGCCATTACCTGGCTCTTTAAACTATTTAGCAATTACTTAAGGTGAAGATTGTTGAGGATTAGCACTCGCTTACCGCCGTCATACCATACCGGCTGAACATATGGGTTGTCTTCGCTTGGCCATCCAGCAATTTTTGAGCTGTTATACTGGAACCACGTCGGATTTGAGAACAGTGGGATAAACGGTAGGTTTTCGGCCGTAAACACTTGAAGTTCATCTAGAATTTCTTTTTGCTGTGCTGGCTCATTGGTTTTACCGAAACTGTCGATCAGCTTATCGATCTCTGGCGAGTTGATACCATGGCCTGCATGCCAAGTCTTACCGATTCGCGATGTTGAGAAGTACTCCTGATAAGCCAAGATCGGGTTTGTCGCGACCATAGACCAGTTGATTGACATCTTATATTCGCTATCTTTCAGTGACTTGTCATACACCGCCCAGTCCACGGTTTTAACATTGGCTTTAATACCGATTTCTTCGTAATACTCTGTGACCATCTGGACGACCTGGATCCAGTCAGTCCAACCATTGACTACCTCGATGTCGAACTCCACCGTCTCGCCATTTGGCATATCGCGGAAGCCATCACCATTGCGATCTTTAAGTCCTGCCTCATCCAATAGTGCTTTGGCTTTTTCAGGATTGTACTGGGTCAACTCTTTATATTTCTCGCTAACATCCTTACTGATGTGCGTGCTATAGAGCTCGCCGATACCACCAACGTTGAAGTTTGCTGTCGGGTAACCATAAGCGGCGATATCGACAATGGCTTCACGATCCAGAGCCACCGAAAGGGCTTGACGTACCTGCAAGTTATCAAATGGTGCTTCTTTGGTATTTACGTAAAGGTGAATCGCATCATTGGCCGGGTACCAAAAGTGGTGGTTTTCCGGGTTTGCTTTGACAAATGTATTCTCGACATCGGCAATAAAGTTTGACCCCCAGTCAATTTCACCCTTCATTAATGCAGGCTGAATTTGCGAGTTATCGTTGTAAGAACGGTAAGTCAAGCAGTCAAGATACGGGCGGTTCTCAAGATAATAATGCGGGTTGCGGCACAACTCCATTTGCTGCGCATTCACATATTTCACTGAAGTCATTGGCCCACTGCCAATTGGATCAGGGTTGGTGAAGATTGTTAGGTCTTCAACCTTGCTCCATACTTTCTCTGGTACCACATGGTATGCAGGCAGTGACCAAACAAAAGTAGAGTCCGCTTCATTAAGCTCAAAGACAACTGTCTTCGCGTCGCTAGCAGTTACACTTACTAGGTTACCGCCACTCCAGATACCTTTCTGGTCAAATGCTGCTGCGTCTTTGGTCATGTTGAAACTAAATGCGACATCGTTAGCCGTCAGCGCAGAGCCATCAGACCACTTCAAGCCATCACGCAACGTCACGTAGACTTTCTTCAAATCGTCAGAGTACTCAACGGACTTAGCCAAGCGGTACTCTGTTTTGCCTGTCATGTTGTTGAAAACCAGCAGAGGTTCGAACATCACACCATGCAGTAGGTCTTTGGTTGTATATGGGTTGAAGTTTTCAACAAACCCAGTACCAATAATTGGCACTGTCAATGTACCACCTTGCTTGATTTCATCAGCTACAACACCATTTGCAGTTAGCATCAAGCCGCATACTAAGGAAGCCAATACCTTTTTACTATGCATCACATAATCCTTCACATTTGGAATAATCACAAAAGAAAGCGCTTTCTTTTATGCTTGGCGATGTTATATCGGGACATTCTTATAAAAAATCGCCTATGCTTCCTGCTCCAAGAAAGCGCTTTCTTGAAGAAGATACTATGTCACCCAGACATAACGGACAACCGAATATGGTTGAAAGCTTTACTCCGATCACAATTACAAATCTGTGCAAAATATTCGTGCAAGAACATTTTTATAACCAAAACCAAGAACTAGATGAATTTTTATGCTTCATTCGGCAAAAAACGTGAGCGATACTATGACCGCTGATAACGACTCGCATAAAGCCAACCTTCTCGTATAAGCTATTGATTTAAAATACTATAGACAGCAGAAAGCAACAGCTAAAAAAAAACCAACAAGATGCTGGTTTTTCTTCGAAATCAACAGTGTGTTACTTAGAGGGGTACTCACCGGTCTTGTCTTTTTCTACCTCCCCACTCACTTTCCAGTGCTCGTTTGGATCATACGCCTCATCACAAATATCCAGGGTAAAGCCCATATCAACGATTTCTTTCAAGGTCAGATTATCGGCCAATTTAGCAATGTCACCTGATTTGTTACGTAGTTCCATATCTGTCCACCCTTTCAAAAACGCCTTTTCACCATCTTAAATATAGTGGCCATAAGGAAACTTGTCCTGCAGTTAAAAACAAGGCCCGCAAATCGCGGGCCTTAACTCAACTTCACGCTAATGCGCAGACAAAACCGTCATGCAACGAAATACACGGGGGCTAGACAAGCTCCCAAGGGCCGCTGGCACTACCGGGTTGATCGCCCTGAGTCCACCACTTCGCACGGTATGTTTGACCATTGAAGATCACCTCATCGCCGCCATTATAGGCCTTGGTCGCGATCCATTCGCCAACACTGCCATCATCGAACACTTCCCACGCTGAGCTCGTTCCAGGCTGATCGCCTTTGGTCCACCATTTAGCGATATATTTTACTCCCTCGAACATTACGCTATCACCAGTGTTATACACTTGGTTTGGATCCCAGGTTGAAACTCCCCCGCTAATGTCTGCAAGCACAGTCACGGAAATAGTTACTGTGTCACTGGCAATACCATCTGTCACGGTAACGACCAAATCAATAACAGTATCCGCCGTTACACTCGGCGCTACAAAGGTAACTTCAGCGCCTGTAGCCGTCGGAGTAACCGTTCCCGCAGAAGCCGTATAAGTAAGCAGATCGCCATCGGCGTCATCAGCCGACACACTGATAACAACGCTCTGCCCGCTATCCACCGAAGTACTAGCCGGTGCCGTTAATACCGGCGCGCTATTGCCAGCACCGCCACTGCCCTTCACGTTGATAACAACGCTATCGGTCGTTGAGGTCCGACCATCAGACACTTTCACCACGACCGTGTCTTGCAGATCTGTTGCGGTATTCGGTGCTTGGTATGTCACCGTTGCGCTGCCGTTGCCATTATCAACAACTGTCGCGTTGGTCACCGTAAAACTGAGTGGATCGCTATCGGCATCGGTTGCTGACACATCGAAGCTAACAACCGCTCCCGCATCTATTGTCTGCGGCGATGGCACTGTCAATACTGGCGCGGTATTTAGGCTACCGCCGGTCGTAAACACCCGGTCAATGGCTTCGGCCAATGGCGAACTGAGATTGGTACATTGCTTAAGCTTGGTGCCGTAACTAACAAATGTCCCTTCACACTTAATATCGCCATGCACCTGCCAAACAATCACGCCTCCTAGCTGATTATCGACAATATACTGGGCTTTTTTCTCAATCGACGGTACATCGTCGTAGCTGAGGAAATACTTGCCTTTCACTGCATACGGTACTTCCGCGTTACTATCCCAAAGGTGCTCCCACCCGGGAGTCTGGACGATGTAGTTATAGTTAGGCTGGCCTTCAAACTCTTTCCAGTTATCCAGATCGACGGCTGACTCTGTCGGGCCATCCACACTGAAATTGACCATCCGTTTGTCTGTCGGCGCCCCGACATAAGCTGTTGCTTCGGTGGTTTGGACACCTCGACCATAGAAAGCGGCACCAAAGTTAATTTTTCCTGAAGGAATGCCTTTGGCTGCCATCCATGAACGCAGGTGGTCAAGAACAAGGCCCGGATACTCTTCTTCGGGGTACGGATAGAGCGGCGCATTATGCCCGGCCACATTTGACCACCCGCCGTTGAGGTCGTAGGTCATCATATTAAAGTAATCCATCGACGCTACCAGGCGCGGCCAGTTGTACCCTTCCAGTTTGGCTGTCGAGGCTGAAAATGCCGCGGTCAACAATTTATTTGGGCCAATGCGCTCGCGGATATCTTCCATTAATTGCTCGAAGTTCGCGTAATCTTCAGGGCTTCCCTCAAAATTCATCCCGCCCGTTCCCGGATACTCCCAGTCGATGTCGATACCGTCAAATCCCAGCGCCATGAGCTTGTCGATGTCTGCGAGGAAACGGGCCTTTTTGACCGGGTCGGCAGCCATTTCGGGGAAGTGCTTTGACATACTCCATCCCCCCAGCGAAGCCATGACTTTCACCCCCTTCTGGTTTGCCAAATCAATCAGTCCCGGCGCCCCCCCGGCTTTTTTGAGTGGAATAGGGAACTGACCAGACACACCGGTTGGGGTATGTAGCCAGCCGCTGCCTGACTTCACGAAGCCCTGCTCTTGGACTTTGCGCAGCGTATCCGCTTCCCAGGCTTCATTGCCTGGATACTGGTGAATATACTCTAATTCGCCCCACAAAATATGAAAGTCCCAACTCGAGTAAACATCAGGATGGAGCAGCGGCCCCGGCTCCTGTACCGCTCCAGGCTGGTAAATGCTTTTGTTGCGCAGATCGCCACTGTGCAGCGAGCCATCTTTTGCTACCCCAAAGAAAGAGAAATTCAAAATAGAGTAAATATCCATATTCACATTCAGGTGCGTGGCTTCGCCCTTTACACTGAACCCAGCATTCGTCCCTTTCCATGCTTCCCACTGAGTGATGTAGCCAATGACATTTTTGTCATGGGTTGGTGCAGAGTGCACACTTGCGGCAGTACCTGCCAATAGCATGACAGCCATTGTGCCAGCCAGTTTACTCAGTCGTAATCCCTTTTGCATTTTGATCTCCACGTAATGGTTTATTGAAAGTAAAACAATGAGGGCACATTTTTTTCTCCCTCAAAAAAGTCCCATTAAGTGTTAGCAAGTATTTTAAGGTTCGCCCGATATTCATCGCAGAGGAATGACATTCTTAATGTCATTTCAAATCAATATGTAAGTGACATGTAATACATAGAAAAAAAGGCGATGGGTGTTCAAAATCCCACCACTGCAAACCTCTTTTCGAGCCCAGTCAGACGATTTTTATCGGTGTGAAGCGAGAAAAGATCAATGAGTGCCCAATTATCTCCATCCACCTGTTCCATCTTATGGATTAACCGCTAAGATATAGGCAACTATATATTTCCACACAGCTTTAGCCACCACATCGCCGTGTGGCCAACATATTGAATAAGGGATTGGCCAATGATTAAAGCAGCAACGAATCAATCTCAAGGAATGCTGTTATTCAAACTGACCCACAGGCAGTCTTTTGCCATCGGCACGCTAAAAGTCAAAGAAATTGTGCCCTACACTCCCCTCACCGCCATTCCACACTCACACCCTACCGTGCTTGGTGCTGCAAACTTAAGAGGTGACACCTTACCGGTGATTGATATGGCTAAAGCCGTCGGGTATCCGCCGCTCACTAAAGAAGAGCTAAAAAGCAGCTACATCATAATTACCGACTGCCGCCGTATGTTGGTCGGCTTCTTAGTTCGCGGTATAGACCGGATCACCGAATGCAACTGGCACAACATTGATGCGCCACCTAGCTCACTTGGCAAGAATGTGTTTGTTACCGGGGTGACCAATGTCGATAATAAGCTGGTTCAGCTCCTTGACGTTGAATTGCTGCTATCCAAAGTATTCCCCGACGATCCAGATAGCCTTCACCCGATCTTGACTGATATGGAACGCGAAGTACTGCGACCGCTTAAAATTCTACTGGTCGATGACTCGGCAGTGGCCCGTCGCCAACTGTCGCAGGCTTTGGACAGTATATCGATCCCGTATTTCATTGCGACCAATGGCCACGACGCACTTGAGATGCTCAAGCATGCGGCAGGCGCAGGCGCGCCGTTTGATATACTGGTCAGCGACATAGAAATGCCTGGGCTAGACGGCTACGAGCTCGCTTTTGAAGTGCAAAATACACCACAACTTTCACACGCCTATATTATTTTACACACGTCGCTGTCGAGTGAGATCAGTGTATCCCAAGCCCACCAAGTGGGTGCCCATGAAGCGCTGACAAAATTTGAAGCCAATGAACTTATACATGCCATGCTGCGTGGTGCGGAAAAGACAAATAGCGTAGCAACGGCATAAAAAGCCATCCGCCTGATTAATCGGCAACACTTTCCTCCCTTTAAAGCCAAGCATCCTGCGCTTGGCTTTTTCTTGGCAAGAGACCTAGCGGGTTCACTACGTCGCTTAACCCTCTGAATCCAGCACCTTGAGGTAGCTTGGGTATATACTCCTGATAAAGCAAGCTGTAGTTAAAGCATCTCGTTGGGAGGCTCCGTGGGCGAATTCTTACTCTTTGCAATCAACTTTCTCTCTGGCTTATTTATTTTCTGTATCGGTGTTGGGGTACTGGTAGTGATATACATGTACATTGCAGACATCCGCCAGCATAAGCACGCGATCAGACACAACTACCCTGTTATTGGGCGATTCCGATACTTATTCGAAAAACAAGGAGAATTCTTCCGCCAATATTTTTTTGCCATGGATCGCGAAGAAATGCCCTTTAATCGCGCCGAGAGGAGCTGGGTCTATAAAGCAGCCAAAAACGTCGACCGTACCCTTGCATTTGGCTCAACCCGCAGCCTGGAGCCAGCCGGCACTATCATGTTCATGAACTGCGCCTTCCCGACCCTAGAAGAGGACGCTGTTGCACCCGCCCCCATCACTATCGGCCCCAACTGTCGCCTTCCCTATACCACTTCATCTATTTTCAACATCTCCGGCATGAGCTATGGGGCGATATCTAAACCGGCGGTCCAGGCACTATCCCACGGAGCCAAAATCGCTGGTTGCTGGATGAATACCGGAGAAGGAGGCTTGAGCCCCTACCACCTCGAAGGCGGGGCAGATATCGTCTTCCAGATTGGCACAGCAAAATATGGAGTCCGGAATACCGAAGGCCGTCTCAGCAAAGAGAAACTCGAAGAAGTCGCTGCACACCCGCAAGTAAAAATGTTTGAGATAAAAATCAGCCAAGGAGCAAAACCCGGCAAAGGAGGTATATTACCAGGCGAAAAAGTAACGGCAGAAATTGCTAAGATTCGTGGTATTCAAGAAGGCCAGGACTCAATTAGCCCCAATGGTCACACTGATATCCGTAATGTTGGCGACTTGCTCGATATGATTGATTTTATTCGCCAAACAACAGGCAAACCCGTTGGCTTCAAAACAGTGATTGGTTCGCTCAACTGGTTCGATGAATTACTGGATGAAATTAAACATCGAGGAAAAGCCTGCGCCCCTGACTTCATCACTATCGACAGTGCGGACGGTGGTACAGGTGCTGCTCCCCAACCTCTTATGGATTATGTCGGCCTGCCTTTGAAAGAAAGCCTCCCTCTTGTGGTCGCAAGGTTAGAAAAGCATCAACTTAAAGACCAAATCAAGGTCATCGCCTCAGGTAAACTGATCACCCCGTCAAAAGTAGCGTGGGCCATTGCTCTGGGAGCAGACTTTATTGTTTCTGCCCGAGGCCATATGTTTGCCCTTGGTTGTATCCAGGCGCTTCAATGCAATAAAAACACTTGCCCTACTGGCATCACGACTCACAATCAGCGGCTACAGCAAGGACTCAACGTGGCAGACAAAACACGGCGAGTCGCTAATTACAATAAATACATACATTACGGACTAGGGGTTATTGCCCACTCTTGCGGCGTCACCAATGCCAGGCTTTTGAACAAGTCACATATTCGGGTTGTGACAGAGAGCGGGTTATCAATTGCACTTGATAAACTCTATGAGAATCATCAATAAGCTGACACCATGCTTACCTCTGGCACAGGTGAAATTAAAAACATTGTTTTCAATTAAATCAATGGTTAAATAGCCACCAACAACAAATTTCCCCCTAGCCAAACGGTCTTATTGAATGGTGTTTTAATATACTTTTAGCTTTCATTAACTATAACTACTTTGAAAGGCGCATTTTTGACTCTTTTTACCTGATGCTGACATTTCCTGACAAAAGCCATGTCAAAGTAATACCACTGACTGACAACCCATGATAGAACCATGATTTCACGCACTATCGCAGCACTTGCATTACTGACAACTTCCGTATTTTCTTACGCATCCCCGGAGCTGCTTGTCCCGCTTGAAGTCCCAAATACTCAACTCGCACACGTAGAAACACTTGTCATCGACGGTGACATCAACGACAGCCTGCAGCTACTGCTGGACAATACCTTGAAAAACAAAACCAGTGACTTTTATGTCATTGACGAGATATCGGAAGACACTTTCAATAATACGCTGACCGTTGTGATCACTCTGTACAACCAACCAATTCTGCTACCGACGGATGATTGGTCGCTGAGCTAATTCAACAATTGAACACATAAATTAACAGCGCCAAGCAGGCGCTGTTTTTAATGAGACAAGCTGCCGGCAGAGATATTATGAAACACTCAATGACGCATGCTGCTCAAGTTTCTGCTTCAGTACCTGCAATGACACCGGCTTCGACACAAAATCATTCATCCCGGCAGCGAAGCATTTCTCTCTTTCTTCTTTCACGACGTTGGCGGTAAGCGCAATAATCGGTGTAAAGTGACCAGTTTGCTGTTCAATACCGCGGATTTGTCGAGTTGCTTCAAAGCCATCCATCACCGGCATCTGGCAATCCATAAATATCACATCAAACCGTTTTTCTTGATAGATAGACACCGCGAGCTCACCATTTTCAACAATGTCGACCACTGCACCAACTTTCTCCAGCATCATTCTCGCAACCTTCTGATTAATTAACGTATCTTCCACGACCAAAACCTTCACCGCCATATCATTTGGCTGCTGCAAAGCATTTTTCCGTACGCTAATGTCAGCTTGCGCTTGCTCGTGATGCGCTAACTCTGAGGTATCAGCCGATAAATCAATATTATGCACCTCACCCTCAAGTATCCTGTCCGGATGGGGTGACTCAGGCGGAAGAGCCACCAGTTTTAAAATCGCCCACTTCAAATGCGCATCTTTATAAGGACGGGTAAGGAAGGATTTTATCCCGCAGCTGGCTGCCTTCTCCTCATCATTTATTTCAGGTACCGCAGTTATCATCAACAGTTTCGGACAGCTTTCGCCAAAGTGCTGCCGGAAAAGCTCTGCCAGTTCAAAGCCATTGAGAATTGGCATGAACTTATCGATTATCACAATATCAAAGGCCTGCCCCTGCGAAGCAGCCTGTTCGGCCATGGTAATCGCCATATTGGGGTCAAGGCAGCTCACTGCTTTTGCACCAAATCCCTCAAGCTGGACCGTTGTGATACGCATATTCAACATGCTGTCATCCACCAGCAAAATATTCAGACCGTCAAAGATAAACCGCTCTTCCTGCGGAATGGATGTCTTCTCGCGGGGGAGCTCGATGACAAAAGAAAAAGTACTGCCTTTCCCCGGTGTACTATCAACAGTGATTTCTGCCCCCATCATCTTGACCATTTCACGGCAAATAGCCAATCCCAGCCCAGTGCCACCATACTTCCTGGTTGTGCTGCCATCTGCCTGCTGGAATTTTTCAAAAATAGCAGCCTGCTTATCCTCTGCAACCCCAATCCCGGTATCGCTAACACGAAACTGCACTTTGCACGAATCGTCACTACTCTCTACGTGCGCCATGACAAGGGATACCTCCCCCTTGTCAGTAAACTTTATCGCATTACTTACCAAATTATTGAGGATCTGCCGTAATTTCGCCCCGTCCCCCATTAGCATCGGGCTGATTGTCTTTTCGACAGAACATGAAAAATTCAGCCCCTTCTCTGCGGCCTTCAGCAAAAACAGGGATTCGACTTCTTTATTGAGTTCAAAAAGGTTCAACGGAATAGATTCCAACTCAAACTGGCCGGCTTCGATTTTGGAGAAATCAAGAATGTCATTAATCAAATCCAGCAATGACATCGAGGAGGTATGGAGCATGTTGATATAATCTTTTTGATTATCCGGCATCTCCATGTCCTTCATCAAACCCGATAGCCCGATAATGCCATTCATCGGAGTGCGGATCTCATGGCTCATATTGGCAAGAAACTCGCTTTTTTTGAGGTTTGCCTGTTCAGCGGCTTTCTTGGCTGCTTCTAGCTCTAGGTAGTGATGACGTATGTGTTCTGCTGATTGGTTGTACTGTGAAGCTAAAGTTGTAATTTCGTCGTCGCACCAACGCTTAGACAGCTGCACGGGTAGCGGTACATTTTGGTCATCGAACTTGGTCACGGCCAAAGACATTTTCGTCAATGGTTGTACGACCAGCCGATAAGCAATTAACAATATACACACGGAGATAAAAAAGATTTGCAGGCTATGGCCGAATAGCAACAAGAGAAAGGTGTCATAGAGGTTTTGATAGACAGGTTGAAGATCTGACTGAACCAACAAGGTTCCCAACCTAAAATCTTTTTTTGCTGCTTGATGGGACAACAGCCATTGACGCTCAAGCATCCCCTCATTCAAGAAATCGCCCAACTCGATAATGACCTGATCGCCGTCGATGACTTTCACATAGGAAATAGAAGGAAGGCTTAACACCCCTTCGGCCTGAGTCTGCAACAACTCGCGGTCTTCCACCCATAAGCTCGAAGTGAGACTGGACAGATAGCTGTCTTGTATTTGGGTAAACCGGTTGTCGATCTCTCGAAGTTCACCTTTATATTCCAGAAATAAACTCAGACTCGTGAATAACAGTGTGAATATTGAACTCAACAAGATAATCAAAAACAGTAATTGCTTAGCCAAGCTGATTCGACGACTTTTTTTTAACAGTCTTGTCACGTCATTCATCCTTAAACTCGCATCTTCCTATTACTCTACTAACCTAATAATAGACCTTCAAAACGGAATATTTAGACAAGGAACGAAAATGAAGATAAAAACTCTACTCTCAATCTGTATAGCGGCAACTCTGCCACTATATACTGCCGCCAGTTTCGCTGAGCATGCAGAAACCGTTAATTACTACGTTATTGCCAAGCAAGCTGAACCTTTTCAGATTGAAAATGACAATAACCACCAAGGAATTGTCACTGATATCGTTAAAACCATTTTTGAGGAAAGCCCGTACGAGATTGAGTACCATACTTATCCTTTCAACCGTATGATCACCTTATTGGAAGCTGGCGGCGAGCCAAACTGGATCACATACGGTAGCCCCAGTTGGGGGGGGGTCCAAGCCGAAAACTTATCGGACAACCCGATCTACAATGTCCATCATGTACTGCTAAGCAGCAATAGTAGCCCTTTTAACTTCAATACCATGCAAGATCTTCAAGACAAGGTCGTGGTATTGCTACATGGTTTCGATTACCCACAACTTGAGCCCTACATTGAGAAAGGGGATATCGAAGAGCTACGCGTAAAAGACTACAGCGCTGCTTTTCGGGTTATAAATAAATTGCCAGGCGATACCGCTTTTGTCGAAATGGAGTCACGGATTAAATACAACTTGAACAAGCAAAATAAGAATAAAGAAAAATTCAACATGACATCGTTTAATAATATCATCCCCGACTACCCAATTTATTTAGCGTTTGATCCTAAAATGGATCCTAAACTACAAACATTTATTAACCAGCGCCTCAACAACTTAAAATCAACCGGTAAAATAGACAACATCGTTAATAAATATCTATAAATTTCAATATAAGATAAGCCATCATTATTATGATGGCTTTTTCATTGGCACCAATTAATCAATGACAAGTTACTTAATAAAAGATGTATCAAACATATGGCCTAGCTTATTAGCCTTTGTTTTTAAATACCCATGATTATGTGGATTATTTCCCTCTTGCAAGGCAACACGCTCCACTACATTGATACCGACATCCCTAAGCGCTTTAACCTTTCTAGGATTATTGGTCATCAGCTTAACAGACTCGATATTTAGAAAACTCAACATACCTTTGCAAAAAGTATAATTACGCATATCAGCGGCAAAGCCAAGCGCTTCGTTCGCTTCAACGGTATCGGCCCCTTCATCTTGGAGGTGATAAGCGCGAATTTTATTGATTAGCCCTATGCCTCGACCTTCTTGACGTAAATAGAATAGTACGCCACAACCGGCGTTGACAATATTTTCCATCGCTCTTGATAACTGGAAACCACAGTCACAACGGGCGCTGAACAATGCATCACCAGTGAGGCATTCTGAATGTAGGCGGATCAATGGCGGCTCACCATCTTTGAGCTCACCATAGACCAACGCAAGGTGTTCCTTGCCAGTGGCTCGCTCTATAAACCCATACATCCGAAACGTTCCCCAGCGGGTCGGAAGCTTGGCACTATCAACGAAGTTAACATAGTTATAAGGCTCTTGTTCTGCGAAGTAATCCCTCACTTCCATGAGGATTTTACCCAGCTCGTTCTGCCCTTTTCCATCGCCGCCATCGCCCCAATAACTATCCTTATGGGAGTGCTCTGTCAGTAATTTATCACCAGTGCTCACAAGCAAATGTGCAAAACGCGGGTTTTGTCGGAATTTTTCAAACACGATATAACGCATGACGGAATGACGAACATCCAGCCAATCTGGTTTAACCCGGTCGGCATATTCGCGGCTTAGCCTAAATGCTTCGTCAGGGGTTGATGCTTTTAATATCTGTTTTTGGATAAATGAGTCTGTAAATTTTTGTGCTTGGTAATAATGCTCACTGGTGGGCCAAACTACATCACTTAACTGGATAGGACTGTAGGCAAAATTAGATAAAAAACCATAGTCTTCGTTGGGTTCATAGAACTGAATTTCTTCAATCATTCATTGCACTCCTAATAAATGAATAATTACAACTTTAAATACAATGGTGCCTCCTTATGCATACATGTAAGTATAGTGAAAGTATGAAATTATCAACAAAAAAATTTATTATTTTACGATTGAAACATTAGAAAGGAGTTAAAGTCATTTTAATTTAGTAGCTTAGTAAAAATCACTCACTGAACAAGATAGAAATACATACCACAAAATAATGACAGGAAATAATAGACAGTCCCAAAACAGCTTGTCGGCCAATCAATACAAAGAAACCACCTTGATTATCCCCCACCAAAAAAGGCATCATGATGGGTATCATGATGCCTTTTTTCAAATATCTTTTGCCACGAAAAACGTTATTCGCTTTCCGGCGCTGTACGTTTACCTGTCATGAACGCTTCCAGCACTTCTGGCGTCAACTCACCGGCTTCTTCTAAACGCTTAAGTTCTTCAACAATGCGCTTTTGCTCCTCAATCGATGGAATCGCTAATTCAGGCTCTTTTTTGATGTCTTCTGGGATAGAAAGATTGTCTAGCATCATTTCACTCTTGTGTTGCAGTATCTAAATTCAAACTGGGGTCAGTATACATGATTTACAACGAGAAATATTGATCAAGATACTTCAACCGATCTGGCCAATCACCAACTCCGTTTCCACCAGAACCTCATAGTCATGATCATGCTTATGGATCACATGTAGCTCCACTTCACCTAACTTGGGGTGCTTGAAGTGGTAGTGACCATCTGGGAAATGGGTACTTCCATCTCCTTGGAAAGTGATGATAAAGTGCTCGATGAATCGCCCGAGATCGTCAAAGCCGTGCCGAGGTTGCGGTGTGACCTTGCTGACGGTGAATTCGGCCTCATGACCCATGTGATCAAACACCTTGACTTGCTCCCCGACCAACTTTTGTACGTTATCCATCGACATCGGATTTTTCGACATGATACTCGCCTCTTAACAGATACCTGCCTATAAGCGTAAACCACAAACCCCAAAAATCACAAAGGGCGCTATCAAGCGCCCTTTATCGGTATATCAAATGACTGAATCAATAACTGTCGTCATACTCCGGAAAAGCGTCACGCTGACGTGCGATACGGCGCTTCTTCTTCTTTGATGATTGGTCGAGATCTTGAAAATCATCCTCAAAATCAAACTTATGTTTTGACTTAGACCCTTTAGAGAATTTTTGATCTAATTTAGCCATGATTGTTTCCTGAAACCATTCCAGAGTAAGTAACAAATACAGATTAGCTGAACAACAGCAACAATACACGCCAAAAGCAGAATATCATTGCCAATAATTACTGAAGTATAACGTTGGATTATGACAATAGTACTAAAGACCAGCGGACCGGCAACAAATAATACCAAGGCCATCAATCCTATAATGCCATTTGTGATATACATCTATGTTCTCGTATCGCAATCCCCCAATAAAACGTTGGGAGATACTAAGAGAATATGAGATCACTATAATTTATGTACAACAAGTAATTTAACTTGTCTTGATAAAATTTTCTAATGGTCACGCTTCACAGATTTCAGCTTACACACTTTCAATAATCTGGTTGAAAGGTACGGCTAGCATAGCCTCAAGCATCTCCGCTTTTTCACTGTCTTCCCGCCATACCAGATACAGCGACTGCTCCATCACCGGGGCTCCTTCTACCGGGAACAGCAGGCCATCCTGAACGCTGGCAGCCACGACAGGTGAAGGCAAGAAACCAACGCCTTTATTATTAATCAGGAACTCCAAAGCCATCTTGCTGGAGTGGGTATGCATGATTGGTGTCTTCTGCAGTTCGGCTATCCGACTATGCTCAACCGAAAAACGGGTTCCCCAGTCCAAATAGACAAGAGGAAGAGATTTAAGCTGCTCCATATCGCAACTTTTCTCTTTCGTCACTAATTGAAGTTGATAATCCCGAACCTTAGTTACCTGCAGGTTCTCAATCTTGGGTGGCTCAGAGGTGATTGCCACATCCACACTTTTATCTAACAGTTGTTTCGCGAGGCTTTGGCGCGGAATTGACTCCAAACGGAGCGCAAGCCCATCGACATGCTGGTAGATACGGCTGACCCAATCGGAGATCCCATCAAACTCCCAAAACATCGGTGAGGCACCAATGGTGACCTGCTGATTGAGCGATTCAGTTAGAGCCACATCCTGCCTTGCCCTGCCCCAGGTTTGCAGTATCGCCTCAGCATAAGGCTGCAGACGTTCACCGGCAGCGGTGAGGTGGACATTACCCCTCTGGCGTGAAAACAAATCATTCCCCAACTGGGTTTCCAGTTGGCGAATGCGAAAGCTCACTGCAGACTGAGTAAGAAACAGGTTGTCTGCAGCACGACCAAAGTGACGTGTTTTGGTCACTTCAAGAAAGGTTCTGAGTAGTTCAGTATCCACTAGGTCCTCGACATCGAAGATAATAGAATAAAGGGCGCATATTACATCTGATTCTCATCTCATCTTAATCAATTTTTTTTATCGTGACGACGAAAATTTTTTGATTTACAAGATCAACAACCTGAAAGAATATCTGCGTAAATTACGTTCGGAAGCATATTCGATGAGAAGTGTAGGCAAATTTTACGACGATAAAAATTTCCCACGAGGCTTCAGCCGTTCAGGTGTTTTCACTGTTAGCGAAGCTCAATTATTAGAAAACTATGGTCGCACCATGCGCGGCCTCGCTGATGGTTCACTGATCCCAGAAACGGATAATGAACAAGACTTTCTGTCTGAGATCACAGGTTCAAAAGATATTCAATCCAGCTATGCAAAGTGCTGGGCTAAATACGTGAACAAGACCACAAATAAAGTACGCAGTTATACCCTTTGTGTTTCGCAACGAAAACAAAGCAATAACGACTACGAAGATGAAGATGTCGATAACGATTTAGACATCTAACAGAGTAATGCACAATTACTCAATACATTACCCATTATCGAATAAGCCATCCACCCTTCGTGCGATGGCTTACTTCTTTTTTATCCCTGTCAAAAGAGACAGTAATTAGGCGATTGTTATGAAGATTTGTTTTGTTATGTATCCGTGGGACAAAGTTGAGCCAGAAAATGACTCGACATTGCGTCTGATCCACGAGGCTGCCACACGCGGTCACACGGTTGCCATTACAACACCGAATAATCTGACTATGCGACACAGTACGGCTATTGCATTCTGCCAAGTACTGAAAAAGGGCGCGGTATCTAGCAATATCCCTAGCTTTTATCGCAAGGCGGAATTTCGCAAGGCCCAGCTGCCACTGGCTGGCTTTGATGTTATTTTCATGCGCGCCAACCCGCCACTGGATACCATGGCACTAAACTTCCTCGATTCCGTTCGCGACCATACCTTTATCATGAACGACATCGACGGTTTGCGTGTGGCAAACAACAAGCTATACACCACATCGCTGCCAGATCCAAACAACGAGTTCATTCCGGTGACCCATGTGTCGAAGAACCGCGATTACTTGGAACGTGTTCTGGAAGAAAACCCAAATGAACGCATGATCATGAAACCGCTAAACGGTTATGGCGGCAAGGGGGTCATTCTTGTTGAGAAAAGTGCCAAGTCTAGCGTGAAATCATTGCTGGATTTCTACATTGGCGACGACAAGAACTACGTGATTCTACAGGATTACATCGAAGGGGCGGAAGAAGGTGATGTTCGCATCATGATGCTCAACGGTGAGCCAATTGGTGCAATGCGCCGCGTACCAGCCAAAGGCGATGTGCGCTCTAACATCCACGCCGGCGGCAAAGAAGTGAAACATACGCTGACCAAACAAGAGCTTCGCTTGTGTAAGCATATCGGTCCAAAGCTGGTTCGCGATGGCCTTTACTTTGTAGGGCTGGATGTTATCAACGGCAAACTGGTTGAAGTCAACGTACTGAGCCCTGGCGGCATTACTCGTATCAACCGCTTGAACCGTACCAAACTACAAGCACAGGTCATTGATTTTGCTGAAAGTGTTGTGATGGCTAAAGAAGTCAGTATCAACCGTAAAAATGAATTTCGTCAGGTGATTGCCGATGCTACAACTTTCTGAAGCGGAAGTACTGG
The DNA here is from genome assembly GCF_003025515.1 of Photobacterium gaetbulicola. Lineage (NCBI taxonomy): Bacteria > Pseudomonadati > Pseudomonadota > Gammaproteobacteria > Vibrionales > Vibrionaceae > Photobacterium > Photobacterium gaetbulicola. The sequence goes on along the minus strand of NZ_PYME01000014.1, from coordinate 117,621 downwards.
AGAAAATCCAGCAACTTGTTCCGTTTGAAGCCCAGCTTAACGATGGAAGCTTGACCATTCGTATCAGCGAATATCAGCCATATATCGCAACAGCTATCCATCACGGTCACCGCCTGCGCGGTGATCTGATGCCAAAGTGTCTGTTGGCTGAAGAGGAACGTTATTTTGAGGAAGATCCCTTCACGGGCGATTTCATTTCCTCGCTGCCTATCGTGCTTCAGGGCGAGGACTCACGCTACGAGTATGACTTGAACCGTGCACCTGAAAACTGCATTTACGACGAAGCCTGGGGCAAACCGGTTTGGCAAACACCGCTTTCTGATGACGAGCGGGCGGTGTCACTGGCCAAGCATAACTGCTACTACCGTATTTTGGCGTGCCTGATTGACACGCTGGAGAGCAAGTTTGGCCTTTGTCTGCTGTATGATATTCACTCATACAACTACCAGCGCATTGAGCGAGATGTGCCTGTATTTAACTTGGGTACGAAGCAAGTCAATACCCGCCGCTGGCGCAAGGAAATTGACAGCTTGGTCGGCAAGCTGCGTAACATCGAGCTGCCAAATATTGATGTCACGGCAGAAGTAAATGATGTTTTTCAAGGGATGGGCTATCAAGCCAGCTTTGTCAAAACCAACTTCGCCAATACACTGATCATGCCGTTGGAAGTGAAGAAGGTCTTCATGGACGAAGAGCGCGGTGAAAGCTTTCCGTTGGTTATCGAGAAACTGCGTGCTGATATGAAAAACGTGTTGACCGAACACGCCGCAGAAACCATCTTGCGTCGGACCAAGGTCAAAAAACTGACCAGCAGCCATGTGCTTGCTTCCAAGTTGCCACGAGAGGTGCTGAAACTCGATCGCCAGCTGTTTTCGATTGCCAGAGGGGTAAATACCCTTAGCTATATCAACCCGCTGAATATCAAGCAGGAGAAACGTCGGTTCTTGCACCGTCCATATGACTACCAGCCTGACTTTACGTACCGTCAGCTGAACCTGGACCCGTTCAAGTTCCGCGAACAGCTTTACCGCCTGCCAGTGGAAGATATCCGTGATGCGGATATTCAGGCGATGTACCGCAAGGTTATCGATCAGCTTGCAGTCCGTATCGACCTACTGACCAGTATCGGCACGGAAGAGTTCTTGTACAACTCGCTGCGCTACTATGGCCAGCCGGATCAGAACGACATCGCCAATGCAAACTTTATCTTGCACGCCGGTGAGTACAGCGAGCCAGATGAAGAGACAATCTCCGCTCAGGAAGCGATTGAGGCTTTCAAGCAAGCTGCCGATGAATACGGGATGAAGTGTAAAGTTGCGGGTTCCAAGCAATTGATCGCCCGTGCGATGGTCAGTGGCCGGACAATCAAGGTCAACCAAGGCGCGAAGTTTAACCGCAAGGACTTGGATGCCCTGATCCACCACGAGCTGGGTGTGCACCTTGTAACCAGCGCCAACGCCGATTTGCAACCTCTAAAGGTACTGAAGCTGGGCCTGCCGGGTAACACCCACTCCCAGGAGGGTTTGGCCATATTGTGTGAGCACCTATCGGGAAGTTTCCCGCTGCACCGCCTGAAAACACTGGCGCTGAGGGTTATTGCTGTCGATATGATGGTCAAGGGAGAGAGCTTTAATGAGACCTTCCATGTTCTTAAGCATGATTATGGTATCAGCAATGATCAAGCCTTTACCGTTACCGCCCGGGCATACCGTGGCGGAGGCTTCACCAAGGACTACCTGTACCTAAAGGGGCTTAAGGATGCACTATATGCCTATGCCAGTGAAGATCTCACGTCGATGTTCATCGGTAAAACCGGTTTTGAATTCAAGCCACTGCTGGATGAATTGATCACCCGAGAAATCCTCAAAAAGCCGGCTTACTTACCCAAAGCACTAACGATGAAGGATACCAGCGACCCTATCATCAACTACTTGCTCAAGTGCATTAAGTAAAACGGTTATAATCCAAATAGCCGCCAGGTCATCCCTGGCGGCTTTCTTTTTGCCGGAAGGAAAGATACGATAAGTCAATACTGCGAAGTTTCCGACAGGCATATAGATTAAGCATGGACTACATCCAACAGGCCCTGGATGCCTACAATAGCCCCCATCGTCACAACTTCAACTTAAACAACAAAACCATCTCGAACCTTGACGCTGTCACCTACTACCTGTCGCAAGCCCTCAATGCGACAAAAGGCGGAGAGAGAGCCGATACCCTCATCACCTTGGCGAATATCGACAGCTTCCGAGGGAACATCGAACAGGCGATTCTAGGCTATTCCCAGGCACAGTCCGTTGCCAATCACCGACAACAAATAACACTCCATTTCTATCTAGCCCTATGGCATCACTACCAGGGAAACATAACACCTGTCAGCCAGCATATAGAGCAACTCTCGGGCCTCGATGCCAGTTCCGCGCAAGACGCACTGGGAATTATCGAGATTCTTGAGGAACAACTCAGTACCTCCATTTGTTATCATCACAATGTTCACTCCCCTAAACACCCCCCGGCTTCACAGCATGCCATTGTGACCCTTGGCTACAAGCTTAACAGCGACGGAACAATTGCTCGCCCTCTGAAACAGCGATTAGAGCAAACCCTCAAGCTTGCTAGACACTTACCGGGTAGCCTCATCATTGTCACCGGAGGGCTTGAAGTGGCTGGCACCACCGAAGCGGCACAAATGAAAAAGTGGCTGGTCGAACATGGCATAAAAAGCGATCGGATTATCAAAGAAGAGCAAGCAGCCAACACCATCGAGAACGCCCAAAACAGCCTAGCAATATTACAAGAGCACCCGATACAACATGCAACCTTGGTCAGCGCGTCTATTCATGTTCACCGTACACAAATCCTGTTTGAGACCATTCAGCTCTGCCAAAAGCAAGTCAGAGGCCAGAGACAAAACTTTCACATTGCATTTGACCACCTCGCCGTCGCGGATGGATTATCCCCCGACCACTTTCCTTCTGGGCAAACACGCATCAATTGTTACATTGATGCGCTTCGAAGTTATGGATTACCCGCTTTTCAATGGGGGGACATCCACCAGATTTAAATAGACAAAATAAAAAAGCCAACCTTACGGTTGGCTATGATTGGCAAATAGAACTCAATGATAAAAGCCTCGGTACTCGGTATAATCATAGGGCTCGAGTTCATACTTACTTTCTAAGAAAGTGATCAAGTCAACCAAGTCGGTGACCATCATCACATCGTTATAACTCGGCATAATCGACTCTCCCGACCGAGTGACAACTTGTGGATCATATCCGGATGCAATACGGTGCGAAGGGTTTATGACCGAAATTACCAATTCTTGATATTTCTTAAGTGACGGAACTTTACCTCCCAACGCAACACTTACACCGGACTCATCCAAAACCTCAGGTCGCTCATAACCTTCCATGACATGGCAGCTCAAACACTGGTAGTGAATAAACAATTCTTCACCATGAGCCGCATTGCCCGGTGGCAATGTAAATGCAGCTGTGTTGCCACGCTCCGGCGGTTCACAACCTGTCAGCATAATGGCCAATAAGGTACCAAATACTAATGTAAAATATTTCATAACTTACCACCTGTTCTTTAGTTTGTTTTTTCAGCAGATTATGAGGCTCAGGTAAGTGTAGTTGCAGATATGCGAGTCATCACTGCGATTGACGAATGTTTTATTGCCGTTTGATCACAATCAAAGCCAGCCCTTAGGCTGGCGTGCAATAACAATTGTTAAAACTAGCTAAATTAAATAACGCCCAGTTCGCGTAGCCGATCCATCAAGTAGCTATTTGCAGTATGACGCTCTGACAGCACTACTTCTGGCTTTGGATGCAAAAACAGCGGCAGTGAGATACGCGCTTTGGTCTTATCTGCACCTTCTGGGTTGATCACACGGTGGGTGGTAGAGGGGAAGTAGCCACCAGAGGCTTCTTGCAGCATGTCACCGATGTTGATGATCAAGTGACCGAAGTCGCATGGAACATCCAACCACTCACCTTCTTTTGTCATTACCTGCAAACCTGGCTCATTAGCCGCAGGCAGCACCGTAAGCAAGTTGATATCTTCATGGGCGCCTGCACGGATTGCACCGAGTTCTTCGTCACCATTCAACGGCGGGTAATGAAGTACGCGCAACAAGGTTTTTTCGCTACCATCAATCATGGATGACAGTGGCTGTGAGTAAAACGCTGATACCTCAGCTGGAGAATGAACTTCCACCCAGCCTAGCAGTTGGCTAGCAAGTTTGTTTGCTTCCTCGTAGTAATGCTGAAGCTCTGCATTTAGCGTGTCAGGGCACTGGCCCCACGGGTAAAAATGAAAATATTCTTTGATGTCTTTTTTGCTATGCCCCTTCGCCACTTCAGAAACTTCGGCAGGGAAAAAACCATCCTGGGTCTCGGTATTGAATCGAAACGCTTCTTTCTCGTCAGAGTTGAAAAAGCCATACCAGTTATCATAAATTGACTGAACCAGCTGCTGCTGGATCGGATGGTTCTTCAATACCCCGAAGCCTGTACGTCGAAGAGACTCGACAAAGCGCTCAGCGGCATCAGGTGCGTTATAATCTACAGCTTCCAATTTCATTTGTTATCTTCTTCTATCTAACTGACTTGTAATGTTTATAGCACCGACGTAATCGGTTGCATCGGATTCTATCCTTTGCAAATAGCCACCAACACCGTCATTTTGGAAACATTCTGTTTACATCAAGAAACAAAAAAAAGCCTCCGCGAGTGCAGAGGCGATTCCAGCAAATAACAAACACATTTCATTAATGTTAATTACACCCAATAATGCGCCGCTTAGCTAATTGGGGTAATCAGCAAAGAGGGGCATTAATAAGCCATGCTATGAGCACTTCTCTCAAGCACGGAGACAATATAATGGATACAAGGCCGATAAACTTACCATTGCGCGCCACCTACAGTCATCACAGCCTGGATGTTAGCTTTCTATTGATTCACTTTTTCTCTGATAACGACCACAATGCCTTCAACCCGAACCACTTCTACCAGCGTACCTGCTGGTATATTGGATTCTGATTTGGCCGACCACGTCGTATCGCCAAGCTGCAAACGCCCCGGCCCGACGGGGAAGTCTTTCTCAAGCACACAAGTTTGGCCAACCAGTTGTTCACTGCGCTGGTTCAAGCAGCGTTGCTCGTCACCGGCTTTATCTTTCGTATGCTGATAACGCCACCACAGCCAGGTAGTGAACAAACAGAACACAGCGAATGTCAGCCACTGCATCTCCCAGCCTAGCGGAATAAAAAAGAGAATCACGCCAACCAGCAATGCCGATACCCCAAGCCACAGCAGATAACCGGCAGTACCCAACAACTCCAACAGCAGCAACACTAGACCCAATGCCAACCAGTGCCACACATTCATTTGCTCAAGTATCGTGATCATGCCGGATTAACCTTGTCGCCCTCTTTTTTACCCCCGGTCTGACTTAGGATCTCAGTGATCCCCGCAATAGAGCCCATCAGGCCTGTCGCTTCCAGCGGTAGCATTATAATTTTACCATTATCAGCCTGACCGATAGTTTTCAGCGCATCGGTGTAGCCCTGAGCGATAAAGTAGTTCACAGCCTGCAGATCACCCTTGGCAATGGCATCAGACACCATAGCCGTCGCTCTTGCCTCTGCTTCTGCAGCACGCTCCCTGGCTTCTGCCTGCAATATAGCCGCTTGCTTGTCACCTTCAGCTCGCAAGATCTCTGATTGCTTGTGGCCCTCAGCACGCAAGATTTCAGCCTGCCTTACCCCTTCCGCTTCGAGCACCTCAGCACGCTTGTTACGCTCTGCTTTCATTTGGGCGTTCATGGCGGAAGTGAGATCAGCTGGCGGCTGGACATCTTTGATTTCGATACGGGTGACTTTCACCCCCCAAGGGTTCGTCGCTTGGTCAACAATGCTCAGCAAGCGACTATTGATGGTATCGCGCTGAGAGAGCATCTCATCAAGCTCCATTGAACCCAGAACCGTACGAATATTGGTAAGCGTAAGATTACGAATAGCATGCTCGAGATCGGTCACCTCATAAGCCGCCTTGGCCGCATCAATTACCTGTACGAAACACACCGCGTCAATGGTCACATTGGCGTTATCCCGAGAAATCACCTCTTGGGCGGGGATATCCAGCACGCGCTCCATCATATTAATCTTGTTACCAACTTGATCGATAAACGGCACGATGAGATTCAGACCAGGTCGTAATGTTTTGGTATAACGACCAAAGCGCTCTACCGTCCACTCACTACCCTGTGGAACGGTTTTGACTCCAGAGGCAATAAACACAATTGCCACTATGATAAATATTCCCACAGTGATCAAAGTATCGTACGGCATCTCTTTCTCCTTAATAAACAGCGTTCAGTTGGTAATCAGAATAGCGTATGCAACCATCTCAATACAATGGCTAGTGCACTGATTTAACATAAAAAACCAATAAAATATCGTGAATTCATCAACAGCAGTTTTCACACTCGAAAACGACCAACTTGCCCATGTAGTTGCTGGCATTGCTGCGCCAGCTGGCCAAATGCCGTTTTAGTGGTAGTAATTTTATCAACCACTCCTTGGCTTTTATCTGCAATTAGCTGGACATTATGGCTGATATTTTCACTGGCCTGGCTCTGCTGATTAGCCGCTGTCGCAATTTGCACATTCATATCGTTGATCACTTCAATTGAGTGACTGATGTGATCTAACGATTCGTTAGCAGTATTTGCTTGGCCTACCGTTGCTATCCCGCTCTCTCGACTCCGTTCCATAGCCTCTACCGCCTCTTTGGCACCCTGCTGCAACCGTTCGATCATCGCTTGAATTTCACCGGTACTCATTTGGGTTTTACTTGCCAGTGTTCGCACTTCGTCGGCGACCACAGCAAACCCGCGTCCTTTTTCACCGGCACGCGCCGCTTCAATGGCGGCATTAAGAGCCAACAAATTCGTTTGCTCGGCAATCCCCCGGATCACATCCAAGATCTTGGCAATGTTAACAACGTCCCTTTCAAGCGCCGAGATAACCAGGCTTGAGCTCTCGATATCATCTGCCAACTGATGAATCGACTCTACAGCCTCCCCCAATACCAATTTTGCTGCCCTTGCTTCATTGCTAGCATGCAGGCTGGCTCTTGCCGCTTCATCGGCATGACGGCTGACATCTTCACTGGTGGCACTCATTTCATGAACAGCAGTGGCGACATGGGCGCTTTCTTCTTGCTGGGCCGTCGCATGGCTTGCAACATCTTGGGATGAATGCTGGATATTGCCTGTCGCCTGCTGCACCACCTCAAGTGTCGCCGATACATCCGATATTGTGTGGTGAATCGTCGACACAAACGCATTGAAGCCTTCTGCAAACTGCCCAACCTCGTCTTGGCTATCCACCGTGACACGCTGGGTCAAATCACCATTGCCCGAGGCAATATCGTACATCGCAACAGAAAGTCGCTTTAAAGGGGAGACAATGATATTTGAAAGTAGCCAAGTTCCAACAAGGGAAAATAACACGGTCATCCCCCCTCCAACCTCAAGCAGGATCGTTGCGTGGTCAACTTTCTTATACAATTCAAGCTTTACGGCTTGTTCTTCCGCTTCAATTGCCGTACGCAGTAACATGAAGTGGTCAATCAATGAGGTAAACCCCTTATTCATCTCTTCACGATTAACGGAATAATACCCCTCAGCCAATGAAGGGTTGTCGAAGATATATTGATAATGCTCTATCCACTGCTGATATTTTTTTTCGATGGCATTGAGGTGCTGTTGGCTTGGACCATCAATATACCCTTCGGAAATTAACGATTGAGCAGACAGCAATCGAGGTAAGGCTTTGGGCTCATTATCAGTAAACAGCCCTTTGTTGTAGGCAAGTAGCTCTGAATCCCCGGCAGCTAGAACAATACCTTGTGCCGCGGTAATTACCTGATACAGATCCCTATAGCCCTGATCCATCTGTGACAGCACAGGTTGGATAGTCTGATCATGGAATTCAATCATGCGATTTTGATCGCTGGACACTCCCACCACAAGGCTAAAACACACCACAAACATAGTAATGGCAAAAATGACGGGGATCATCAGCTTCCAGCGAAAACTAAGGTGATGAATCAATGACATAACACACTCCAAAATATTGTTTCCCCTCTTGATCTCGACAGCTTGCCGCTACCTGTCAAGCAGTAACCAAGAAACAATATCGAAGGCTAACGACAACAACAATGCGCAGTGATAAATCAAAGAGGTATGAATTGAAGCGCCATCTTAGCATCCAGCCATTTGCTGGTTATCAACTGATGTAAATTATACAACCAAGCTCATTACAACCATTTCCCATACACAACGCTTTGAGCCATTGATGACCCATATCGTCAGTTATATAAAAATCTGGCAACTCCTTAATTTTATTGAAAATTAAAAGTGCAGCATGAACCACCATCACGCTCTACCGAAGATGCCCTTTGCCGATCGCAAACCGCGGGTTGATGATTTCTACCATCTTGCAGGTCAATTTAAGCGCCACTCGAGCCACTTCACAGTTTGGTGCAACTGCTAGCCGTCTCTTATACGGCGACTAGCGATCAATAAGCAAATAAGCAAACTCCGTGGGCAATCCCTCCATACTTAGGTATGATCTACGGATTGCCCTCATTATGTGTATTGCCCATGTATCTCAATAACCTTAAACAGTATTTTGGCTTCGATAGCCTGCGTCCAGGTCAAGATAAAGTGATCAGCAAGGTCGTTGATGGCCATTCAGCTGCCGCTATCTTCCCAACCGGATCTGGCAAATCACTGTGCTACCAACTTCCGGCTCTACAGCTTCCTCACCTGACGCTCGTGATCTCGCCGCTGTTGGCATTGATGAAAGACCAAATCAGTTTCCTGCACAGCAAAGGCATACAGGCCGCCTCTATCGATTCGAGCCAGACATGGGAAGAGACTCAGCAGGTAATGCAAGGGGTGCGCTCCGGCAACATTAAGATCCTGATGATTTCAGTCGAGAGATTAAACAATGAGCGCTTTCGTCAGTTTATCTCCCAAGTACCTATCTCATTGCTGGTGGTCGATGAAGCCCACTGTATTTCCGAGTGGGGACATAACTTCCGCCCCGATTACCTCAAGCTCCCGCAATACCGCCAGTTGCTTAATATTCCTCAGGTCCTCTTGCTGACAGCAACAGCCACACCCGCGGTGATCAGTGATATGGGGCAAAAGTTTGGCATTAATTCAGACGATATCGTTATCACTGGCTTCTATCGCCACAATCTCGATTTGACCATTGCCCCGACGCCGGAAAATGAAAAGCAAGCGGCTTTATTCCAAACACTCAGCAGCAATCCATCACTGCCGAGCATTGTTTATGTGACCTTGCAAAAAACAGCGGAAGATTTGGCGGTTTACTTACAACAGCAAGGTATGATGGCACAGGCTTATCATGCAGGGATGGATAGCGAGCGCCGCCAGCAAATCCAAAATGACTTCATGGCAGGCAAGCACCAATGCATCATTGCGACTATCGCTTTCGGCATGGGGATCGATAAATCTGATATCCGCCGGGTAATCCACTTTGATCTGCCTAAATCGATTGAAAACTATAGTCAGGAAATTGGCCGCGCCGGTCGTGATGGCCTGCACTCTGATTGTATTTTGCTTGGCAGCAAGTCTGGACTGAATGTATTAGAGAATTTTGTTTATGGCGACACGCCGGATCAATCAGCGATTGAAACAGTACTTAGGCTGATCCAACAAAATGTACCTCAATGGGAGGTCGTGCAATTACGCTTATCCAAGGAAAGTAACATCCGCATGCTGCCATTGAAGACCCTGCTGGTGTACTTGGAAATGGCCGACATCATTGAGCCTCAATACACCTACTTTGCAGATTATCGCTTCAAGCTACTTGTTGATCAGCAATTTATCATCAACCAGTTCCAGGGAGAGAGGCAGCAGTTCGTCAGCGATATATTTGCTTGCTCGCCAAAGGCACGTACCTGGCACACTGTTGACTTTGATGCGTTGTGGCAGACCACACAAGCAGAGAGAAAGCGTGTTGTGGCCGCCATCGACTATTTCAGCGAAAAGGGCTGGGTGGCATTGGAAAGCAAGCAAATGACCGATGTGTACCGGGTGACCAACCCCAATTTCGATATCGGTCGAGAGGCTACACGCCTCTATCAGTTGTTCAAAGCCAAGGAGCAGAGTGAAATCTCAAGGCTAGACAACATGCTTTCCTTCTTCGAAAGCGAGCAATGCCTCAGCCATAAGCTGGCCAGTTACTTTGCCGATCACCACGCCCCGCAGCAATGCGGCCACTGCTCAGTTTGCCGGGGTAATATTGCAACACTACCTTCAGACACCCAACAGGCCGAAGTCTCCGAGAACATGCTAAAGGCTTGGTGCGACCCATTTATTGCCGCTTGCCCGACCCCACCTTCGGCAGCAGCGATCACGCGCTTCCTTTGCGGTATGACAAGTCCGCTTCATACTACAATCAAAGCCCGCCAGCTGTCTGGCTTTGGCAAAATGGAACAATACCCGTTCCAGCAAACCCTGACGCAAATTAGTCAGTGTTATCCGCACCTTACCTAACTTGACTAGGACAGCGTTAGCGAATTATTAGAAGTTGGTACTCGCCCTACCAACTTCTCCCTATCAACTCATCCAGCCAATACACATTTGTATTATGAAAAATAACATTCCCCCATAGCGATCTTCATCACAAAGTTTTAAAATAGCCTCATAATATAAATGGAGAAAGAGTAAACGCCATGACAAACGAAAGCCAAGAATACCAAACCTGCGAAGCTTGCGGTGTTTCAGCTGAGATGGGTTTCATCATCAAAGAAAATGATGATGTTGCTGACGTAAAAATCTTCGGTGGTGATAAAGCTGCGCTCGAAGCAGAGCTTGCCAACTACCTAGCCCTTGCACAGGAAGTAAACGCCAACTTCAAGCATGAAGTTAGCCCTATGCAAGACGACAGCACAGAACTAACAGCTCGCTTCCAGTTCGAATGCAGCGCTGAAAAGCTGATCTTCGAACTTAAAACACGCTCGCTAATGCGTTAATAAGTCTTATCAGACGGGAAAATTGTGTAATTTTACAACATTTTTCTCAGATTCCAGAAAAGCCGATTCCCTTTGGGTATCGGCTTTTTTTCTATCCATTTGCAGCTATATTTAATAAAGCACTCAACAAGGACATAGTTACTCCGTTTGTTTGCATATATTCCCACAATACTGGTCAGATATGCTTGCAGGCGATTTTCTGTTAGCTATGAATATCAAATTGACTGCATTCGCATAACGAATTAATAGTGGAAATTAATTTCGTTTTGTATAAAAATGACAGCATGACTATGAATCACTAAGCACATGATATTTAGCCCATATCATGGAAAGAAAAGGAAATATTCGATGAACAGCAATAAAGCACGAGTGATCTCTAACTGGAAACCAACCAACGAGCGCGAATCTGCCGCATTGAAAGAATTTTTGATGCAGGAAATGGGAGTGAAGACCGCTCACCATGAAGGTGGGACAGGCAAAGTTGGCCCTGATTCCGGCCGCCTAGTTCGTTAAGAGCTTACTGTTAGCCCTTGGTGGCAAATACCGCTCGAACGATTATCGCAAGAACCCAAGTAACAGTTCCCCCTGTTACGACAATGCAGCCAGCCCCTTTGGGGTTTGGCTGCATTTTCTTATCCGCTTTACTTAAACTACACCTTGTTTTCGATTCTTACCCATTTCAGGGCACCGTTAGATTCGAAGTGTTTTTCCGGCTGGCATTCCAGCAGCACGCCTTCAATGGCTATCACGGCACCCAATGAGTAGGATCGCCCTTCATAGAAGCAAACTCGCTGAGTATTAAATGTCCCCTCAAGACTCACTTTGGGCTGTGACTTCACCGAAATCTCTTTTGCTACCACAGCCTGGGAGTAAGGCAACATCAGCAATAAAGACAAGGTAAGTGTGAAAAGCGACGGTTTGAATAAACCTTGTTTACTCCCTGGCTTTACCAGATTCCACTTGTTCATCATCTTCTCCTTGATACCCCTGCTCTATATCATCGACCCATTTAGCGCTTTACTTAAGAAAAAAGGTATCGCAATTACTCTTTAACGGCAGCAACAACAGAAATTTCAACCAACAACGCTTCGCGTGCCATACTCGCTTCAACACAAGCACGTGCCGGCGCGTGACCTTCTGGCACCCAGTTATCCCACACTGCGTTCATTTCAGCGAAATCTTTCATATCTTTGATATAAATAGTCGCAGAAAGCATGTGCTCTTTATCACTGCCCGCTTGTTCCAGAAGTTTTTCTACTTTGTCCAGCATGGTTTGAGTTTGCTGGGTAATGCCTTGCGTCGCATCGGCACACACTTGGCCACATAGGTAAACAGTTCCGTTATGCTTAACGATACGACTCATTCGCTGACCAGTTTCTTGACGTTCAATCACAGTAATTGCCTTTTAATGTATTCGTTTCAATGTAATTCTTATCGATTACGGCTCACCGCTATATTAACAACTACATCCAGCTCAGTAAAAAGTATTTCTAACTATCATTTTGATAGCTAACGTCTTACTTACAGATTTTTCAGCGCCTCTTGCCGGCTCAATGGAGATAATTGTTCTTGGTATCGTTGCACGAAAGACCTGACATAATCAGAGTCTGTTTTCGCATATTCTCGAAGCACCCAGCCAATCGCTTTTCGAATAAAAAATTCATTCTCACTCGCCAGCATTAAAATGGTCTCTTCAAGCAAGGATAAATTGGTCTCTGACTTATGCTTGAGATGAACCAACAAAGACGCCCTGCATAACCACATATTGTCTGATTGACGCCAATTGCGGACAACCTGTTCTAATTCTCGGTGTTCCTTCACCAATGGACCAATCAAGCTAGACGCAATCTTATCGACTGTATCCCAGTGGCTTGCTTCTGTCAGCATCTCTTCGTAAACAGGAAATGCATCGATAGTACGAAAGGCTTTGTAGTATTCAGCCACATCCAGCGCGAGGTATTGCTCTTCGCGGTTCTCCCCTGACCATAGCCAAAGCACCAATCGCTTGTACTCAATGAAAGACGTGATCTTCGTATGCTCACGAGCTTGCTTGAATATTGCCTTCCTCTCAGGTGCCTTTACCCCATAGAACGGCTGGTCGGTTTTCATATACGCTTGCATGGCTTTCGCATCATTGACATTTCCAGCTTCGGCCATTCGCTGCTGCATGAATATCACCATAGGAATAACAAGTGACATCAATAACTTCCTTTTCTTTACTTATCATTAAAATATTTTGGCGATATTGGAACACAGTTGCTGCCATAGTACCAATGAATTGCAAGTGAGACTTTTTCACCGTACTGATAAAGTTGACGAATGTCCGACCTCTTCCTAGGTTTATAACAACAATAAAAAAATCCTAATACCAATGCTTATTTGCCTATTTAACTGAACACCGCTCAGCCAACAGAAGGGATACCCACCTATGGTGCCAAGAGAGGTCAAAACGGCTAAAGATGCCAAGCAGATCATCGAAGAGCGCAAGCTTAGCCACGTCAAAGTCGGATTGTTCGATAACGACGGTGTAATGCGCGGCAAGTATATGTCCAAGGAAAAGTTCTTCTCTTCCCTAGATAATGGCTTTGCCTTTTGCGACGTGGTCCTGGGCTGGGATGTCAAAGATCAGCTCTACGACAATACCCAATACACAGGTTGGCATACAGGCTACCCCGATGCCCCAGTTCGTATCATCCCTTCCAGTTGCCGGGAGGTATTAGGTGAAAATGGCATGCTGCTGTTTATGGCTGAATTTGCCGGAGAGGCGGAATCCGTCTGCCCAAGGGCCACGCTCCATCGAGTACTTGATAAATGCAAATCAATGGGATTGATACCAAGAGCAGCTTTCGAGTACGAGTTTTTTCTCTTCCGCGAAACGCCACATTCTGTCCGAGAAAAGGGCTTTCGCAATCTCGAGCCAATAACCCCCGACTGGTTTGGCTATTCGATGATACGCAACTCGACCTACTCCGAGCTCTATAAGTCCATCCTCGCGATGGGCGAAACCATGGACTTCCCGATTGAAGGCATCCACTCCGAAACTGGCCCCGGGGTGATAGAAGCCGCACTAGCGGTCGACTTTGCCTGTCATGCCGCGGACAAGGCCGCACTCTTTAAAACCTATATGAAAGTGCTCGCCCAGAAGAATGATTTGATGGCAACTTTCATGGCAAAGTGGAGCAATGACTACCCCGGACAGAGTGGTCATATCCACCTTTCGCTACGCGATCAAAATGGCAAAAATGCCTTTTTCGATGGCGATGCCCTCCATTCGATGAGCTCGCTTCAACGGCATTTTCTTGCAGGCCAACAGCGCCTTATGCCGGAGCTACTGTGTATGGTCGCTCCTTCTGTTAACAGCTATAGCCGAATGATTCCTGGCTTCTGGGCACCGACAGATGCCACCTGGGGCATCGAAAACCGAACAACATCTCTTAGGGTAATAACCGGTACGGAAAAGTCGCAACGTATTGAATACCGAATCGGGGCGGCGGATGCCAACCCGTTCCTCGCCCTTGCGGCTGCACTGGGTTCTGGCCTTATTGGTATTGAACAAGGCTGGGAGCCTACGCCACCGGTGTTAGGAAATGCTTACCAACAAACCCATAGCGATACCCTTGCCTTACCACGCACGCTATGGGATGCCACTCAGCAATTCAAGCAATCAGAAGCCGCTGTTTCACTGTTCGGTCAGGCCTTCGTCGGCCATTTTGCCGCATCGCGCGAATGGGAGGACAGGGAATTTAGGAAGCACGTAACTGACTGGGAGCTCAGCCGTTACTTCGAAATTATATGATGCGAGGAAAGGCCTTGAAGCATTCAGCCCAAACTGATAACCGGCAAGGAGTTACCCAAGATACGATATCTCCTGCAGACGGCAGTGTTGTCGCAACCGTTGTTATGGCAACACATGAGGACATCCAGCACTCGTTAGATAAATCAAGCAACGCGCAACAGAGGTGGAAACAAACCCCGCTAGCGCAAAGGCAGGAATATTGCCGACGGGCAATCGATGCCCTGCTCAGCCACCGGGATATGATAGCCAGCGAACTGAGCTGGATGATGGGACGGCCGATACGCCATAGCAGCAGTGAGCTAAAAGGGGTAGAGGAGCGAGCTCGCTACATGATCAAGCATTGTGAGCAAGCACTTGCCACCATCGAGCTCCCTGAAAAAACCGGATATACCCGATATATGGTCCGGGAGCCGCTCGGTACAGTAATGGTCATCTCTCCGTGGAATTACCCCTACCTCACCGCAGTCAACGCCATTATTCCTGCATTATTGGCCGGAAACAGCGTGATCTTAAAACCGTCTTCCCATACCCCGCTCAGCGCCCAGCGGTTCCAACAGGCTTTTGATGAAGCGCAACTTCCCGCCGGGGTTTTCCAGCACCTGTTCTTAAGCCATGAGGCAACAGAATTTATTGTTAGCAGCGATCAAGTGCAGCATGTGGTATTCACTGGTTCCGTGGCGGGAGGGGCCAGCATCGAAAAGGCAGCGGCCGGCCACTTCCATGGGCTGGGTCTTGAGCTAGGCGGCAACGACCCCGCGTATGTATGCAATGATGCCGATATAAACCAAGCCGTTGAAACCATTGTCGACGGCGCTCTCTACAATGCAGGCCAATCATGCTGCGCCATCGAGCGGGTCTATGTCGACTACCGAATCCATGACGAATTTGTCGAAAAGGTAGTCCAGCTCGTCAATCAGTACCAACTGGGTTTTCCGCTCGACAAAAACACCACATTGGGGCCGTTGATATCGACGTCAGCCGCCGACCATGTCCGAAAGCAAATCGTCGAGGCCAAACAAAAAGGCGCCCAAGCTCATATATCGGAAGCCTGCTTTCCCAATAGCAAGCCCGGTAGCCCGTACCTTGCCCCACAAGTATTAACGGACGTAAACCACCAAATGCAGGTCATGACCGAGGAAACCTTTGGCCCGGTACTGCCTATCCAGAAAGTATTCTCTGATCAAGAAGCCATAGACCTAATGAATGATAGTGAATACGGTTTAACTGCCAGCATCTTCACCCCGGATATGGCGCGAGCCATTAAAATTGGCGAGCAAGTTGAAACCGGTACCTTTTTCGCTAATCGCTGTGACTACCTGGATCCCGCATTGGCTTGGACAGGGATAAAACAGTCCGGAAAAGGCTATACACTGTCTTCACTCGGGTTTGAGACGCTGACTCGTCCCAAGTCATTCCACCTCAAGCACATTAGCAATACTACCATTGCTCCCAAGGCGGCGGACTAACTCATGACTCTCCTGCATTGGCACTACCCTACCGAAATCCTTGTTGGCGAAAATGCCAGTTCACAGCTGGCCACACTATGCCAACAGCAATCTATTGAGCGCCCACTCTTTGTCACTGATCCCTCGCTAGCCGCTACCCAAGCTATTAGGGGGATTATCGCAGCGTGCCATAACGGCCATCTGGCTGTATCCGTTTTCAGCGACTTCTCGGGAAACCCGACCGGCGAGCAAGTAGAAAGCGGCATCCGGTGCTTTCTCGAAGGCCGGCATGACGCTGTTATCGCCGTTGGCGGAGGCTCATCAATCGACACCGGCAAAGCCATTGCCTTAGTGGCAAAACAGCAGCACCCCTTGTGGCAGTTTGAAGATATTGACGACAATTGGAAAAAAGCCGATCCCTCGTTTATCGCCCCAGTGATTGCTCTACCCACAACAGCAGGCACAGGTTCAGAGGTCGGCCGTGCATCGGTCATTACGGATAGCCAAAGCCACTGCAAACGGGTCATTTTCCACCCGAAGATGCTGCCCGAGCAGGTTATTTTAGACCCAACTCTGACCGTTGATCTGCCCCCGCATCTCACTGCGGCAACGGGAATGGACGCGCTATCGCATAACCTTGAAGCCTATTGCTCCCCGAGCTACCACCCGATGGCCGAAGCTATCGCGATTGAAGGCATGAGACTGATAAAGCTCTACCTCCCCATTGCCTACACTGACGGCAGCAACCTACAGGCAAGAACCCAGATGCTAATTGCTTCATCCATGGGAGCAACGGCATTCCAGAAAGGGCTTGGAGCTATGCATGCGTTAGCACATACCCTCGGGGCGCGCTACAACTTACATCACGGCTTGCTCAATGCCGTTTTGATGCCCTACGTGCTTTGTGCCAATCGGCATTACCTGCATGAAAAAATGCAGAGGCTCTCCCATTATCTCGAGTTGGACAAAGATGGCTTCGATGGCGTACTTGAGTGGACTCTAGCATTGCGTAAGCAGCTCCGTATCCCTCACACTCTAGCTCAGCTTGGCGTGACCGCTCAGGAGCAAGCAACCATTGCTGCGCAGTCGGTAAATGATGCAGCGGCCAGTGGAAACCCGATCCACCTTAGCCAAGAGCAATATCTCGCCTTGTTTAACCATGCGCTTAACGGCACCCTCGACTTATAGGAATCAAGATGAAGCTAGGCGTATTACTGTGTGATGATGTCAGGCCCGAATTGCAGCCGAAACATGGCAACTACCCAGCAATGTTTTCCAACCTGTTTGCGGCAGTGGACCCAAGCATCGCGTTGCAGTTTTACCGAGTTATTGACGGCCAATATCCGCAATCATTAAGTGAATGCGACGGCTACCTAACCAGTGGCAGCCGCTATAGTGTCTATGAGCAAAACCGCTGGATAAATGTCTTCCAAGGCTTTGTTCACCAACTTTATTTTCAGCATAAACCCCTGGTGGGTATCTGCTTTGGCCATCAAATGATGGCCCAAGCACTTGCAGGAGAAGTAATACAGTCTGATAGGGGATGGGGAATAGGAGCAACTCAAGTCAGCCTTGACGTCCCATTAATACAGCAACCACCTTGGTTAACCGAGCAGCCAAGCAAAATAACCCTTCTGGTAAGCCATCAAGATCAAGTCATTCGCCCACCAGAAAACAGTACAATCCTGGCAGGCAGTGATTTTTGTCCCAACAGCATGATGCTGGTCGGTGAACATTTCCTTGGCATTCAAGGCCACCCCGAATTCACCCCAGAATACCTTTTCGACTTGATAAAATTCAGAAAAAGCACCTATCCAGCACTTACTTACCAAAACGCAGTGGATTCACTAGAGCAACCAACAGACCACCTTCAAATGACACAGTGGATCATCCAATTTTTCCGTTATAGGCAACTGTTAAGCCATCAACAGATCTTCGATAATACCGAATAACTCCATCAAACTGCGCCTCTCGTCTCTGTGTCTTCAAGGCTTACAATATTTCCTACATTCAATGGACGCTCATGGAGACGACTATGTATCACGCCCATATTTACTTTGATCACAACCAAGTCCGTGCGGCAGAGCAGCTACACGATAAAATCGCTCAGCACAAAGCGGCCAAACGCGTATTTCCCCTCGTGCATCGCGAAGTCGGCCCTCATAGCAAACCGATGTTTGAAGTTCATTTTACTGAAGATAAACAAGGCTTTGTCAGCTGGCTGGATAGCCAGCGCGGAGAGCTATCGGCTCTGATCCATCCGGTGTCTGATGATGCACTCTCGGACCACACTACAAAAGCACTATGGCTTGGCAAAGTACTTCCAATCAAGACCGATATATTGTTTTGAGTACATAATAAAAAACCGAGAGATGATGTCAATATCATGCATTTGAAGTGACAAACCTCTCAATAATTTGGTTTTCATGATTCATTTTGTTAGCATAGCCATCGAAATTTATTTTGGACTCTAAACAATTGGGGAAATAATGACTGTCACTAAGGATAAGTACAGTATTGAAAATACCGACTATACCGTCGGTCAGGACAACATTCAGAAATGGGGATTTGATGTTCATAATCCCGTCTTCGGTGCCAGCGCTGGCCTCATCATCGTTTTTCTAGTTGCACTTTTTGTCAGCGAACCTGAAACAGCAAAAGCCACTCTCGATGGCATCAAATGGCAGATCATCGGCAGCTTCGACAACATGTTCATGTGGGCAGGAAACCTCTTCCTACTATTCTGCCTTAGCCTGATTGTTTCACCATTCGGTAAAATCCGCATTGGTGGTCATGATGCAACACCCGAACACTCAAGCCTATCTTGGATTGCGATGTTGTTTGCTGCCGGGATGGGGATTGGCTTGATGTTCTGGGGGGTAGCAGAGCCTGTCGCTTATTTCACTGGCTGGTACGAAACCCCGTTGGGTGTCGAGGCCTACTCAGAAGAAGCCGCTTACGCCGCACTTGGCGCAACCATGTTCCATTGGGGTCTGCATCCTTGGGCGATCTATGCGGTCGTGGCACTGTCGATGGCATTTTTTGCCTTCAACAAAGGTCTACCGCTTTCTTTCCGCTCGGTCTTTTACCCGCTACTTGGCGACAAGACTTGGGGGTGGTTCGGCCATGTGATTGATGTACTTGCGGTGCTTGCCACCCTGTTTGGCCTTGCCACCTCGCTCGGCCTAGGGGCCCAACAAGCGGCCAGTGGTCTGAGCCATGTCTTTGGCTTAGAGAATGGCTTAGGTATTCAACTCGCCGTTATTGCCTTTGTGACCTCTTTGGCAATTATCTCGGTGATTCGCGGTATCGATGGTGGAGTAAAAGTACTCAGCAATATCAACCTGTTAGTGGCTTTCTCGCTGCTTATCTTCGTTATTGTCGTTACCCTATCAACCTTCTTGAAAACAGTCCCAACAACACTGCTAGGTTATCTCGATAACATGTTGCCACTGAGCAACCCTCATGGCCGTGAAGATGAAGCCTGGATGCATGGTTGGACAGTGTTCTACTGGGCATGGTGGATTTCATGGTCACCATGCGTGGGTATGTTTATTGCCCGTGTCTCGAAAGGCCGTACCGTACGCGAATTCATCACTGCAGTAATCTTCATCCCGAGCGCTATCACATTAATTTGGATGTCAGCCTTCGGTGGTCTGGCTATCGAGCAAGTGGTAAGTAAAGTGGGTGAGCTGGGAGCTAATGGGCTGACTGACGTCACGCTGTCACTGTTCCACGCCTATGACGCTCTGCCGTTTAGCACAGCACTGTCGGTCATTTCTATTGCATTGATTATGGTATTCTTCATTACCTCGTCTGATTCGGCATCACTGGTTATCGATAGCATCACTGCCGGTGGTAAAATCGATGCGCCAGTACCTCAGCGTATTTTTTGGGCGACCGTCGAAGGGGCCATCGCCGCAATGCTGCTGTGGGTGGGTGGTACCGAAGCGATTCAAGCGCTACAAGCCGGTACGATTTCAACGGCATTACCATTTACTATTATCTTGATGGTGATGTGTATCAGCCTTGTACTGGGTATGCGCAGTGAACTGAAAGTTTATCACTCGGCATACGCTAGCTAACGATTACACCTTTGAAAAAAGAATTGCAACGTCAAGTGCATCTTAAAGTAAAAGAACTCTGTTAAACAACATGACAAGGCCTGATTGCTAAACTCTGTCGCAGTCAGGCTTTTTCGCTTCTCTTTCATGCCGTTGATATTGTGATAATACCAATACAGGCAAACTCAAATCCTCTGTTCAAAGTCATCAAGTCGCAGAAAATGACTCAGTGAACTGCCCCCAGTCTCAATACTGTTACTCGGTACCGTAGTCAGTGTTTTGATAAAGGGTTTCATTGTCCCTGCCGGCGACAAATTGGTGATCTTATTTTTCAACAAATAATTGCGAAACTCTCGCCGGCTGATAATGTAAGGGCTGTAGCACATCTGTGCTTTATCAAACAGCCGAGACATATTGTTTTCAACAGTCTTAATTGATTTGTTAAGAATGGTACTTATCACATCGTTTGAAAAACCACACATAATGAAGTAGGCATAGGTCTCTTGTAATGGCGTAAAACAATCGCATAGCCCCTTCACCTCATCAAGCTTACTTCCTTGCTCTTGGTACATACTAGGGTCGTTAAATGACGAATACAATGAAAAAATAAAGCCAGTGTTAAACATAGTGACCTCAATACCAACAACCTCACCAAGTGCATTGATTAAAGGTCGTTTTGATACATAGAAAGCCTCAGTTCCCGATGTCGTTGGCACTATGTTCAATGAAAAAAGATGCTCTTTAGTTTCCATTACATGCTTATTCTGAGCATCTATAACGCTAACAAAATCATTTACATTACTTTCTAAAGATAAGATATCCCTCCCAATAACCTGCTCATTTTTCACACTAAAACAAACTTCAAACGCCCTGTTAATAAAAAAATAATTGCCTTTTTTATCATAAATAACACAGGGAAACGGGTGAGATATATTTTTTAATCTAACAGCATAAAGATACTGTTCATCGGTTATATTCATCTTTGGCTGTAATTAACTTAAATAGGGCATTCTTATGTACTTTAACACGGCCATAAGAATACCCAACAAGTGTACTATATCAATGTAATTCTCTTTTATATTGTAAGAAAAGTTGACATTTCTATTGAAGTGTTGCATTCGAACACTATTTCAATAGCACTTTAACTACTGCTATGATGTACACAGCACTAAAGATATTTTTCAAAACACTGCAATCAAAAAACCGCAGTTCTTACTGCGTTTTTTAGCGATTCACCTTATAACAGCTTATTCATTTAGCACTAAGCCTCCAAGTTAATGATATTTCTCACCATAAAACGATGATTCAACAACCTCGCTGAGCCCCCGCCAAAACTGGCTAACCGATTGACGATTAGCTTCTTTTGCGCGATAACAAACGATATCCAAAATAATCAGCAACTCTGTCATTTCAGGAAATGCCCTGACCAGAAGCCCAGCCGACAACTCGGCGTCAATTGCATGGCGAGGAGCCCAGGCCACCCCATAGCCATTAACGGCCATCTTTATTAAAGACTCGGTCAATGTCGTCTCGAATACCTGATTAAGGGGGCATCGGCTTTTATCAACTAAAGGGGCAACGACATTGTGCAGGAAAGTATGCTCTGAATATGCCAAATACGGATAGTCTTCTCCTGAAGCGTGCTGTTCCAGCAGCCTCGGTGAAATGACGGGAATGATCTCCTCCTGAGACACCAGCAACTTTTCCACCTTATCTTCAATCAAAAATGATGGGCGCATTCCCTGAGTATTGTAAGCAAACAGAATATCGCTCGAGCCATCGATTAAAGCCTGGAAATGATTGTCTATTCCCTGTACGGAGGGGTTGATGGCCAAGTTAAGCGTTTTGAACTGCCCACTTCCCTGCCGAAATAAATTGGGTAACAGGTTAACGGCAAACGAATGCAAACTAACAATACGAACAGTATTATCCGTTTTCAGTGATACCTGGGCAAAATCTTCTTTGGTCACCTTGATCTGTTCAAGCAGATTTTCCACATAAGGGACAAACTTCTCACCATGCTCTGTCAGGGTGATTGGGTAAGATGTGCGATCAAACAAAGGCGTGCCGACCCACAACTCCAACGCCTGTATCCTGCGACTAAAAGCGGACTGGGTCACATGCCGAGCCTTGGCGGCTGCGCCGAAGTTCCCTAACTCCCTCAGGCTCATAAAATCATCTAACCATTTGAAATCCATAAACTCTTCCTGCCATACGTCAAGCTATGATCTGAATGAATAGTTTCATTCGAAAACAGCAATAGAAATAAAAATACTCTTATAAAAATTAAGGTTACTCTCTTTTTGAAGCAGAAAGGCTGGTGACAACAGAACCTCTGCCAAAGCAGCTGGTTTGACTGAGCATCAAACACAGTACTTACAATCAATAACAAAAGAGCACCCTATGTTTACCCTACTTAAAAACGCTGAGCTTTATTCCCCGTTACCTATTGGCAGGACGGATATTCTAATTTCTCACGGCAAGGTACTGGCAATCAGCCCCTCAATGCAAGTTAATGCGCTTAAAGATGTGAGTACCATCGACTGTCAGGGCAAAATTGTTACTCCCGGCCTGATAGACCAACACCTCCACCTCACAGGCGGTGGTGGCGAAGCGGGATTTGCCAGCCGTACCCCGCAAGTCACCCTAAATAAACTGATTCAGGCAGGTACCACTACAGCCGTTGGTGTACTGGGTACCGACGGTATCTCCCGTTCTCCACGGGACTTGTATGCAAAGGCTGCGGCACTGCGCGAAGAAGGCATCAGCGCCTACATGCACACCGGATCTTACGAAGTACCGACCAAAACCATTACCGGGTCGATCCGCGATGATATCACTTTCATCCCTGCTATCCTCGGTGTCAAAATTGCACTTGCCGACCATCGGTGCTCCTTCCCCACGACCGGAGAACTTGCCCGTATCGTCTCGGATATCCGTATTGCAGGCATGCTTTCTGGCAAGCGAGGGCTGCTACATATCCATATGGGCGGCCTCGATAACCCATTCGCCCAAGTCAATGAGCTTCTAGCGATGGGCCTGCCCATTCACCATTTCTCGCCAACCCATGTCGCCCGTACCGAGCAGCTATTTAACCAGGCCATCGAATTTGCCCGCAAAGGCGGATTTATCGATATTACTTCCGGTGGTAGCCGTTTCACTCCGCCTGAACAAGCCGTCAAATACGCGATGGCCTCAGGTGTAGAGGCCCATCACATCACCATCAGCTCTGACGGTAACGGAAGCTTGCCTAAATTCGATGAAACTGGAGCCATCGTCGGCATGGCTGCTGCCGATGTCAATAGCAACTTACTGATATTGCCGAAGTTAATTAATGCAGGGATAGCACCAGAGCTCGCTATTGCCATGGTAACGGCCAATGTTGCTGACTCACTGGGTATTAAAAAAGGCCGGGTTGAAGCCGGCTTTGATGCTGATCTGTGTATCTTCAATGATGACTTCAGCCTAAATAGCGTCATTGCTCATGGCAAAACGATGATGCTCAACGGCGAGATGCTGGTAACAGGAAACTTTGAGTAAGCAATTCAAAATCAACATAATACAAACGACAAAGCCGTAGCGTTTCGAGCTACGGCTTTTGTATAAGCAAATGATCAGTGCTTAAGAGATTGACATAGAGCTGCCACATTGCGGGCATTTCCATAATGACTTGTATTTGATTTTTTGCCACCAGTTACGGCGCATTTTGACCATTTGAACATTACAGTGCTGACACACTTTAACACCTAACTATCTGTGATTAAAAAGCTACATCCTCAGTCTTGAGCCTTCCTTGGACGCACAAATAGTACGCCATACCAATTCTATTCGGCAAGTCATTTTCTTGACTACGCCGTCAAAATTTTTGAAAAACAAATATCAATAATCTGTTTTTAGGTAATAAAAAACCGCCAATGGCGGTTTTTCACATAGTGAACCAAGTCATTTATACGTCAACCGTCACTTTCTTGGCTAACGACATCGCCAGATTATTATCATAGTAGGCCGCTTCGTTGATAAAGTGCGGATACGCCTCGTAATCCCCCTCCCAGCATACCTCCTGACCATCAAACAAGGTAAAGATCGGATCGCCATGACGAAGTGCTTTGAAATCGGCATCTTGAACATTTCGATGAACCATACCAATACGCTCACCCTGTTTATTTTCAGGCAGCTTCAAGGTTTCATGGTACTTATAGGCCTCATAGCTAGCTGGCAGCTCAGGGACAGCGTTACGGTTGTGAAGATCAACAAAGTCCAAAATATGGCCAGTCATCTCTTCCATCCAATCCAGCACATCCTGACGGATCACAGACTGTGGCTGAGGGCCTATTTCAACGATCACTCCCTGCTGCGAAATGGAACTCAAGAAGTAGTGTTCATGAACCGCAACATGATCTTCGAGCACCACTACCGCATTCGGCATTTTCGCCTTCACATAGGCCCCGAGCTGTCGGTTAAACGCGTCACTCTGGAGCAAGATCAGCGAAGGGCCCATATTGCTGGTCGTGTTATGCAAATCGATAATAAAATCCGTTTTTGCATCCCCTTTCGGCCCTAGCTGGGCGTTAATCGCTTTTGCTCGGCTTTGTTCATAATTAGCCAAATCGGGGTTATTGAGATCATCCGCGCCAAACTGACGATTCATGTCACAGTCCAGGTAACGTTTGTTTTCCTCGAACGCCTTGGGATTGGCAAAAACAGTTTCGACCGTGAAACTACCACGCTCAATGAGCTGCGGTGTGTCACGCCACTTTCGTAGCAAATAAATGCCGCTGAATTCATTACCGTGGGTACCACCAACAATCGCGACTTTGTTCAATCTATTCGTCCCTGTCATTTCAGCTTTGACTCACCTAAATCAGTAAAAATATCATATTCACTGATACCAGCTTAATCACTATTTTTCCAGAACAATTGCATGTTTATTTACTTGAAATTCGCTGGTCGAGCCAGAGAGCTCTAGCCCTAAATGCCTTGAGGTCGGGTTTGTGCCAGCTTCAAATAGGCATGTAATTGATCATTTTTATACTCAATGGCTGAATGGATACTGCTGCCTAGGTTGGCAATAACGGTACTGGTATAGCGATTATCATCCTTATAGATGCTCAACACTAACATGCCATTGATGAGCTGCCACTCCCCTGCCGTTTTCTGCCTACGAAACAAAGTAAACTCTTCTAAGCAACCGTTGGGATAAAGCACCAACTCGGTGGTATGTCCCGCCGAGCACGTTTTGATCCAGTGCTGCTGGGTGAGCTCCTCGAGAGCAAAATCCCGCTTACCTGCCAGCCATACCTGAAGCGCATCTTGCTCCTTACTATCCGGAGTCGGTAATTTATCCAAGTCCAATAACCTTACCCGCTCCGTTTCGCGGTAAAAAAGCTGCAACAATTTTTGGGTCTTCTGATCAGACATCCCTATCTCCATAGAACAATGAGGTTTTTAAATGTAACGCTAATTAAAATACAAAATTAGTGTTAAACATTGATTTTGCAATACAAGTCAAAACTTCACCTTGCCGCGCAACACTTTCGTCTGGCCTCGCTGCGTTTTCTTATCCATTCGCTTTTTCTGCGATGAACGCGTTGGCTTGGTCGCTCGGCGTTTCTTCTGCTGTACCACCGCCGACTTGATCAAAGCCACCAACCTTGCCAGGGCATCCTCACGGTTTTGCTCCTGGGTACGGTATTGCTGGGCTTTGATAATAATAATGCCCTCTTTCGATATCCGGCTATCAGATAAAGCCAACAGCCTTTCTTTGTAAAAAGGCGGTAAAGACGAACGTGAAATATCAAATCGGAGATGAATGGCCGACGAGACTTTGTTGACGTTTTGCCCACCGGCCCCCTGGGCGCGAATCGCTGTCAGCTCAACTTCCCAGTCACCCAATTGAACTGAATTGGAAATCTCTATCATAAAGGTAAAAAATAAAGGGATTCAGCGAACAGTATACATTTAGTTGACGACTTTGTGTCGACGGCAACGTTCAGAGCAATAACGAACCTGCTCCCAGCATAAGCGCCATTTTTTTCGCCATGTGAACGGGCGTCCACATGCCGAGCACTTTTTCTGCGGCAGATGGCTTTTTTTCATTTAATCCTCACCGAAATACGGTCGTCTTTAGCCTATATACGTTCAACTAGTGATAACCGCTCAACGATAGAAACATGTCGTGCGGATTGTGGGATTACCCTATGGAATTTATTACTTCATTGATTACTGATATCGGTAATTGGATTAGACCTTGGACCGATGATATATCAACGGCAGCCATTACCTGCCTGCTTGTCATGTTCGCCGCTGACATCAACCGATTTATGCGAAAGCAACTTATTGGCACCAACTTTATTGTCAGAACAATGATTTTTATTTTGATCAATGCCTTTGGTTACGGTTTGTTTATCGTCACGACGGCCCCGATCTTGGCAACGCAGTTAAGCCAGTTGGCTAACCACTGGCTCATTATCGTTGTCACAACGCTATTCGTTGTTATTGGCATCTGGGCCCAACGCCACCGCCAACAGGTTTAACATCGTCGTCCTAGCGTTACGCTGCCATTCTGAAAATGTGGTACATCATCAACAACCACAGACCAACGCCAGACACTGCCATCAAAGAGATAACGGCAAGCTGTTTTAATTTTGCAAGAAAGCACGACATATGCATAACGAACCTCCCGAACTTACACTGGCTTGATATAGAAAGGAAAATTAAGCTTTAACAACATTTTAACCCTGATAATTCACCAGCCGTTAAGACCCAGATCAGCTTCTAGAAAAGTGGCCCGAAATGCTAAATCATTGGCATGAAATGTAAAAAAACCCGGCTTTATGCCGGGTTATCATCTTTGCCGATACCTACACCCGCCGGTAAGGCAAGTAAATCGGCTCCCAAATATGTTCAGCCAACTCGTGAGCGATATCTTTACCCGCTAAATCACAGTTAGGATCTTTGGCCTGCATGTCCTTGAGAATCCGGGTAGCTACGTGCAGCGATACCTTTTTCAGGTTACTGATACGAGGGTAAACACAGCCAGACTCCAAGTCGTCATCCTCGACCATTTCCGCCAGTGCATAGGATGCGGTGGTAAACATATCTAGCGTCACCTTTT
Source organism: Photobacterium gaetbulicola (assembly GCF_003025515.1). NCBI lineage: Bacteria > Pseudomonadati > Pseudomonadota > Gammaproteobacteria > Vibrionales > Vibrionaceae > Photobacterium > Photobacterium gaetbulicola. The sequence continues at coordinate 90,118 of NZ_PYME01000014.1, read as the reverse complement.
GCGTGTGGGACACAATCGCTGCCAAGCCGACGCCAGGGAAAATAAAGACGTTGTTACCCTGCCCTATGCGGTAGTCCTCGCCGTTGTAGTTAACGTCACCAAAAGGGCTGCCTGTTGCAACAATGGCCTGTCCGTCACTCCAGCGATAGATATCTTCCGGAAGCGCTTCGCAATTCGCTGTAGGATTCGACAGAGGGAAGATCATCGGGCGCTGGCTATATTCCATCATTTTCTGAATATGCTCTTCTTTAAATGCGCCACCAATCCCACTTGTCCCCAGCAGTACCGTAACAGGATAGTTATTGATTAACTCCGTCAGCGAAACCTTACCTGCCTCAGCAACACGCCAACCTTCTGCGAGGGTTTTTGGTTTAGCATAGCGTTTCTTGTACTCATCCAACCCCTCACGGTCATCAAACACTAAACCTTGAGAGTCCAAAATAAAGATCTTGTCTCGAGCAACAGCATGAGAGCAGCCTTCTTTAAGCAGACCTGCAAAGATCTGATCGGCAACGCCTACGCCACCAGCCCCGGCTCCGTAAACGACATAGCTTTGATCCGCCAGTGATTCGCCTTTGATCTTTACCGCACCGAGAATACCGGCGAGCACCACGGAACCTGTGCCCTGAATATCATCATTGAAAGATGGCAGGAACTCTTCATAATCAGAGAGATTATCGAAGGCGTTAGATTTGCTGAAGTCTTCCCATTGAAGAACTGCCTTGGGGAAATTGCGCTTTACCTGATGCACAAACTTTTTAATAAACGCTTTATAGGCTTCGCCTCTCAAGCGTCGGCGTGGCACCCCTAGGTACATAGGATCATCCAATAAATCCTGATTGTCTGTGCCAATATCAAGTGCAATCGGCAAGCAGTGGGCAGGATGAATACCAGCACCCAAGGTATATAAAGACAGCTTCCCAATGGGAATACCCATACCTCCAACCCCTTGGTCACCGAGCCCCAAAATACCTTGGCTATCTGTCACCACGATAATTTTTATATCTTTGCCGGTAAAGTGGCGAGCCAACTCGTCCATGTTCTCAATATTGTCTTCGGTGATATAAAGGCCGCGGGCTTTTTGGTAACGATGACTGAATTCTTGGCAGGCCTTACCAACAGTTGGGGTATAGATAATCGGAGTCATTTCCTCTATATGCCTGGAGAGCAGCGCATAGAACAATGTTTCGTTCCTATCTTGCAGAGCACGCAAGAACAGGTATTTTTCAATATCGGTAGAGGCATTGCGAAAGCCATCATAGACCCGGTTTAATTGGTCTTCGAAAGTCTGAACACGCGGTGGCAACAAGCCTTCCAACTGAAAAGCTTCCCTTTCTTCGTAAGAAAAAGCGGTACTTTTATTCAAAGTCCGGTCATTGAGCAATTCAGTACCTGTCAATGAGACAGGCCTGAAGTCATCGCCATTTTCATCCTTCCAACGTAGGTATCTCCCTATCGTCATATATTCCTCCGTTCACATTATTATCATTGTTATTCATAAGCTTTCTGCTGAAGAGAAAGCCATCAAATTGTAATACTTATAAACAATGAAAAATGTGACAGTTGAAGGTTTGTCAAAAATGAAAAATACCGACAAATTGCTTTTAAAGCACAGAAATAATGTTAAAGATACAAACTATAGAGCCGTCCTGTCGTTGACTATTTCTGCCTAAAAAACACAATAACGTGGGTTTTAATCACTTTATTGGCTTTTTGCCATATGCTTGCTTCTAGTTTTTTCAAGTAAACTCATAGATTTCGACTTTACGATTTGTCGAACCAACTTCTTGTCTTTCATAACCTTTTCTCCTTGCCACAATCAACACATTTCCATATGGATTTAAACTTCAATCGTTGAATCCAGTTACGACGCACTTGAACCAAGCGCCCAGAACAATAATCACACATACAACTAGCCAAAATAATTTATTGTGAATAATTAGAGAATCAATATGTCATACACCTGATTCTCTATTTCAGGTGAAAGTAAATTTTAAGTCTGCATTATGTAATGCATTTAACAATTGGAATAAATATCTCACTTAAATTTTCAGACCAATTTCACAAACACCAATATGATTAATCAACGCTATTACAAGCCCTCTACGAGGAAAAACGCATATACAGCTCATTGTATTTACCAAAGCTCCTGAACATCATTTAGTGACAAAAAGTTAGAATATACTACCTATTAACACTCAATTCAGGCTCTGCAAGTTCCAACAAGCAAACGTTTTTGCGCTCAAAAAGCGCACAAGCAATCGGTCACCTTCTATCAACCCGGTTGTATTTCAATCAAACTCATAAAAATAATTTGAAATGGCTCACAATTATTTGAGAATCAACAGATACGAGCACAAACTTTCTTTAGCCTCTATCACTCATTAAGCTCTGAACGACAACAAATACAATGACTATGAAGAAAACTTTCATTGCAGCATCTATTGCCCTTGCTGCCCTTTCTGGCTGTAACAGCAGCGATTCGGTTAATACGTACACTGAAGCGCGATTTGCCACTTTTAACCTATCTTTTGATCGTGCTACATACGAAGATCTTGTCGCAGAGATGTCACTGACTCAAGACGAGCAATCTGTATTGATTGAGCGCTACAAGAATGAAGATCCTTCATTAACTGACCAAGAAATTGCAACTGCCGAAAAAGTGATTCAAATTCGAAATGTTGCTGAGATTATCCAACGAGTACGCCCGAATGCCTTCGTCCTTGCCGAGTTCAACAACGACGGCAATGGCGAAGATATGAAAGCCCTAAATGGTTTTCATGACAACTACCTGGCCCACTCTCAAAATGATCAACAACCTATTGCCTTTGCCTACTAGCAAAACATCGCCACCAACACAGGCCTACCAAGCGACTATGATCTGAACCTTAACGGTACCGCTTCAGGTACCGGTGATGACGCATGGGGTTTTGGGTTCTACCATGGTCAATATGCCTTTGCTGTTTTCTCCCAGTTTGAAATCGACAAAGAAAACGTACGTACTTTCCAGCACTTCAAGTGGAAAGACATGCCTGGTGAGAAAAACATCGAAATCGTAAATTGTGATGTTGAACTGCCAGCGGGTAAAAAATGCGGTGATGCTTGGTACAGCGATGAAGCCTGGGCACAATTCCCACTTTCTTCAAAAAACCATGCGGATATCCCAGTGATTATTCCTCAACCAAATGGCGAAAAAGAAGTGGTGCACTTCTTGGTCTCTCACCCTGCGCCACCGATTTTTGACAACCCGGCCAAACACAACACCGAACGTAACCGTGCCGAACTGCAATTCTGGAACGATTACATCGATTCCAAAAACTACATGTATGATGACAAAGGCGTTTACGGCGGCCTGCCAGCAGGTAGTCACTTCGTTGTTGCTGGCGATTTGAATGCCGATCATCAAATGGGAGATGGTGATCGTGAAACGATTGCGAACCTGATTAGCCACTCAATGGTCAATGTTGAAGGCACCCTAGGTAGCTATGCGCCAACCAGTAACGGTGGTGAATTCTGCCTTAACGAAGGTATCTGTACTCGCAACCCTGATACCCCGCATGTTGAAAATATCACAAGCACCAGTGGTCTTCGCCTAGACTACGTGATCCCATCGGCAACATTGGATGTCAAAGGCTCTGGCGTATTCTGGCCTGCCGGTAACGAAGACGGTTACTACCTCGTGTATGACGAAGAGCTAGGCAACAACAAAGGGGTTTCATCTGATCACCGCATGGTATGGGTTGACTTGGATCTCACCAAGTAACCCTTCAAACAAAGCCTCGCCCAATGGTGAGGCTTTGTAGATGCAAAAGCCAAAACATAACACCTTATTTCAGCGAGCGTCCCTGCGTTGCAATCATCTCCTGATACCAGCTAAAGCTCTTCTTGCGCTTGCGCTCAAGGGTGCCGGAGCCGTCATCGTGGCGGTCAACGTAGATAAAGCCGTACCGCTTGCTCATTTCAGCCGTTGAGTTCGCCACCAAATCAATAGGCCCCCAGCTAGTGAACCCCATCAACTCGACACCATCTAACAAGGCTTCCCTCGCCTGCACCAAATGATCGTTGAGGTACTGGATCCGGTAATCGTCTTGGATTTCACCATTTTCATCGATTTCATCACGAGCCCCCAAGCCGTTTTCAACGATGAATAATGGCTTCTGGTAACGGTCGTATAGGAAGTTCAGCAGAATTCGCAGCCCTTTAGGATCGATAAGCCATCCCCATTGACTTTTCTCTAGGTACGGGTTCGGCACACTGTCGACAATGTTACCGACCTCCTTCTGTTTCGGATCGGCACTGGCGCAGCCACTGGCGTAATAGCTAAATGAAATGAAGTCGACAGAAGCCTGAGAAATTGTTTCAAGGTCGCCCTCCTCCATCGCTATTTCAATGTTATTTTCACGGAAGTAGCGCAGCATATAACCAGGATATTTACCTCGGGTTTGTACATCGCCGAAAAACAACCACTTGTTGTTCTCGTGCATGGCGGCAATCACATCATCCGGGTTACAGGTATACGGGTAGTTGATCGCTCCAAGCAACATATTGCCAATTTTGCCATCAGGAATAATTTGCTGACACAATTTCACAGCTTTAGCATTGGCAACGAGTTGATGGTGGATAGCCTGATAAATAGCCTGCTCAGTGGCATCTTCATGCAACCCCACCCCTGTGAACGGCGCATGCAGTGACATATTGATTTCATTGAAAGTCAGCCACAATTTCACTTTGTCCTTATAGCGCTGGAAAACCGTACGTACGTAACGTTCAAAGAACTCAATCAGCTTGCGGTCTGCCCAACCACCGTAATTCTCTACCAGTGCGTAAGGCATTTCATAATGGGAAAGCGTCACGAAAGGGGTGATATCGTGCTTGGCAAGCTCGTCAAAAATGCGGTCGTAGTAGGCTAGGCCCGCTTCATTTGGCTGTTGTTCATCACCATTGGGGAAAATACGGCTCCAGGCAATAGACAGGCGCAGGCAGTTGAACCCCATCTCCTTGAACAGGGAAATATCGTCCGGGTAACGATGATAGAAGTCGATTGCTACATCCTTTATACCCGCAGTACGCACTTCCCGGGTTTGATGAGGACTTAAAATCCCAGAAGGTAGCATGTCCGACGTCGATAGCCCTTTGCCATCGAGATCATAAGCACCTTCAACCTGGTTAGCGGCAATTGCCCCACCCCATAAAAAATCGTCCGGAAACTGAGTCATAGCTACCCCTAATGAGTCTTTAAGCGGCCCAAGGCCAAGCAAGTCAAACTGAATATAGAGCTAGTATCGGTAAAAATAAGGAAAAGAAAAAGAGTCCAATTTTATAACTTTACTTCCCCTTATTGACGACAACCCAATACAAATTAGCGCTTTTTGCCGCATGAGCTTAAAATAAGGAAGTTTTAAACTTGTCGCGTTCCTTATTTGCAACATATTTGCTGTCCAATGAAAGATGAAAGAGCTTTTCAGTACTACTCGCGCTTAATGCCTCTGGGTACCAAACAAGATGTGATGATTTCCCTATCGGAGGTGGCAGGCATACTATGCACCACAGCACGACATGGCCTATGACCATATGGTCATCCTCGATTGCGCCAAAGCACTCAGCGATAAACTCCAGCGTATGGGTATCTCCAGTAAGGTTAAGGTCTATCCTTTTGCCGAGTTCCATGAACGCGCAGAGCGAGAAGTGTTAAAGGAGGCCATCATCATTGCCAGCTTCAATGTTGACGATAACCTACCGGTTTCCGTTTTTCGCTGGTTTTACTCCAATACCATCTTGCACAGCGGTTTATCCTCCGAGGCGCAAAGCTGGCTTCACCAACAATTGAACCACATCCGCGAACGGTGGGAAGTTAAAGACTATTTAGCACAACTGGAATCAATCGGAACAACTATGCAATACGAAAACTGGCTGGTGCCGTTATTCCATCATCGGCAAACACTTCGGTGGCGGGGGTCTTACAAGGGGTATCAATAACCGACTGGTCTTGGCCAGACTTTAAAAAAGTCTGGGCGGATGATGAGTAAGAAAACAGGTGATATTTTATATTCACTTGCTATTAGAAATGATCGACGGGATATCCGGCAAAACTCATCAAATCAAGATCATAACGCTCCATAAGCTTCTTGGTGTTTCCTAGAGTCCATTTGAAAAAAACCGTTCAAAATAACATGAAGCGATTATATAAAAAGGATAGGTACAGGAGGAATTATAAATAAAAAGCCTCACTAGATAGCAAGGCTTAAGCTGTATTTACCCTAATTTCGCCTGCTCGTGATGTTGAGTGAGCTGCTTATACAAGGCATCTTTTAGCACCATTCGCTGGTGTTTCAAGTCATTCATGCAAGTATCATCAATCGGGCTGCCTGAAATTTCCAACTGACGAATCTTGTAGTCTAGTTCGTGGTAGCGCTGCAGCTCGGCTTTAAACCTCGGGTCATCGTGGTTGAGTTGAACAATATCGATTTTGAGCTCAGGAAAATCTAATATAAACGCATGGTTATCATTTAGCATCAGCAGTCCCTCAATGGTTAATCTATAACTCATTATAGAGGTTGGATTTACATAGAACTGTGCCCTAAATACTGTTGGCCTGAGTTAACTTAGAAAATTAGATTAAGCTAAAAAATAATCTGCCAGTAAATGCTTCCCATAACGTTAATCTACGTAGCCAATCTGGCAGGTCGGTTATTCGAGATGACTTATCTTGAACATCAAAAGCCTATGCCCAAATAAAGCATAGGCTTTGATATGCCCGCAATGAAATAAAGGTTAGACTATGCGTACTCAACCTCTAAAGCCTTAAGTACTTCCCTATCATTATCAACCCGCTTAATCCAACCATCGGCTTCCATGCGATTTAGTAAAGGGATCATATACTTGCGGGATAGTCCTGTTCGCTCCCTTGCTTCAGAGATAGCGAACCGCTCCCCTTCCTGCCGATGACGGAGTAGGTCTTGTACCAACCCCTCATAGATTGATGCGAGGTAGTATATTTTCCCTTCCATCGGCACCGCAAAACCAAGCCTGACTAAGTTTCTCAGCTCCTTCTGTGCGCCTGGAATTTTCTCTTTATCCGCCTCGTAACCTTGCTTACCGGCTTGCTCCATATGCTCAAGGATCTTCTTGGCTGTCGGCGACAACTGAGCTTCATTCTGCCCACTACCTAGTGAGTAAAGCTCATTGCATTGTCGTATCTTGCCTTCTTGAACCAGCTCATCAAGTACAGCCGACAATGGGGCCACTGCCATTTGCAGCTTTCCACTCAGTTCAATAGACGACAGATCAATTTGTCCCTGCTTAAGAATTGCTCCGACCTGCTGATAGGTTTGATTGAAGCACTCTTCGGTATACAGCCAGTCACCACAAATTTTGTAGCCGGACTCATCGAGAGCTTGCTCTCCGCGCTTGGCAAAACCATAGAGCGACATATTGATAGTGACGTAGTCTTCCCATGCAGGATGCTGTGGCATCGCCATCAGAAGATCATAGAGTTTATTACGATCCGCCTTCGCAACAGCCCCCGACCAGACGATGGCACCACAGTTGAGAATACGACTGCCACCATGCTGGATCAGCAACGCTCTTTGATTCCAGAAGCAGCTTGCAGGCTGTTTCAGCCGAAGCCGGGCAAGGTTGGTCCCCTTGAAAACAAATATCTTAGCTAATGTATTAAACGTCCCAAACGCCACTTCCACTTCGCTGTTGTTTCGACATTTGTTTTCGAAGAGCTGGCTGTTGAGACGGACAATCACTTCATCGGTAACAAATGAAGCCTCCTTGTGGCTGGTCAAGCAGAAACCCCGCTCAACCTCTTTTTTCTTGATCCCCTTGAGACCAATCGCCACTCGGGAAACCGGCTTTGCCAACTGAATATTCTGGTGGTATGACTGCAGGCTCTTAACCTGCACCTCACGACCGCCGGGCTGCATATAGAGCTTTTGACCAACCGCAAACTCACCACCACACAGACTGCCGGTGACTGTCGTCCCGACACCGTTAACGGTAAACACGCGATCGATGTATAAGTGGCCGTGGCGTGCATGGTCTTGCCGTTCGCCATCTACCGTTTTATCCAGCTTCTGACAGATGTGCTGACGCAGCCCCTCAATGCCTTCTCCTTGAAGGGCTGACACCGTGACCGAATCTGGGATAAAGCCGGCAATATCGAGAAACTGCTCCAGAGATTCTTCTTCCACCAGACCCAACATCTCCTCGTCCACCAAATCGGCTTTGGTGATCACCAAGGTGACATTTTCAATCCCCATCGACGCGATGACTTTGAGGTGATCGGTGGACATTTGCATCCAGCCTTCATCAGCCGCCACCACAAACAGCACCATATCGAGGCTCCACACCCCGGCAACCATATTGCGAATAAAGCGCTCGTGGCCCGGAACATCAATCACCCCAACTGGCTCGCCATTTTGGTGTTTAAAATAGGCAAAACCCAGATCAATGGTCATACCTCGCTTCTTTTCCTGCGGCAAATGTGCAGTATCTATCCCTGTTAGTGCTTTTATCAGGGCTGATTTACCATGATCGACGTGCCCTGCGGTTCCGACAACATAACTCATTACAACACCTCCGCCAGCTGGTTACGTAAATACGGGATCTCAGAAGCCTCAACTGTCGCCATATTAAGCTGGACCTTGTCATGCTTTATCACCCCAATCACCGGCAGTGGCCACTGCCTCATAAGGGCCAGCAATTTATCAGGAGATCGCTGGAAAGCTGGCTGGCTAGGGTTGATCTGCACCGACCAAGAGGGATCAGACTGATCAGGCAGCGATCCTCCACCGACCGTCATTTCCGATTGCACCACCGAAATAAGATCACCAAAACCAGCGACCAATTCTTGAGCTCTTTGTTCCAGCAATCTGAGATCAGCATGGCTTTTGGTTTCGGCAACCCCTTTTCCTTCTGCCTGCTGGTTCAGCTTTCGCACCACCAACTCTTCCAACAGCGAATAAACAATCCTGCTGGGACGAAAAGCACGCATCATCGGGTTCTTCTCAAGCTGTCGAATAAGCGCATCTTTGCCCGAAATCATACCCGCCTGAGGTCCACCAAGGATTTTATCCCCTGAATAACACACCAAGTCCGCCCCGGCATCAATGTAGCTGGAAACCGTTGGCTCGTCCGGCATCTGCTCCGTCGTAGTACCAGAACCCTGATCAACCGCTAATATCACGTGATCCGGAAGCGCACTTGCCAACTCTCTGACATCAGGTGATTCGGTAAAGCCCCGGATCTTGAAGTTTGAAGTATGCACTAGCAGTACCATCGCAGTCTCGTCAGTAATGGCATCGAGATAGTCCTGGGTGGTTGTGATGTTAGTGGTACCCACTTCAACCAGCTTGGCCCCCGACAGTGCAAGAATATCCGGGATCCTGAACCCGCCGCCAATCTGGATCTGCTCACCGCGAGACACAATCACTTCTTTGCCCTTGGCCAATTCATGTAGTAGCAAATAGATCGATGACGCATTATTGTTCACAACAAGCGTGTTCTCGCCTTTGACCAGATATTGCATCAGTTGCTGGAGAAGCCCTTTGCGCTTACCTCGCTTACCCGTGCTCAAATCAATTTCCAGATTGCTGTAGTGGGTATTAACTTCGGTGACCTGCTGCCAGAGATCAGCATTGATTGGCGAGCGTCCCAAGTTGGTATGAACAATAACCCCGGTACCGTTAACGACTCGCTGCAAACGCTGCTGGTTAAGCAACCAGCAAGCTCGCTCAATATTGTGATACAACTGCTCCAAGGAAAACGGATACTTTTCAGGCTCCTGTAAATGCTGCTTTTTATACCGGGCAACCTGCTCTCGAACAGCATCGGCGACTACAGGACGACTCAAGCGCTCTATAAAGGGTGCCAAAAAAGCTTGCTGCAAGATTTTTTCAATTTGTGGAATCGATGATAAGGTGCTTACTGCCATGATAAAGCCCCATAAGTTAAAAATTAAAACTGCCAGAGTAAATACTCAGGCCGTTAAGAATTAAGTAGGGCTTTGAAAAAGTCAGGGACAATAATAAAAGGAGACTTAATAAAGAATCAGTGGTATTAAAATGCCGCTGTCATTTTTCACCCCTGAATAAAACATACGAATAACTGATGTTTTATAATTTCTGAAATAATAGAAATGAGTTGGCGGAAGGAGCAGGAATCGAACCTGCCAAAGCCTATTCAGCTCACGTCGGTTTTGAAGACCGGGAGGGCCACCAGACCCCATCCACTTCCGCGTTTCGATGGATTCAATATAACCATAATAATCATTAAGTTAAAGCGCAAAATGATGGTAATGTGAGCTCGCAGACAAAGTATGAACATTATGCAACACAATGTACTTAAGCGTGCGCAAGTTAACATTATTTCGCTTCACAAGCATTATCAACTCAGGGGCTTTATCAGTTTTAAATACAGATTAATTACAGCTAATTAACATCGAATTATATTTACTTATCTGAGCGATTATCTTTATTTAATTGTCCATTTTTTGATTAAAACAACCAACAAGATCAAATTTGTGCATGGCAAATGAATTTATAATCTAGCGTGATATTAAAACAATAATGGACAAGAACGTGAGATACGACAGACTAGAAATTATTAGCAACAACTTAAGCCTTGCGACCCTATCCCCCCATGTCACCATTACACACCAGGATCATATTCTGGACGTATTGACATTAGCCCGTGACAAAATTCATACAGGAGCAAGATTGGTCTCCCATCCCCTCGCGGGCAGTGTGAAGCCACACGAAACTCCTTACCGGAGTATTGTTCTGCTCAACCAACAGGATGGTCTGGATATGGAGTCACTCAATACCATTGAGCAAGCGATTGAACGCTACCAAGTCCTGTGCAAACCCAACCCAAACCACATGACTTTAACAGCTGCAGATATCCATCGGTTATTTCCCGAGAAGCAGAACCGCGATTTTCAGTTTATCGATCTGCAACTGATCAAATCCAGCCTCAGCGCAATGGGAGTTCGATTTGCCGAATACCAAGCCGCTGTGGTTTAACCCTATTCCTCCCGTATCAGAATATACCCATAGCCATGTTGTTCGCTGCCGTTCTGGGCTTAGCGCGAGCAAGCAGAGCAACACCAAACCTGTCGGAACAAAACTCCGGGGACTTGATTGCTGGTTTCTCACTACCTCGGACAGCAATACGGGTTATCAGCTTTTGATCAGCGATAACCTGTTACCTCAAGTTGCGACGGGTATACGGAAGCCCCATCACAGCCACTGCACTGGCGAATTTGCCAAATCCAATGAGGGCACATTGCTACGGCCTGTATATGCGGCCCATTCGCATTTTCAAAACCTTAAACAGCGCCTTTCCAGCAATATTGCTCTCAACTTAGTACTAGAGCATGAAAGCTTTATTCAGGGGGCTGCGATAACCGCTTTTGCCGAACAGGTGAAACTCGATCAGGCTAATTTGTATTACCTTCATGCTTTTCGTTGCCATGAGCCCTCCTTTGCATCATCTGAAGTAACAAGCAACAAGCAGACTCTGAGTTGGTGGCATGAAAAGTGGTACCAGTTTAGCCATCACAACCAATGTGAGCATTGGCAGTTAGGCCTTGGCGTGCTCACCCATACCGGACAGCTTGAAATTTCGGCCAAGAATAATGCTGTCCCTACCCGCCCCGACTGGCACAATCAATTCTGGGGCCACTTCGACAATTGGTTGCCGGCCTCGTACCGCAGCAAGATCAGCCATGCCCAGCTTATGCAGTGGATTGGCATTTTTCGGTATCTGTATAATTTTTCGGGGCGTTACTTGGCAATTCCCCAATTTCAGAACCATGAGCTCTTTTCGGAAAGTAACGGCTGGGGCTCAGTCGAGCATCTCGTTGATACCGTAAATAAGTTTGTCATCACATTCCAGGCCAACCAGTAGACGGGCCTATCAATGCAACTGTTCACTGTAATTCCCCGGCACGGTAAAGGCTCCACCGCGTAACAAGCGGCCCGATTAATTCAAAGAATACCGTCGTGGTCACCGCTAAGGTCAAAACGGGCTCGCCAATTTCTGGCAGCCGCTCTCCAACCAATAATGCCATACCGATCGCCACGCCAGCCTGTGGTAATAAGCACCAGCCCAAATAACGGGTTACCTGTGGCGATGACTGGGCAAAATGTGCAAACACCACCGCTCCGAAAATTTTACCAAGGCAGCGGGCTAACACGTACACAAGGCCGATAACACCCAACAGGTTAAGAGCCGAGAGTTCTATGCTCATCCCGGAGAGAAGAAAGAAGATGATGAGAAAAGGATCACTGACTGTTTCAATATCATGAAAAGGCCTTTCGATATGTTTTGCCCTTCTTGCCACTGTTGCCCCTAGCATCATACAAGCTAGCAAATAAGAGACGTCTAAGAAGAGAGCACAACCACCACAGATGAAAACAAAGCCCATCGCTTCAACAAGCGTCGGCTCGCCAGGCCGGTGACGCCCTACCACTGCCGACATCGGTATTCCGATGACAACCCCCAATAGCAATGCCCCGAACACCTCCCAAGCACTGTGTGCAATATCGCCAACACTTGTTTCATTACCAGCGACAGTGGTCGCGGCAACCAATAGCAAGCTGAATATTATTACGCCCCACGCATCATCGACCGCAACGACCCCCTTGAGGAGCCTGGATACGGCCCCACGGGCCCTGTACTCATGAATAACATCGACGGTAGCGGCCGGATCGGTTGCCGTTGCAATACCCGCAAGGACCAAGGACAAAACAAGGTTGGAGGTCGCCAGAAAGATAAGGCTAAATACGGCGATTGCAGGCACCAAAGAGGCACCGAGTGAAATGAGAAAGATCTGGCGTCGCTCGGCAATGAGATCCCGCCCTGCAAAGCTTTCGCCAAGCAAAAAACCAATCATCGCCAATGCTAGGTGGGTGACGGTTGAAAAGTGTTGGGTAAATGCCGCCGGAACGATATCCAGCCCGACCGGCCCTACTAGCACACCAATTGAAACCAGGATGGTGACACGGGGGATATGGGCTCGTGAACTGATAGCGTGAGCGAGCCAACCGGTCAGGAAAATAAAGCCGATAATCAACAAATCAGGCATCGTTTCAACTAGCATGTCTTTGGGATTGCATTCTCAGTTTGTTTGAGCACCACATTCTTTTACTTTAGGTGAATTCTCACCCGCTGTAGTGTTCACCGACTCACTTAATCCGAGAAACTAGGTAGCATGAGTTTATTGTGGGCTCACAGCATCAACAGCTGAAAAAGCAGTAACTCCACTGCCGCGACGGCAACTTACAGCCTCATACCCAGTCCGGTCTACACGAGATGGGGATCTCTCTGGAGCAAAAATGCACGGTCGCCGAGCGTTGGAGTGCCTATGTCGAACTTGGTGCGGTGTATGAGGGATTTGAGTTGGATACCACCGAAGGCATGTCCAAACTGACGTTGACGCATCAGTTTTTGGTTATTAGTACTGGATGCGAGTTTACACAGAGGAAGCGGGAATATGAGTGAGTGATTTCATGATGGCTCAACGATTCGCCTTTGTTACAGAGCTTGTCCCTATTCGTCCAATGCAGAAACGATATAAATCGGCACATCTTTCAATAAAATTAAATTATTATTTTTATAATATTTGATAATTTCAGTTAATTGTTAGTTCTCCATATACTCTCTCCATCGAAACAAATCTTGTACTAATCACGAAGCAAGACATCAGAGTCTGGAGCAAATTATGAAAATGAATCACGTAGGTATCATGGTCGGCGATATGGATAAAGCAGTTGAGTTTTATACCAATGCTCTAGGCCTGAAAGTCGTTATGGGTAACACCAAAGTCGTTGAAGAGCGTGAGACCGCCATCGGCAGAATGTGTATCGCTGTTTTCGGCGAAGGCTTCAAAGGTTTCAACATTGCCCACCTGGTCACTACCGATGGCATTGGTGTTGAGTTGTTCGAAATGAAAGAGCGCCAAGAGCGTCACGAAGTTGACTTCTCTCGCCTGGGTATTTTCCACTTCTGCCTTCAGACCGATGATTTCGCAGCGACAATTGAAAAAGTGGAGAAGTTCGGCGGTAAAGTACGTATGGATATCATGCGCTACCATCCAGAAGATGATAACAAACCAGCTAAAATGGTTTACCTGGAAGACCCGTTCGGTAACTTGTTTGAGCTTTACTCTCACACTTACGAAGAAACTTACGCTTCTGAGTACGAGTAAAAACCGAAAGCCAGCCTAGTCAGGCTGGCTATTTCACTTCTATGTGTCACCTAAGTCTATTGTTTTCACAGCGATAGCACTCGGTACTTTGTTCACCGACTCACACAGCAAAATAAAGGCGATGGCAAAAATAGGGAGATGGCCTAACACATCGGCTGGCCCCGCTACATAGGTCGTTATCAAGAAAATAGTCGCCAGCAACCCCATCACCAATCGGTTTGCGAAGCCTAACATTAGCATTAGTCCTAGCAGAGACTCACTCAAACCCACAAACCAGACAAAATGCAAGTGACTGAATGCTTCCCAGCCAAGTAACTGGAAAAAGTTATAGTAAGGATACATTTCAAGAAACGTCAGCGATAAACCTGGCAGCATGAGTTTATTGTGCAGCCCCAATATCAGCAGTTGTAACCCCAGCATAAAACGAAGCAAAATCACGGCGGCTTCTCTCCCACCGATTTGCTGGGCTAAGTAACTGAACATTTTCTTATCAAAGGGAGTAATGTAAGGGCCAATCAATACTAACGCGCCTCCAATACCGATAAGCTCTGGAAGATAGTCAATCACTGCTGAAAATGGCAACAATATGCTCGAGGCTATTGCGATCAACAAAATCATAAACCCACTGATTGTTACCGAAAAAACCATGACAGTGGCCACAGCAACTTGCAAACAAACACCAATCATCTCACGTCCCGTATCCAATTGGAGATTCGGCGCAATAAACTCGCCCAGCACCACATTAAGGATAAAAAATAACGCCATGACGACGGTTAAAAGCCGCCAAAAAAAGAAGGTGTCGGTCATAACAGGATTGGATGTCACCGAGCCGATTAACCCTTGCCGAGTAACAACATACGCAAAGAGACAAAAACCCAGTACGGCCACTAATATCGAATAGAATAACGCATCAACCGGTAGGCTTACATCCGTATATTGCGTGGAGTTAACAAACCATCGTACATGTGCCCAACTAGGTAGTGAAAATAGGCTAATAAACAACAGGGAAATATATTTCATTCTACTTTCTCCTGGTTGTGGGCAAGCTCCCATACAGATGAAGGTGCTATTCCACTTTCAAGTGACAATAAAAACTGCTCAAGTTGTTTGAGTTGGAAGGGAAATAGGTAAAGCGGTTCTAGCTCTGTGTGGTTCAAGCTATTCCGAGGCGAGCGATTGTAATAATCCATTACCTCACTAAGCTCATTAAACGCGCCGTTGTGCATGTACGGTGCCGTTAAGCTTATATTTCTGAGTGTTGGGACTTTAAATGCATGGCGTAACTCTTCACCTGCTGTTTTTAAATACACCAGCTCATCACAACTACCTTCACCTTCATCGGCATATCGGCTTAAGCAATTGAACTCATTATTTGGCAGTTGCTCAATAATCGCCAAGCGCCCTTCATCATGCAGACTCCCAGGCGCTGCGGTTGCGGTGAATCCTCCATTTGAAAACAATGGTCCGCTATGACAGCGGATACAACGCCCCCTGTCGCTGATAAATAGGCGTAGCCCTGCCTCTTCAGCGGGGCTCAAAAGCTGATGAGCCGACCCATAATCTTTTTTGACAACCGCTTCGACATACTTATCAAACCTCGACTCTGCGGGCATCAGTCTGGCTTGGTATGCCGCCAAAGCCTTACCTATTGACGCATAGATCTGGTTGATTTGGCTGCGCTGCCCATCGGTCAACAACTCCCAGTTTTCGGCACTGTTTACTGGCGAGGCTTGTCTTGGCAATGATGCCTTTTCGTTCAGAAAATTAGTCAGTTTTTCCGTTGCTCCAAATGCCTCTTTGTAGTCATCCTGGAAGTTGTCCAGTACGATATGAACAACTTCAAGCCGACTCAGTGCATGCTCAGTAGGATCTTCGAGCGGAAACAGTGCCTGTGACCATAAACTATCAGCCCGACCATCCCAAAATTGCCAAGAAAAAGCCGCACTGCCCACCACAGTGGGCGTATTACGCTTGCCGTCTACCGCTTTACCCGATGTGAAGTAATGTTTAGGTTGGTGGCAATGGGCACAGGAGGTATCGCCTTTTTGGCTTAACTGGGGTGAGAAAAACAATTTTCGTCCCAGCTCTGCGGCAGCATCATTACCGATATAAGCATTACCAGGATCAGTGACTGGCGGTAGATTGGACAAATGCAGTGACTGCAGAATCCTTAGGTCATCTTGGTTCCAATGCTGGCGAAAAGCGGGTCCCTCCCCGGGGCACCCGATAATCACCATACACAGCAATAGGTAATTGAAGCGCCTAAAGCATAAACTCAAAGATAAATTCATGGGTACGCTCTCTGTCATCCTTACATGAAAAGACCACTTGCCATAAACCCGGCATCTGAAACTTCAAGCCATCTATTCGGTAGTTTCCAACGTCTCTCTCTTGGTGCCATTGGGGTTGAGTAGGTAAACCATGCCGATGAGCAGGCATACCACCTCTTACCTGCAGTGGAACACAGTCGGTAGGATTTCCTGAACTATCAGTTATGTGCAAATTCCAACTATGTATCTGATTAATGGGTACATCATTATATTTCTCAACGTTATACGCCCTCCATCCAAACTCACTAGCAGCCTCGATACTCTCTGATGCGATCGCCATCACGCTATAGATAATTGAGATAAAGACAAAGAGAGGACGAGTAACTGCCCTTACCATAAATATATTTACCTTATATAAATTATTTGTTGATTTAATTTAACCCATGAATATTTTTCAAACACTTTAATACTGATTAAATCAATAACAAAACACATCAAACCGAATAAACAAGTGATTATTTTAAAAATACCCCATCATATTTTTAATATATAAAGTGAAAAATTTTCCATTGAGAATGTTCTTACTCTCTTGGCAAAAATTCCTTTATGAAGCGGCGTCACACATTCAATAAATCAATCGCAGATTACATACATAGATGTTCACACAAGTGCACAGTAATTTAGTCAAAACCGCCATCAATAACCTTAATCCACAGATGGTTATTTAGCCACGTTCATAAATAAAATCTTTATTACATCTAGGAATATACCCAAGCTACTTCAAGATGCAGGTTCAGCACCTTGAGGTAACTTGGGTATAAAATAAAAAAGCCAGCCGTTACCGGCTGGCTTGGTCTCATGCAATTGGGCAATTACACAAGTCTCGACTTAGAATACCGTTTGATCATCAATCTTAGTCTGAAGTGCACGTAGTGCCTTCTCGACTAACTGACGACGCAGGTATTTCTCTTCAGCTGGCTGCATAGTCGGATTGCCCAGTGGGTGTGGGATTGCCACGGCTGGAACAATACGGTTTGCGCCGACTGTTTTCGAAATTGGGACTACGGTTGCAATGTGAACCACTGGCATGACTTTCTCGATTTCTTTGACCATCGTTGCGCCGCAACGTGTGCAAGTGCCTCAAGTGGAAGTAAAGATAGCAGCGGTGACCCCGGCTTTCTGCAGCTTCATCGCGATTTCTGCACCGTATTCTTTGGCTTTGGCAACCGCCGTACCGTTACCAACCGTGGTGTAGAACATATCATGCAGACTACCGATGACGCCTTCGCGTTCCATGTCGCGCAGCACGTCGACAGGCAGTACGCGGTTAGGGTTGTTGTTACATGCCACAGGGTCGTAGCCGCCGTGTGCGGTTTCGTGAGTATCTTCGGTCAAGCACTCTAGCCCCTGAATGCTGTACTCACCGTACTTGGAAGCACTGGAGGACTCGATATGATCCGGGTTACCTTTAGGCACCACACCACCAGATGTTACCAACGCAAACTTAGCTGTGCTGAGCATTTCAACCGGAGGTTGGGGCTCGACACGGTCAAACACTGGCATTGGGTATTCGGTTGTATACTCGCTACCCGCCAACTTGTTAATCAACAAATCAACCGCACGCTCAGAACCACGCTTTTGCGCGAAGAAGTTTACACGGATACCGCGGGCCATGTAGCCAGCTTCTTCCGGCGAGCCCATTTCACCTTCAGTGTCGATAAAGCGGTTGATCAGGTTAACCATTGCCGGCACCGCTTTACGCATGCTGGCAGCGCTATTGCCGGTTTCAACCATGTAGGCATATTGACGGAATAGTTCGTAACCAGGGTTTTCAGGGTACATACCAGAGATAGTAGTGATACCCATCTCATGCGCCACTTTTGCTACCGTACCACACGCCATACCATAGCGGCCGGCATTAAAGGCCGGGCCTGCTACCACAAGATCAGGTTTCAGCTGGGCTAATATTTCCTGCAGGCCGTGGCAACATAGGCTTTCGTTTTCGTTGAAGTAGGAGTCACCACAGATAATGGTATGGGTGATTTCTGCTTTGTCCTTCAGCATGGTGTTCACTTGCGCACCGACGCCAACCGGACCTTCCGCCACTTCCATTGGAATGTGGGCCATCTCTTCACCACCTTTCTGGGCGAAGAACTGGTTTAGGTAATATACGACTTTAATTGTCATTTGCGTGTCCTCGCTTAGCTAGCTTTGGTGGTGAGGGTGTGGAAACCAAGCTCACTGGTCGCACCGATAATCGCCTGTAGTTCTACAGTGATTGAACCGTCTTCATGCAAGCTACCATTAAAGCCACCCGCGACCACATCGGCATAGCGGTCGTGGCCAATCACGGTATTCATGGCAGGTAGGGTCACTAGCTGATTCGCGTTACCATTGGTGATCACCGCATCGGCACTCTTGTGGGAGTCAGCCAATGACTGGCTTTCACCGTTCTGGCCGGCATATTCGTCAGTCAGCAATACAGTCTTGATACCTGCGGCTTCCAACTTGGCACAGTTCATCATCAAGTCGGCATCTGGGTTACCAAAGCCTTCCTCGCTGACAATCGCCGCTTCCCACCCCATTTGCTTGGCGAGCTTGACGGTGAAGTTCGAAGAGCGCTCTTTGTCTTTCAGGGTGACGTTTTCGTTCGTCACGATAACGCCCATGAAGTTATACTTGGTGCCGTGGTGGCGGTATAGGTCATAAATGACCGGGCTGTTCTGGTGAACGAAGCTGGTGTTCTTGTCACAGGCCGATACACAGTTACCACTGATGATCGCGCCGTCCATCACTTCGGTTGGGTACATCAATGTTGGCAGAATGCCCTTCACATCAACACCGTAGTAATAAGTGTCGTGCAGCAAGCCCTGGCTTTGCAGCATGTAGACATAACCCACTTTCGGCAGGTGCGGGAATTGTGCAGCTTGCTCTAGCAGTGGCTTGGTTTCGTAAGTCTCAATCTCTTGTGGCTCAACATGCTCAGCCAAACGGCCGATCCAGCGAGCGGCTTCCAAGCCCACCAAACGAACCACGCCTTCGTGATCGTACTGGTTACAGCTATCGTCCACTTCGCACTGGATAACCAGGTTAAGGGTTGACGAGAACGGCGTGTAATCCGCGCCCGGCCCGCTCATATCGATGATCCCTTCCTGGAAACCAACGATTTCACCGGTGGTCACCACTGCCATGCCTTTTAGCACATGGGTGCGGCCTTCACCGACCATGGCTTCTTCGCCGAGGTGGCGCCCTGGGAAGATATCGCCTTCGCAGCCGACTTTAACGCGCGGTTCGATAACATCTTTAACCGGCATAATGCGGGTGCTGTCGCCGGGTTTGGCGATAGACAGTTCTAACGAGCGGATACGGTGATCCAGCTCGGTCAGGTGGGCAATTAATGCCTGCTGATCGATGACCACGGTATTTTCTTTGACTTCGCTTACTGGACCAAAGGCCAGATCGCGAACATGGATATTGCCTAGTTCGAGTTTCATGTGTTTCTCCAAACAAGCGTCAAATGGGAGGAGATCCCAAGATAGAATTGATTTAGCAAGGTGCCGGCCTCGGCTGAGGCCGGACAACCTGATTAGTGACCGAGTTAGCTGACCTTGAGGCCAGAACCTACCTCGGCAAACCCGACAACCCAACAGGGTTCATCTTGACTGCTAAATTCAGTTAATAACGCATCCAGACAATCTTTCGGTACTGCTGCCAGCAGGCCGCCGGAGGTTTCCGGGCAGCACAGCTTGCGATGCCAACTTTCATCCAGACCATCGTCGAAAGCTATGTCTTCACGATACGCATCGAGATTGCGCTTCGCCCCGCCCGGGAATAACCCTTGAGCGGCATAGTCTTCAGCTTCTGGTAAGAACGGCACCTGCTCCGCCTTGAAGTGCATACAGATATCACTTTTCTCTGCCATTTCATGGGCATGGCCCAACAGGGAGTAACCAGTGACATCGGTACACGCCTTAACGGGGTAGTTGGCAAAGATCTCAGCCGCCTTGCGGTTTAGCTTTTTCATATTGTCAGTAGAAGCTTTGATCGCCGCCTGACTAGCTTTACCGCGTTTTGCAGCTGTCGAGATCAGCCCGGTACCAATCGGTTTGGTCAGTACCAGGACATCGCCACTTTCCACCGCCGCCTTGGTTTGCACTTTGGACGGGTGGATGGTACCCATCACAGACAAGCCAAACTTCGGCTCGCTGTCTTCCACGGTATGGCCGCCAACCAATACCGCGCCGGCTTCACGGACTTTCTCCGCACCGCCTTTGAGGATTTGGCCGACAACCTCTTGAGGAAGGTCGGTTGGCACACAAAAGATATTCATCGCCAGTGTTACCTGACCACCCATGGCATAGACATCACTCAGGGCATTCGCTGCGGCAATGGCACCGAAGTCATAGGGGTCATCCACGATCGGAGTAAAGAAATCCAATGTTTGGATAACGGCAACATCGTCGTTGATTTTGTAGACGGCAGCATCATCACTTACCGTCAACCCAACCATCAGATTGGGATACGCTTGTTCGGGAAATAGGGGTGAAATGGACTGCAGAACCTGCGCCATGGCCTTGGGGCCTATTTTAGCGGCTCACCCGGCTTTCTTGGTCATCTGCGTCAGACGAATTTTCTCTGTCATCTCTAATTCCTTTGAAGTGGACGGTAAGGGTGCCCCACTATTTGATATCAATATCAGCAACTGAGGCCCCGATGAACTATTCCAATCGGACAGAATAGTGTAATTATCTGGATTTAAAGCAGAAATCCATGTTAGCTGATATAGTCTGCCTCAACTAACCTGATTCTTGCTTGTTCCAAATCATCTTTTGCCACTAGCACGATAGGACCCGTACAGCCCATCCCGGTGCGGGCAAAAATGTTCGCTTTCCACAGTGCCTGGCAGGCCTCTTCGATAGCGAGGATATCTATCCCGCCTATCTCTGCGTCGGTCACCTTCTCCGGTGGTGCAACCACCGTTTCAGTCTGCTCCGCAGCAGGCTTGGCCGTGCAATATCTGGTCAAGACACTGTTTAACCCTGACAGGGTGGCGGCTTCCCATTCCTCGTCAACGCGCTTCATAACCTCTCCTCTCGCTGCGTCAGCACACAACCTCATGGCTCCTGCCACAACCGGTGCGCCTGACGCCCGTGAGATGATATTCACAGGTTGTTTCGTCGCGCCCTCACCTAACCCCGGTCCATAGCCAAAGCCAGAGGCTTCATAACTACCACCAGTCGTAAATGACGAGAACATTTTCATCAGCAGATTGCCAGTCAGGCTATCGGTCACCATTACATCCGGTGTGCCCTGCAACAGATCGTTGCCGCGCATGGCAATACCGCCATCAGCTCGTCCGGATTCGGCAAACTGGATATCGTAACCACCCTGCTTCAGCTCACGCAGTGCCCGTTCGCACACTGCGGCGCCATCCACATTGAGCACACCGACAGTAGGCTTTTCGATCCCTGTTGATTTAGCCAGCGCGATACCGTAAATCGCATTTTTCAGCATGGCTGCCTGACGCTGGGTATCGGTGGTCCCTGTCGTAGAAGCGATGATCATTTCACGCCCCGTTGACGGTGTTACCACCTTGCCCATGGTGCTCACTCCTAATGGGAAAGCGTAATGAAGGGTGACGCAGCCGTCGAGCTGCTGCTCGGCAAACAGGCTTTCCATCACCTTGTGGCACTCATGCAGATCCGCTGCCGGATAACATTCGAAGCCACAATCTGGTCCATCACAGCCAATCAGGACAGGTTCGATATCACTGTACTGGCGGGCAACCATCTGTGCCCCGCGCAGTAATTCTTCAGACCCGTGCTCGCTGCCAATTAGGGTCAGGCCGATGCGAAGTTTTTTGCCAAACTGTCCACTCATCAAGCCATCAGCCATGGCATTGAAAGTATCGGCCAGTTGTTGATTGATATTCGCCATCTCAGCCTCCGGTTACTGCTCACCCTGTTTAGGGGTCAGTAGGTTCTCAGCCACATCGCGCATTGCCTGCGCAACGACTTGTTTAACCTGATTTTCGTCAAAGGCTTGTGCTTGTTTGCCGCTGTTCTTCTGCACCACAAAGCTGAGGCCATCGAACAAGTTGGTCATACGCCCGAGGAACAAGCTGCCTTTGCCGACCATCATGAAATTGTTGATTTCACCGTTGATAATCATCTCGCGACCAAAGCCAAGGAAGGGAACCCCTGATGGAATATGGCCCTGGGTCGGCGCAAAACCTGTCATGCCATGCTGCTGAACAAAGGCGGGAAGCTGAGTACGCTCCATTTGGCCTTCTTTCACTGCCAGTGCCGCAATCATCTTGTAGTTGGACTCGGGCACATTCCCGGCGCCGGCTGGCTTGGTGATCTCAGGGTTTTGCATTTCCACCGAGTACTTGTCGATATCGGTCATCTTCATGCCCGCTACTTTCAGCGGGTTGGCAATCAGAGCTGTCATAACGGCCTGAGGCGATGAGCCCGTCCCGATCTGGTGACGGCCGACAATATCAGTATTGATTTCCGGGCTGACACCGTCGTTTTCTGTCACCATGCAGGCAAAGCCTGCCAGGCAATCTTCCAATACCGGCATGTTTTGCTTCACATGGTCACGGCCGTTCATGCCCAGTTTGGCAACCGCGCCACCTGCAACCACCATCACGTTCTTGAACACGCCTGATTTCACTAAAGCTGCAGCCAGTGTCATCGCATGAGCCGGTGCGGCGCAGAAACCGCGGACGTCAGAGCCCGTCGCGCTGTTACAGCCGATGATTTCCCCAATCGCTTTGGCGAAGTTACCGCCGCCACGCTGGTTGATATCGCCACACGCTTCTTCAGAACATTCAATGATGTAGTCAACGTTATCAAGTTCAATGCCCTGCTGCTTGAGGTGCATTGCTGCCATCACACCAGACGCCTTTGTGCAAAGGTTTTCCAGCATGATATGGGCTGAGAGATTTTCGTCTTCGTCGTGGGCGGCTTTCACACAGCCGACCAACTCGCCGTTCATCATCAGGACTTCGGCCTGATGATGTTCAACCAACGCCAGGATTTCGTCTTTGCTGATCAGCTGATGGCCTGCCAATAAATCAACCTCGCCGTATAGCGGATGGTGGCCAGCACTAGACTGATAGCTATCAATGAATTCCTGGGTAAGGTGGACCAAGTTGAACACGTCAACGTGATTCAACATGGCATAAAATTGAGGCTGGCTGTAAATTTCACCGAACTTACCTTCATGGGCCTTGTGCTCATGGTTTTCATACCAAGGTAGGGGAATATCAGCCAACTGCTGTGGGGTCAGGTTTCCGATGTAGCACTGGTTCGCGGGGTAAGATACCACTTCTTCGAAGGGGCGAAGATGGTCTTTCAACTGCTGCAAGTAAACGTCTGATGGGTCTTTTGCCCTGGTCTGAACTTGCACCGAACCGTGTTGGATCAACACATCTGGGGTATGGGCGAGCACATAGCTCACGCCTTTGATTACTGCGTATCCCATTGTTACTCCTGCATCCGAGCCGGATAAGAGGTTCGAACCTGCCTGTTTGAAAACAGATCCGAACCAGCATTGAGATATACTTATGCTAATGCAGTTTCGCTGCGGTATTGTTGCATTTCCGCTTTGATAGCATCGACATCAAGTACCATTTCCATCATTCCAACTTGTTCATCATAAACAACCGGATCGACGGCATTTTTAACTTCGTCTTCAACCACGTGATAACAAGAGAGTCCCAACTGGACTCCCGCCAATGGTCCTGCAAAAGTCGGATCACCGGTGGTGACGGTTTCACACGCTAGGCCAGAAGCTTCCGCTTCTGCGCCACCCAGAATCACAACCAGATTCTCGGCGCCTTTTTCATCGGCTAGGGCTTTAATCCGCTTTTGGTTCTCAAGATCCATTGCGCCAGCGCTTGTTCAGACGAAACATTCTGTGGTGGAGAAAGCAACGTGAGCACCTGTTGTCTTCATGCAAGCTTCAATTGCCTGCCCAGGTACGCCGTCACGGTCTCCCAGAATGATCACTGTTTTGTTAGCGAACACAATTCTGCTCCCGATTAAACATACTTTCCAAATTGCTCACGATACTCTTTGACTTCCGCCACGATGGCATCGACATCAAGTACCATTTCCATCATGCTGACCTGCTCGTCATAGGTAGCAGCGTCGACATTGTCTTTTATTTCCGGCTCAACCACATGATAACAAGAGAGTCCCAACTGGACTCCGGCCAATGGTCCGGCAAAAGTAGGATCGCCGTTAGTCACGGTTTCACACGCTAGGCCCGAAGCTTCCGCCTCAGCACCGCCAAGGACGACAACCAGATTCTCTGGGCCGAACTCGTCAGCGAAACCTTTAATCCTCTTTTGGTTTTCCAGATCCATAGCACCTGCGCTGGTTCAGACGAAACACTCAGTTGTAGAGAAAAGAACATGCGCACCGGCAGATTTGATGCAGGCTTCAATTGCCTGACCCGGTACACCGTCCCTGTCTCCCAAGATAATCACTTTCTTATCTTTGAGCATTGTTCACTCCAAGGGTACGGATTACATAGTTATTACTAATGGTGATTGCTCACCGGTTTATTTGTGCCAACGGGCTTTCACCCATTCAATACAAATTCTTTTATGCTTTAGGCAGTTTCAGCCACCAAGCTTTCGATCATGCTTTCTACATGTTCGATTTCTAACTCTTCACCGGAAAGGTGCTCTGCTTTCTCACCGTTACGGTAGAAAACAAAAGAAGGTAGCCCCATCACTTTCTGCGCCATCGCCAAACGGCGATTACCCTGAATGTTGAGCTTGCAGAACTTGATCTCTTCACCGTACTTTTCAGCCAGCTTGATCACGTCCGGCATCAGCTCAATACAGCGGCCGCAGTTCTCGCTCCAGAAATCGACCAGCACAATGCCGTCGACCTTCACTTCCGCATCGAAATTTTCTTTGTTCAATTCGATCATTGTGTTTCCCTTAATACAGCGTTTCTAACTCTGAGATATCCTTTACATCTACTCGCTTGGCTTCCTGCCCAGCGTCAAATCGGATCACGACCGGCACTTCGGACACAGAGAAACGGCTGGCAATGTTCTGGCTCTTGTAGGTATCGATGGTGACGACACGCTGCTCTGGATGATCTTTACAATTAAGCTCAAGCTGGTTGATCACATCCAAGCTTTCTTTGCTGAGCGGATTCCAAAAGGCCACCATTGCAGTGCCGCCAAACTCGGCTACAGACTTACGCCAGTTCTCTTCTTCTTCGATATAACGGTCGGCAGCAACAGCAGCCACGGCACCATCACCGGCAGCGGTAACGACCTGACGAAGGAACTTGTCGGTCACATCACCCACGGCAAAAATACCGGGGACGCTGGTTTCCTGCTTGTCATTGGTAATAACGTAGCCTTGTGGTGTCAGCTCTATAAGCTCTTTGACAAAGTCGGTTTTTGGCACCGTACCGACGAACATGAACACCCCGTCGGCGGCTCGCTCGCTGATCTCGCCGCTTTTCAGGTTCTTCAGCTTCACGCCGTTGACCAACTCATCGCCGGTGATCTCTTCCACCACCGAGTTCCAAACAAACTCGATTTTGTCGTTAGCGAAAGCCTGCTCCTGGGCGGTACGGTCAGCATCCAAAATGCCCTGGTCATGCAACACAATCATGGTGACTTTATTGACAAACTTGGTGAGGAAGACAGACTCTTCCACCGCAGTATTGCCAGAGCCAACCACCACCACATCCAACTCTTCATAGAAATCGGCATCGCAGGTGGCGCAGTAAGACACCCCTTTACCACGGAACTCAGACTCGCCTTTGATTCCAAGGATGCGCGGTGTTGCCCCTGTGGCAACAATAATGCTTTTTGTCTGGTAGGTTTCGCCTTTGTTGGTCATTAAGGTTTTAATAAAACCGTCTTCGGCGATTGAAATACCGGTTACCAAACCACGGACGAATTCGACACCGAATTTATTGCAGTGCTCACGGAACATATCCATCAACTGTGGGCCGGTGGCTTCCAGAATACCCGGATAGTTTTCCATCTCACTGGTTGTTGCGGCCTGACCACCGGTATTCCTTTTATCCTCAATGATCAGGGTTTTCATTTTACCGCGAGCAGCATAGACACCAGCAGACATTCCACCAGCACCGCCACCGATAATAATGACATCGTAAAGTTCTGACATATTTTTCACCGATTGCTATTTCACACCACACTCTGAATACTTAGCAGCATAAAGAGTGCATTTAGAACAAATCAGTTTTCGCAGACCTCTCATTTACATGAGAACCAAATATCAAGCCTCAATATCTATAGTTACCAAAAGGACTGCCGTATCTCTCTTGGGTAGATAATTCTTTTATAATTTAACTTTTACCCAGTGATTGCTTCTTATTCATAAAACTTATGGATGATTATAATTAGTAATGTCATATTTTTTGTGAGCAAAGCCCAATTCCAGTACAAAACTCTACATCTCGTATTATTATGATACCTAAGTCATATTAATGCTTATCAAGCCCTCCATTTTGTAAAGATCACCCAACCTAACCGCTACAAAAAAGACACAAAACAGCTCCTATAGTGAATTATTACGTAAATATTCTACTTATAGTGAATTTATACTCACACAGGAAACAGATGTGATCATAGTTCAACAATATTTTATAAATAGGTCAGATCATGCCGCTCTCGCTCTTTCATTAGAAAAACTTATCAAAGTGCGCAATAAAAGTATTGCATTCCCTTCCAGAGCAAAATAGATATTTTCAAATTAAATCGAACCCATCCTTTTCATCATCTTTCTATATAAAATGCGATTAACACAGTCTATTTTATTTATATTTACCACCCCCTTCCACCGCCCTAAAAATAAGACTCCAACCAACCAAAACAGGGTTTTCACAACCATAGCCAAGCACTTTTCCGCCAGATACAAGAAAACACAAACAAAAGAACTTTTAATTACATAATAGTCAATAAATTAGAATTAAAAACCATATAGTTTATACATGTAAGCAGATCAAACTCACATTAAAGCAAATATGCAGAATGATAGTCTTCACAGCGAAAACAATCGCCCTTTTGGAGATAAGCAATGGAAACGCTGCAATATACGAATGGTTGGTTAAATCTCGACAATACCCAAATCAATGACATCAATCATTTCTGCGAAGACTACAAAGACTTCCTCAATAAAGGTAAAACCGAACGCCAATGCGTGAATGTCGCCATTGAGAAGGCCAAACAATACGGCTTCCGCCCAATAGAAGACTACCAGCAGTTACAACCTGGCGACAAAGCCTACTTCGTCAACAGAAACAAAAATGTTGTATTGGCTATTATCGGCCAGCAACCAATTCAAGATGGGATCCGCTTTGTCGTTTCGCACATTGACTCACCACGCCTCGATCTAAAACCCAATCCAATGTACGAAAAAAATGAACTGGCCCTGATGCGTACCCACTATTACGGCGGTATCAAAAAGTACCAGTGGGCATCCCGTCCTCTTGCGTTGCATGGTGTGGTGGTGACGAAATCCGGCCGTCGTGTTGATATCACGATTGGTGAAGAGGAATCCGATCCTGTTTTCACTATCCCCGACCTGCTCCCCCACCTCGACCGCAAAGTTCAGCGTGACCGCAAGGCAGACGAAGTCCTCAAAGGTGAAGAGCTGCAGATTATTGTCGGCTCGGTTCCAATGGCTTTCGACGATGAGAAAGTCAAAGACAAGGTAAAACATCACGTACTCACCAAGCTGTTCGAGAAATACGAGATCAGCGAGACCGATTTCATCTCTGCAGAACTGATGTTGGTTCCTGCAGGTAACGCCCGTGATGTCGGTATCGATCAAGGCATGATCGGTGCTTACGGCCAGGACGATCGCATCTGTGCCTTCACCTCTCTGGAAGCGATTTTTGATATCCCTACCCCAGAGCAAACCGCAGTGTGCTTCTTGGTTGATAAAGAAGAGATCGGCTCATCCGGTGCGACCGGCCTGGAGTCTCGCTATCTGGAATACTTCGTGGGTGAACTGCTGATCCGCCAAGCTGGCAATACCTACAACGACCAATTGCTTCGCCGCTGCCTATGGCAATCCTATGCGCTGTCTTCCGACGTGAATGCCGGCCTTAACCCGCTGTTTGAGTCGGTCCACGATGCGCAGAATGCCTCTAAGTTGGGCTACGGACTGGTACTCACCAAGTACACCGGCCATGGTGGCAAAGTCGCTTCCAACGACGCCGATGCTGAATATGTCGCCGCGCTACGCCGTATCTTCGACGAACATGAAATCAGCTGGCAAACCGGCCTACTTGGCAAAGTGGATGAAGGGGGCGGCGGTACGGTTGCCAAGTACCTTGCCCACTACGGCATCAACACTATAGATGCCGGTGCTGCATTGCTTTCCATGCATTCGCCTTTCGAGTTGTCTTCCAAGTTTGACATTTTCGAACTGTACCGTGCTTACAAGACGTTCTACACCCAAGCCCTGTGATAACGCTTAAGAAAATGGAATTCCGCACATGAAAAAGAAACATCCGATAACCTTCTATATCCTGTGTTCATGCCAGTTCTGGTGGGCGCTCTCTTTCTACAGCTTATGGGCGATCTTGCCGGTGTTCCTCGGTGAAGAACTCGGTATCGACCAGAAGACCTCGTTTGCCACCTTCGGCGCATTTGCCGCCCTCGGTGCAGCGATGCTGTTTGTCGGTGGCTGGCTGGCCGATAAGATCCTTGGGGCCAAACGTACCTTGGTCTGGGGCTTCTTTTTCCAAGGTCTCGGTTATTTCATCATTGCCTACTCGGCGATCACTGCCCAGCCGCACTTCGTCTTCGTCGGTTTAGGTACTGTCGCCGTTGGCCGTGGTATCGGTAGTGTTGCACCGCCAACCATCATAGCCTCAGCCTATGAGAAAAATGACCCTCGCCTGGACGGCGCCTATACCTTGTTTTACATGGTCAACAACATCGGCGCCTTTGTCGCCCAACTGGGCGCACCGATCATGGCTTACAGTATCGGTTGGACCTCAGCCTTTATCCTATCAGGGGTCGGTATGGCGGTTAACGTCATTACCTATTTGATGCTCAACAAGAAAATCACCAAGGCGACCGAAGCCGACAAGCATGCCATCCCATTCAAGACCAACAGCTTGTTCTTATCTGCGGCCTTGATTGCCGTAGCCCTAGCCAGCTACTTGCTCACCAACTTACCGTTAGCCCAGTTCGTCCTGGCCACGGCGGCTCTGGTCATCCTGTTCCTGATCACCAAGGAAATGAAGAAAGAAGCCCCGATCAGCCGCAAGCGCATGATCGTCGGCTTGGTATTGATGGGACAGGCATTGGCCTTCTTCGTGTTGTATAACCAGATGCCGACCTCCTTGAACTTCTTCGCGATCAATAACGTTGAAGCAGAGATTTTTGGTTTTGCCATCAACCCAGTTTCTTACCAGTCATTCAACCCGCTGTGGATTATTTTCCTCAGCCCGGTACTGGCCCACATCTACACCACGCTGGGCGAGAAAGGCAAAGATCTGTCCATGCCGGGCAAGTTCGCTCTGGGGATGCTGGTCTGTGCTGCCGCCTTTGGTTTGGCTGGTTTCTCACAGTACTTCGGTGATGAAAACGGCATGCTCAACCCGTTCTGGATTGCCGCGCCGCACTTCTTGTTCGCCATCGGTGAGTTGTTAATTTCTGCCCTTGGTCTATCTGCCATCGCCAAACTGTTCCCGAGCCGGATCCGCGGTTTCATCTATGGTGCATGGAACATGACGCTGGCACTGGCCTCGGTTGCGGGAGCCTGGGTGGCAGGTCTGTCTGCAACTGGCGAAGCAGAGATGACCCCGGTCGAAAGCCTGGTTTCTTATGGTAATTATTTCTATGCCTTGGCTATCGCGTCGACCCTTGTTGGCTTGGTTTGTGTCTACCTGGCACCGCGCCTCAACCGGCTTATCGAAACCGACGTTAGCGAAGAAACTGAAGCGAAAGACGCGCAAACTGCGTAGTCTTTTCAACGCGTTCCACAATAAACAATTCAGTATGGTTATATGAAAAAGCGAGGGCTCTCCCCTCGCTTTTCTCTGGTTCAACGCAGATTCTATAAGTTGCCCTTAGCGGACAATCAGACCTAGCAAGATACCGACGATACCAAAGTCAGCATCACTGAAGGTAGTATTGGCAAAGCCAAGGTCACCCAGTACCGGCAGCAAGAATACCGGTAGGAAGGTAATCAATAGGCCTTGGGCAAACGCACCCAGCATTGCACCCCGGCGGCCACCGGTTGCGTTGCCGAATACCCCTGCAGCAGCGCCAACGAAGAAGTGCGGTACCACCCCCGGGATAATGACTGTCAGCCCCATGATGTAGAGCAGGAACATACCGAACAGGCCGGCAGTGAAGCTGGATAGGAAGCCAACCAAAACCGCGTTTGGTGCATATGGGAACACCACCGGGCAATCAAGCGCAGGTTTGGCATTAGGTACCAGCTTGTCAGAGATCCCTTTGAATGCCGGTACGATTTCAGCGATAACCATACGCACACCCTGAAGGATAACGTAAACACCGGCTGCAAATGTGATTGACTGCATCAGCGAGAACATGAACCAGTGCTTGCCACCACTCACTTCACGGACAAAATCACCACCAGCAAACAAACAGGTGATCAAGAAGATGATACTCATGGTGAAGGAGATCGCCACCGGCGTATCACGCAAGAACAACAAGCTCTTTGGCACATCCATATCTTCGGTAGAGTGCTCTTTGTTACCAAATTTGCTACCGATGAAACCCGCCAGCACATACGACATGGTGGAAAAATGACCAATGGCCACATCATCAGAGCCTGTCACCTGCTTCATGTACTTATGGGCAATGGCTGGGAATAGCACCATCACAAAACCAACAACCAGCGAGCCAAGAACAATCAGCGGCACACCACTCATGCCACTCGACGACAGAATCGCAGCCACCATCATCGACATGAACAGGGTGTGGTGGCCGGTCAGGAAGATAAATTTCCAAGGCGTGAAACGGGCGATCAGGATATTCACCAGCATGGCGAAGAACATGATCATCGCCATCTCTTTGCCGAAGGCTTCCTGAGCAATCGACACAATGGCTTCGTTATTAGGTACTACCCCGGAAATACCGAATGCTTCAGTGAAGATGGCAGAGAAATCGCCCAGAGAGGTGACAACCAATCCCGCACCGGCCCCCAGGATCACAAAACCCATAATGGTCTTGACCGTACCCTTGATACACTCGGTCACTGGTTTTTGCTGGGCAATCAGACCGATAAGCGCTATCAGACCGACCAGGACGGCTGGCTCGGCCAGCACGTCGTTCATTAAAAAGCGAAAGAATTCCATAGTGGCCTCTTATAGTGCGCCAAGCTCTTGTAGGGCTGCAGAAAGACGGTCTTTCATCGCGTTTTTATCTACCATGTTGTCCAGAGCAACGATTTTTCCGCCGATACCCTGAGCGACCAGCTGCTCAGCAATATCATTAGTACCGATAAAGATATCGCTTTCGGTGCCTTTCGCCGACCCCAAATCAATATGGTCTACATTTGCCGCTACACCCAAGTCTTTCACGATGCCCTTGATGCTCATTTCCATCATCAGAGAAGTGCCTAGACCGTGACCACATACAACCATGATTTTCATAATATTCTACCTTTCTACTACTTTAAGCGTTATTAGTGTGCGAACAATTCGCCGTTGTTTGTTTGGCAAAAGCCATTTGAATTAATAGGTTTCGATGATGCGGCGAATAGCGGCAACATCTTGCGCGGCACAGATTTGCGCCACATGTTCTTCGTTCATAAAGAGCTCTGCGAGCTGGGCAATCGCATCGACGTGGCTGTTGCTATCGGTCGCAGCCAGTGTCACCAACATTTTCACCGGATCATTTTCATCGGCATCGAAGTTCACACCGTTGCGGATCACTGTCAGCCCCAGCGCCAGGCGGTTTACACCGTTTTCGGGGCGAGCGTGCGGCATTGCGATCCCTGGACCGATGACGTAATAAGGCCCCATTTCTTGGTGTGACTTGAAAATTGCCTCAACGTAGCTTGGTTCGATAGCACCATTGTCAATCAGCGGTTGGCAAGCCAACTCAATCGCCTGTTGCCAGTTTTCAGCCGAATCATGAAGGCTAATTACATCTTGGGTAAGCAGTTCTTTCAGCATCGCTCTTCTCGTTTCTTCAATGGGTAACTTGTGTCGTTGGGGCCACTTTAACGATCGGACTGGATAAATAAAGCGATCAAAATCACATTTGGTAGCGCTATCTGATAGCGCTACCAAAATTTGTGATAGCGCTACCATTTTTAATCTCACAGAGCTGGCAAACCAATTGGAACCTTGGTATCAACAAGGTTAAAATGCATGTTTCACAATAACGCAATCAGGATGTTAAAATTAAGCATCTGATTTTTAAATGAAAATAGCATTGCTAACCAACTTGAATTAGCAATGCTATTTTATGATGTAGGGAGATTCGATGGCTGAGCCTCGAAAACGTCGCAGCACAGGTCGTGCAACACTCGCGGATGTTGCCAAACTCGCAGGTGTGGGCTCGATGACAGTATCACGGGCACTGCGTACCCCAGAGCAGGTTTCTGACAAACTGCGCGAAAAAATCCAACAAGCCGTCGATGAGCTTGGCTATATTCCCAACAAAGCCGCCGGCGCGCTCGCTTCAGGCCAGAGCGATACGATCGCCATGCTTATTCCGTCGATGACGGAGAGTGCCTGCGGCCAATTCACTGGGCCGTTTCAATCCCACCTGGCTAAGCGTAATTACCAACTGCAAATTAGCTATACCGGCGGTGTGTTAGAGCAAGAAGAGAAAATCCTCACCAACATTCTGGCCAGTAGCCCAGCGGCTATCGTACTGTTTGGCAGTGAGCGTTCGGCAAAAGGACGGAAGTTACTCGAAGCCTGTAATATCCCCGTACTCGAAGTCAATGAAATCACCCCGTTGGCCATAGATCTCAATGTCGGTGTCGATCATTACCAAGCGGCAAAAGTCTTGACCCAGCAGCTAATCGCCCAAGGATTCAAGAACATTGGCTTTATCGGTGGCCATGGTGACCAGGCGATCCTCAACAAGCAGCTCAGAGGCTGGCAGGCAGCGATGCTCGAAGGCTACTTGACCCCAGATCATTTCCTGACCTCCCACGGGCAAGCCAGCATCGAGTTAGGTGCAGAGGGGCTCGCAAAGTTGCTACTGCGAGAGCGGGAGCTAGATGCATTGATCTGTACCCATGAAAACATTGCCATGGGTGCACTGTTCGAGTGCCAACGCCGGGTGATTAAAGTACCGACATCGATGGCGATAACCTGCCTTGATGGGGCTGACTATTGCCAGCAAAGTTACCCTGGTATCACGGCTATTCACGTCGATTATCCAGACATGGCGATCAAGGCATCTGAGCTGCTGGTTGAGAAAATTGAGGATAGCGACACACCTGCGGGCTCGGCTGGCAGTGTCAACATCGGTTTTCAGCTGCTGAGCCGTGCGAGCAGCTATACCGGCTAACACCTATCAATCCACTGACCGAAGGCATACAGGGCTGAATACCATCAGCCCTGGCTCTGATCAGAATGTCACGACTTTGTCGGCCTGTAGCGTCCAGAGTGATAAATCATCCAATGTACCAATTTCGGCACCTTCGATAAGTGGCAATGACGACAGTCCGCGGGCGTTGCAGCAGGTTTTGCACAGTTTCACTTCGGCACCTTGGGCGATCAGAATCTCCAGCATCTGCTGGACATGGTACCCTTCTCCCGGCGCTTGGGCTGGCAGTGCACAGCTGACGGCATCAGACATCAAAAAGATTTTGATTTCAGTCTCGGCTTCACTTTGCTCACCAAGATTAATCGCCAGCCGCAAGCCATTGAAAGAGCGCTCCGAGCCATAGGGTGCATCGTTTAGAATAAACAGTAGGGTTTGCTTTGGTTTCATTGTTCCGCTTTCCTTCATATCTTGATTTTTTTGTTTTATAAATCAATCACTACTAAAAGTCAGGTATACTCTACGGAAAAACACCGCAACGATTTATGATCTGGCACACATTGGCACAAAGGGACGGACAACACTATGGATTTCGACGCAACGCTTACCTTGTCGCAACAAGGCAAAATGTTCGCCAATCCCCGCCGCATCGCCCTGCTAAAAGCCATTGCCTCGTCGGGTTCGATCAGCCAGGGGGCCAAGCTCGCAGGGATCAGCTACAAAGCCGCATTCGATGCCGTAAAGGAAATGAACCACCAGTCTGAACTTCCTCTCATCGAATCTGAAAAAGGGGGAAAAGGCGGTGGTGGCGCTTCACTGACGAATCATGGCCAGCGGCTGGTACAAATGTATGAGCTGCTGGAACAAATCCAATCGATGGGGTTGGAAGCGCTCAACGACGAAAGTGTACCGCTGCACAGCCTGCTTGGTGTCATGAGCAAGCTGTCGCTGCAAACCAGCGCCAGAAACCAGCTCTTTGGGACCATTGAGCAGATAGAAAACCATGCCCTACATGATCTGATCACTGTCGTATTGCAGGGAGGCATAAAGCTCACCGCCACTATCACCCATGGCAGCACAGTTCGGCTGAACCTGCATCAGGGGAAAGATGTGGTAGCCCTGATCAAAGGGCCGGCCATCGATATCAAACTTCCCTCGTCAATGCCTGAGGCCCAGCCCGATCAAGACACGTACGATACCACCTCGGGGCATAACTGGATAATGGGAAGAGTCAAAGCGATCGATGCCGACGACAATTCGGTCGAAGTAACCCTGACACTCAACCAAAACGATGAGATTTGTGCCCTGATTGATAAAGGAAGCGAAGACGTGACGGGGCTCAATATTGGGGACGAGGCCTACGCTGTCTTTCCCAGTGCACAGGTTATCTTGGCAACGCTAAGCTAGTCTGAAAATCGCTAATTGAATTTGATACAAGAGTTTTGCAACGGATTGTAGACCTCCCCTTGCTGGAGGCAACTTTCTAGATAGCGATAATCCAGGTATTGAAAGGCAAAAAGTAGAAACACTGACAGCACCATTCCAAGCAATGACATCCGCATCAACCACAATTTCTTCCTCTTCATCGCATATAGCATCACAGCTACTGAAACTGGGGCAATACTGAGCAAGACAGGTTGAAGCTGGAGTACGGTTACCATCACGATCAGTCCATTTCGGTGATTAAAGATCTGCGCCTAAGCTATTTGCAGGCGTATATACGCTGCAATAATAAGCCTTTCGCCCGCCAAATTTCAAAGCAAACTCCCCCCCTTTGCAAAACCTTACATAAAAATCACATAGCCCCTGCCGCCATGATTCCCAATGCACAAAAAACATTCACCAAAAGGATATTTCTTCTGAGCCCAATCACATTTTTCAACCATAATTAGTGCGCATCGAAACGTTTGCTTTTACATTTATCGCCATCGAAACGATTGCGTAATCGTTTCGATGGAAGATTAAGACACGGATGATACGGCCAAGGTTGGCATACGACGTTAGAAGCATCACCACCATCAATAACTAAGGTGCAAGCATGAAAAAGAGCGCACTCATCAACTCAGAATTGTCCTATCTGGTTGCCACTCTTGGCCATACCGATGAAGTCACTGTGTGTGACGCGGGTCTGCCAATCCCAGATGAAACCCAACGCATTGATCTTGCCCTTATCCCAGGTGTTCCCACCTTCATCCAGACAGTAAAAGCCTTGCTGGGCGAGATGCAGATTGAAGGCGTGGTGATGGCAGAAGAATTCAAGCAAGTCAGCCCAGAGCACCACGATGCGCTGATTGCCCTAGTCAGAGAAGAAGAAGCGATGTGCGGGAAAACCTTCAACATTGCTTATGTGCCTCACGAGGCGTTCAAAGTACATACCCAGAACAGTAAAGCGGTGATCCGTACTGGCGAATGCACCCCATATGCCAATGTCATTTTCCAAGCCGGCGTCGTGTTTTAAGCGCACCCGTAGTTGCAGAGACCAGTTGCAAGGACTCCCTATGACTCAGCCAATTTTAGAACTCAAAGACATCGAAAAGGCATTCCCCGGCGTAAAGGCGCTGGACAAGGCCAGCCTGAATGTCTACCCGGGCAAGGTAATGGCCTTGATGGGTGAAAACGGTGCTGGTAAGTCAACACTGATGAAAGCGTTGACTGGCATCTACCACATGGACGCTGGCGAGATTCGCTACCAAGGCCAGACGGTTAACTTCAATGGCCCCCGCCATTCGCAGGAGGCTGGGATCAGTATCATCCACCAGGAGCTGAACCTGATCCCGGAATTGACCATCGCCGAAAACATCTTCCTTGGCCGCGAGAAAACCAACGCGTTCGGCGGCATCAAGTGGTCACAGATG
Source organism: Photobacterium gaetbulicola (assembly GCF_003025515.1). NCBI lineage: Bacteria > Pseudomonadati > Pseudomonadota > Gammaproteobacteria > Vibrionales > Vibrionaceae > Photobacterium > Photobacterium gaetbulicola. The sequence goes on along the minus strand of NZ_PYME01000014.1, from coordinate 53,270 downwards.
TACAAGGAAGCCGATGCCCTACTCGCCCGGCTGAATGTGAAGCACAGTTCACGTACCTTGCTGGGCGACCTGAGCCTTGGCGAACAGCAGATGGTCGAGATTGCCAAGGCCCTGTCGTTCAAGTCTCAGGTCATCATTATGGATGAACCGACGGACGCCCTGACCGACACCGAGACAGAATCCCTGTTCAAGGTGATCAATGAATTGCGTGAAGAAGGCACGGGTATTGTTTATATCTCCCACCGTTTGAAAGAGATCTTCGAGATCTGTGACGACATCACGGTGTTGCGTGACGGCAAGTTCATCGGCCAGCGTGCAGTTGCCGATATCGATGAAGACACCATGATCGAAATGATGGTTGGCCGCCGCCTCGATGAGCAGTACCCGCGGATCGACGTCAAACACGGTACCACTTGCCTCGCAGTGAAAAACCTTAACGGCCCGGGCGTCCACGATGTCAGCTTTACTTTGGATCGCGGTGAGATCTTGGGGATCTCTGGCCTGATGGGGGCGGGCCGCACTGAGCTCATGAAAGTGATTTACGGTGCCCTTGAACGTGAGTCAGGTGATGTGGTCCTCGATGGCAAGGTGATCAACCCGCTGACCCCGCAAGACGGCCTGGCCAACGGCATCGCCTATATTTCCGAAGACCGGAAAGGGGATGGTTTGATCCTTGGCCTATCGGTGAAGGAGAACATGTCGATCTGTTCGCTCGAGCAGCTGTCAAAAGGCATCCAGCTTCGGCATTACGACGAGGTCACTGCCGTCGAGGACTTTATTCGCCTGTTTAACATCAAGACACCGACCCACAACCAGATCATCGGTAACCTCTCTGGCGGTAACCAGCAGAAAGTGGCCATTGCCAAGGGCTTGATGACCAAACCTAAGGTATTGATTTTGGACGAACCAACCCGCGGAGTCGATGTCGGTGCCAAGAAAGAAATCTACCAGCTAATCAACCAATTCAAGTCAGAAGGAATGAGCATCATCCTGGTTTCTTCTGAAATGCCGGAAGTACTCGGCATGAGTGACCGCATTTTGGTCATGCACGAAGGCAAAATCAGCGGTGAATTCATGGCTGAAGAGGCCGACCAAGAAAAACTTCTCGCCTGCGCTGTGGGTAAACAAATCAACGAGGTAGCAGCATGAGCAGCAACGCTATGACCAAACAACAAAACTCAGGTAGCGCCAAGCTATTTAGCAAAGAGTGGCTAATCGAGCAGAAGTCTCTGATTGCGCTCATATTCCTCATTGTCGTGGTGTCATTTCTGAACCCGAACTTTTTCACTGTCGACAATATCCTGAATATCCTGCGTCAAACCTCGGTCAATGCCATCATTGCGGTGGGTATGACACTGGTTATCCTGACCGCCGGTATTGACCTGAGCGTCGGCTCGGTACTGGCTTTATGTGGTGCTTTTGCCGCCTCACTGATTGCGATGGAAGTCCCAGTCATGATTGCCGTGCCTACTGCCCTGCTGGCAGGTGCAGCTCTCGGTGCTATCAGTGGTGTCATTATTGCCAAGGGCAAGGTCCAGGCCTTCATTGCCACCCTAGTCACCATGACCCTGCTACGCGGTGTCACCATGGTATACACCGATGGTCGACCTATCTCTACTGGCTTCACCGACGTTGCTGACAGCTTTGCCTGGTTCGGCACCGGCTACGCGATGGGTATCCCAGTGCCAATCTGGCTGATGGTGATTGTCTTTGCCGCGGTATGGTACCTATTGAACCACACCCGTTTCGGTCGCTACATCTATGCCCTCGGCGGTAACGAATCAGCAGCTCGTCTTTCTGGTATCAATGTGGATCGCGTCAAGATTGGGGTCTATGCCATCTGTGGTCTGCTCGCCGCGCTTGCCGGCATCATCGTGACCTCTCGCCTGTCTTCGGCACAGCCGACAGCGGGTATGGGCTACGAGCTTGATGCTATCGCCGCGGTTGTTCTTGGCGGTACCAGCCTTGCTGGTGGTAAAGGCCGCATTATGGGTACCCTGATTGGTGCACTGATCATCGGCTTTTTGAACAACGCCCTAAACCTATTGGATGTCTCCTCCTACTACCAAATGATTGCGAAAGCAGTGGTTATCCTGCTGGCAGTCCTAGTAGATAACAAAAATAAGTAACACAACCTCTGTTCGCGGGTAGCCCCCTGCCCGCCTCCACCCGACATATGTAGAAAGGAAAATAGAATGAAAAAGTTAGCAACCCTGATCTCTGCCGCTGTACTGTCAGCTTCATTCAGCTCTACGGCTGCCGCGCAGGACACGATGGCAATGGTTGTCTCCACGCTGAACAACCCATTCTTCGTTACCATGAAAGAAGGGGCTGAAGCCAAAGCGAAAGAGTTGGGCTATAACCTGATTGTTCTTGATTCACAAAACGATCCAAGCAAAGAGCTTTCCAATGTGGAAGATCTGACAGTTCGTGGCGTGAAGGCAATTCTGATCAACCCGACCGATTCCGATGCGGTTTCCAATGCTATCCGCATGGCCAACCGCTCTAACATCCCTGTCCTCACCCTGGACCGTGGTGCCAGCCGCGGTGAAGTAGTCAGCCACATTGCCTCTGACAACGTGGCCGGTGGTGAAATGGCCGGTAAGTTCATCATGGAAAAAGTGGGTGAAAAAGCCCGCGTTATCCAACTAGAAGGTATTGCCGGCACCTCTGCAGCCCGTGAGCGTGGTAAAGGCTTCATGCAAGCGGTTAATGCAAGCGGCATGGAACTACTAGCGAGCCAACCAGCGGACTTCGACCGCACCAAAGGCCTGAACGTGATGGAAAACATGCTGGCGGCTAACCCTGACGTACAAGCAGTATTTGCCCAAAACGACGAAATGGCGCTGGGTGCCCTGCGGGCCGTCCAGGCATCGGGCAAAGATGTCCTGATCGTTGGCTTTGACGGCACTGATGACGGTATCGCTGCGGTTAAGCGCGGCAAACTTGGAGCGACTATCGCCCAGCAGCCAGACCTAATTGGTGCACTGGGTGTGGAAACCGCCGACAAGATGCTGAAAGGCGAGCAGGTTGAAGCAAACATCCCTGTTCCTCTGAAAGTGGTTTCAGAGTAAAGAGAAGGCATGAGGCCAGTGGCGATAGGCAAAAGGTTCAAAGCCAATCGCCAATCGCCGGGCAGGATATAACAGATCTTCAGGTTATATCCTGCCTCCCAACAACCTAGAAGTGTTCAGAATCTATCGCTTAGCAACTATCTTTTTTGCCAACTGCTAAGCCATACATTTTGGCCAATGAGAATGAAAAAGGTCCCAATATGAATAAATTAGTCGTTCTTGGCAGTGTGAACGCCGATCATGTTCTGCAAGTTGCTTCGTTTCCTCGTCCGGGAGAAACACTGCATGGCCACAGTTACTGTGTGATCCCCGGGGGGAAAGGGGCAAACCAGGCAGTAGCGGCCGCCCGCCTGGGTGCCGATATCGCCTTTATCGCCTGTGTCGGTGACGATAGCTTCGGCCACGAGATGCGTGACACCTTTGCCAGAGAAGGCATGAATACCGATGGCGTGATGATTGAGAAAGATATGCCTACCGGTATTGCGATGATCCAAGTGGCGGCAACCGGAGAAAACAGTATCGCTATATCGGCCGAAGCCAATGCTTGCCTGAGCCCGGCTCGCATCGAGCCTCACCACAACCTGATCAAGCAGGCCGATACGCTGCTGATGCAACTGGAAACCCCGATGGCGACCATCGAAGCGGCAGCAAAAGTGGCAAAGCAAGCTGGGACTCGTGTGGTACTAAACCCAGCCCCTGCCCAGCCATTATCGGATGACTTATTGCAACATATTGATATGATTACGCCTAACGAGACTGAGGCAGAACTGCTAACCGGTATCAAGGTGACAGACACTACCAGCGCCCAACAGGCCGCCGATGCCCTGCACGAGAAAGGCATCAAGCACGTTATGATCACCTTGGGCAGCCAAGGTGTGTGGGTCAGCGAGAACGGCCAAGGCAGACAAGTACCGGGCTTCCGTGTCGATGCCAAAGATACCACGGCTGCCGGCGATACCTTCAACGGTGCGCTGCTGACCGGCCTGCAGGAAAGCAAGGCGATGGATGACGCCATTCGTTTTGCCCATGCTGCTGCCGCGATTTCAGTCACTCGAATGGGTGCTCAAACCTCTATTCCACACCGCCGTGAAGTGGAACGTTTTCTTATTGAGCACCAGTAAGTAATTGGTACCGTGCCCGCCTGGGCACGGTTCAGGGAGAGCCTATGGCGACAATCAAAGATGTAGCAAAGTTCGCAGGAGTCTCGACTTCTACGGTTAGCCATGTCCTAAATAAAACCCGCTTTGTCAGTGAAGACATTTCTACCCGTGTCATGGCGGCAGTGAAAGAGCTGAACTATGCCCCGTCAGCTTTGGCGCGAAGCCTTAAGGTTAACCACACCCGTACTTTCGGTATGCTCGTGACCACCTCGACCAACCCTTTTTTCGGCGAGGTGGTAAAAGGGGTCGAGCGCCGTTGCTACGAGCAAGGCTACAACCTGATCCTGTGCAATACCGAAGGCGATCTAGCCCGTATGCGTGACAGCCTCGATATCCTGCTGCAAAAACGGGTCGATGGACTGCTTTTGATGTGCAGCGAAGTTGACGGTCAGGCATTCGATCTATTTTCTCGCCACCAACCGGTACCAACCGTGGTGATGGACTGGGGCCCGATCGATTTCCCGAGCGATAAAATCCAGGATAACTCGCACCATGGCGGTTATCTGGCGACCAAACACCTCATCGACCAAGGACATACCCAAATTGGCTGCCTAACCGGCCCGCTTGATAAACTCACCGCCCAGCAGCGCTTGTCGGGGTATGTGCAGGCGATGGAAGAAGCCGGATTGGAAGTCAACAAGAAGTGGATTGCCTCGGGCAACTTCGAGTGTGAAGGCGGGGAAATCGCCTTTAATGAAGTATTTGCCAGGGGTGAACTACCAACAGCCCTGTTCGTCTGTAATGACATGATGGCGATGGGTGTGATCAACACCGCCAGCAAAAAAGGACTTCGCGTACCGGAAGATCTATCAATTGTTGGCTACGACGATATCAAGCTGGCCAAGTACATTACCCCGTCACTAACGACAATCCACCAGCCCAAACACCGATTGGGGCAACAAGCCGTCGATATCCTGCTCGACAAGATCCAGAACAAGCACGAAACCAATACGGTGATCCAACTCGAACCGACACTGGTAGAACGCGATAGCGTCAAGCGCGTTCACTAATGTACCTTCAACACTAACAACGGAGCCCAGTCTCGTGGGCTCTTTTATCTCCTGCAAGTCGCTATTTCCGCTTCCTACTCCTCTGCCCGTCAAATTAGGCATCCGCCGTTACCATTTTGATAGTGATTAATATTAGTTAAATGATCTGTTTATAAATAGTGAACACTATTTTATTGACCAAGCGCCCCATTCAGCGTACAACTGTAAGCCAAGTTTTCACGGTATATCTTTGGCTCTCAACCCAACAGCCCGTTCAACCCGGCTAAAGGACAACATCATGCTAAATAGCATTACGCACTGGATTAAACTTCGCTTGCTCCGTTCATCCCTATCCAATCAATGGGAGAATGATTTCTTTAGCTGCCACTTTTGATCTGAAATAGCCCAACGGCGGGCGACACGGCATTACCGGCGCAACAGATTTAATAACCGCGCATAAAAAATCCCCTGCCGTACCGCAGGGGATTGTGACGTTACCTGAAGCGAATAAGTTAAATCACCAACCCACCATCAATTTTCAAAGTTTGGCCGGTAATAAAGGCCGAGTTGTCACTCGCTAGGAACAAGGCACCGTTGGCAATGTCTTGCGGTTTGCCCATCCGGCCTAACGGTGTTTTCTGCCGCATGAAGTCCAGCACTTTTTCCGGTAAATCGACAGTCATTGGAGTTTCGATAAACCCAGGAGCAATACAGTTGGCCCTGACTTGGGCCCCCTTGCGAGAAAACTCCTTCGACCATCCTTTGGTCATGGCAATCACGCCACCTTTAGTAGCCGCATAATTAGACTGGCCAATATTACCATCAGTACCGACCACTGAAGACATGGTTATAATTGACCCCGAGCCACCTTCAATCATCACGGGTGCAATGGCCTGGGTCATGTTGAACACGCCCTTGAGGTTGACATCCGAGACCAGATCCCAATCTTCCTCAGTCATTTTTTCTATCAGGTTATCTCGTGTCACACCCGCATTATTAACGAGAACATCAATTTTGCCGTGTTCCGACTTCACCTTTTCCACAAATTGAGCAATATTGGTGCGATCGCAAACATTCAACTCAACCCCTTTTACATTCGGGTATTTTGCTTCCAAGTCAGCCATTGCAGCTAAGTTCATGTCGCAAGCATATACTTGCAGCGCATCCTGCTTGGCAAAGGTTTCAACAATGCAGCGGCCAATACCTTGGGCACCACCTGTCACGATACACACTTTATTTTCTAGCATTTTTATATTCCCCTTAATGAATACCAAACTGTTGACATCTAAACGGTTAGAACTGGTATTAGCGAGTGCCTGCAGTTGTGACGGGCAACACAACTCACTGTATTCTGGTATTTTAGAAGATTCCCCCCAAACAATTACTCACATTGATGCAAATCACATTTGCGAATATGGGACGTCATTTGGCGATATAACTATGCTGTCATCATTTTTCGGCACTTTTTTGCTATAACTATATGGGGGTAAATGGATTTTGGGGGTGCACATGCTGGACAAGGTTGTCTTCTTTCTTCATGTTGTCAGAACCGGTTCGATCAGCGAAGCGGCCAAGCACAACAACATCTCTCCTTCCGCCGCCAGCCGCTGGTTAAATGAACTGGAAGAGAAAATGGGGGTGAGTTTACTCAAGCGCACAACACGGAAAATCACCCCTACCCAAGCTGGGCAACGGCTATTCGACAGATTCAGCCTATTGCACACCCAGATAGATGATGTCTTCAACGAAGTCCAAAACATGAGCAGTGAAGACAGAGGGACCATCAAAATTGCCAGTACGCCGCTCTTTGCCAAGCACTACCTCAGCCAAATCATCGGCGAATACCTCCAGCTTCACCCTTCGATAAACTTTGTCGTCCTGGAAACGGCCTTCGAGGTTGATCATGTCCACGATGTCGATTTTGCCATTCGTGCCAATGCCACCTACCGCGGATTTCAAGACAAAGACAGCCTGCTGGTGAAGCGGTCGCTACTAAGGGAGCCCCTGATGGCATGCTGCTCGCCGGACTATATAGAAAAAAACGGCAAGCCAGTTGTCCCCGATGATCTCAAGCATCACCGCTGCCTGTATGCCAGCACGCTGGTTGGTGGCAACCGGTGGATCTTCGAACTCGACGGGGAGTATTCAACGGTAGAGATCCCCCAAACGGTTGAGGCCGATGACAGCGAGATCCTCAAAAATATCGCAATTAACGGCGGCGGGATCGCCTACTTACCGATCAGTTTGATCTCCCAAGAGCTCAGCCGGCAGACCTTGCAGCCGGTTTTGGAGAATTACGTCAGCAGCCAATTTGAGCTCAACCTCTATTTCAAACCACGAAAGTATATGCCGGCTCGCTGCGCCAATTTCAAGGATTACCTGATTGAGCGAGTCCCCGAAATTAAACGGCTAAAACAACAAGGAAGCTCTCATGGCCGACATGCCAACAAGCCTTCAGATATGGCTAAAATCATTCAATGATGCGCTTGCAGAGGCTAAACAACTTGGCATACCGCCGACCCCAGAAATGGCCCGGTTAGGGCTAGCAACCATTACCCAGCAATTTGTTACATCACGGGTGGATATCAGCCGAGTATTTGATACCCATATCCACGGCACGTCAATTCCATGCCGAATTTACCACCCATCGCCAGAGCATGAGTTGCCGATATTGCTCTTTATCCATGGTGGCGGCCATATGTGTGGCAGCATTGAGGTCTATGATCCGATAAGCCGCCGCCTCGCCCACCATAGCCAGCACATTGTTGTGACAATTGATTATCGGCTCTCCCCCGAGCACCCTTATCCCAAAGGCCTTGTAGACTGCATCATGGGCCTGGAAGAAATGATTAACACGCTAAAGCCCTTACCTATCGCCTTTGAGCCAACTATTTCTCTGGCAGGCGATTCGGCAGGCGGGGCATTGGCTGCAACGCTGGCCCAGCGCAATCCTGATAGCGTAGACAAATTGGTCTTGATATACCCTAGCCTCGACTACACCTTCTCCTGCGAGTCATTAATTGACTACCGTGAAGGCTTTATCTTGGAAACCGCTAAAATACAATGGTATTTCGACCAATATTTCCAGCTTGGTGAAAACCGCCATGAAGCTTCGCCACTGTTTGGGGCGTTACCCAGTAACCACCCCGCAACCACACTCATAACAGCCGGGTTTGACCCGATACAAGACGAGGGAAAGCGGTATTTCGAACGCTTGCAGATACTAGGGGTAGAAAGTACCCATCAACATTTCGACGACATGACACACGCGTTCCTAAACTTGGAGGATCTGGTCTCAGAGCATTGCGCAGCGACTTACCGGCATATCTCTGACTTCCTTAACCCACAATGATGATTGTGAGGAAACAGCTGAAAACAAAAAGCCCAGCAATGCTGGGCTTTATCAATCACTAAGAATCAAACCGTTACCACATTAGATCATCTGGGATCTGGAAATCTGCGTATGGATCATATTCATCAACTTCCTGCTCAGACACAGTATTGTTGACAATAATCGTCTCTTCATCGCGCTGGCTAATCTTGTCTGCAACCACGCCTGGGATCACGGCATAGCTCTCAAGGTAACGGGCAATCGCTAAACGACCACTCACCAGTTGGTCTTGTGTCGGCTTATCGACATAAATCTTCTTCACCAAAGTACCGTCGGTAAAGTTATAACCGATATCGCCATCAGCCAATTCGAGTTTGTTCATTTCGATCAACTGCTTGACCTGAGAAGCGATGGCTTTCTTGTTGGCCTCATCCTGCTTCTGGCGGTTCAGCTCTTTATCCTGCTCCAACTGGGCTGCTTTGTTGGCTTCAACAGCCGCTTTGGCTTCATTACGCAGAGTACGGGATTTTTTGGACTGCTTGCCCGCTTTCTTCAGTTTTTTCTTGTCAATAAGACCAGCTTTTAGCATCTGCTCTTGAAGGGATAGTTTCGCCATTTCGACTCCGTCACGGGCAATCTTAGTTAAACAGGTAAACCAACAGGCCAAGTTAAACCCTTAGCCTATTGGTTGTGCCATATTATCCCTGCGCAATCAGTTTAAGGTCAAGTCATTGGACAATTTCCACCATAAAAGCGTGTTTTAATCCCATTTCCAAAAGGCCTTGCCGATCTGCTTGATTTTGTCTTGTGCCGGAGCGTTATACCAGGCGTCCTCTTGCTCGCCATTACTGGTAACAAACTCTAGGAAAGTCGTGTATACGCCGCCCAAATCCTCCCGCTCGAGGGGCGGCTCCCAATCTTCAGGAATAATAATGGCAAATGGGTAACCCTGCTCGTTCTTGAAACCACCAATGGCCTCTGCGTTATTCACAGAACTGCCTAACCGAGAAGCATACTCGGGTAAGTGAATTTCATAACCGGTGTTTTGTACATACAAGTAAGGGTCATAAGGAGGTAAAGAGATGCTTGAAATCTCGATAGGGGTATCAAAATCAAAGGCAACACTAAACTTATGGCCTTTTATCAAGTCGATATCGATTTCTGTATTGGCAAATTCCGAGCTGGGGCTCCTCATTAACGACTTCGTCCCCTGCAGCAGGCGCTTGTCAAAACTTCCCGTAAGGGAGAATGTTTGCGGGTAGCCACTTTCTTGTTCGGCAGAGTCCGGCTTGAATAGGTTCAGGGTACCAGTGCCTGATGCGGCATCCGGCAAGCCAATGTGCAAATGCCAATCGTGGGTATAACCTGATCCCCTCGCAATCATATAACCATAAACAATCAATGAGGTCACTTGCTGCCCTGTCATCCCATAACCCACGCGATAGCCCACGACCAAATCATTGAAATCATAGTCGCTCTTAACCGGGTAATTATCCTCATAGGCTGCCACGTAATACTCCACGGAAGAAGGGTAATACACCCACGAATCAGTCTCACTGCCTATTTGATTCTGGGTGATCACCAAAGGCGCCTCATCTTGTCCAGGGGCTTCTTCGGTAAGAGTTGCAGCATCTGTTTGACTCAGCATAGCAAGATCTTCAGGCCCTGCCGTAAAATCATAAAAGGCTTCAGGGTCACCCAAAGAAGTATTGGTTTCCAGAAAGGTAATCTCCACCACTACTGACGTGGCATTCTCCAGCGAGACATTAACAGGAATCGTCAGTACCGCGTCAAACGACGTCCCCTCCCATCCAGTATTCGACGTCAGGGAAGAGGAGCCCGTTCTGCCAATCAGGGTATAAAAAAGAGTCCGATCCGTTTGCCCGGCTTTCGCCAACAAGCTTTGAGTCGGGGTGGAAAAATCAGTAAAGGTAAAGGTATTCCCGTCAGAAACGACCGTCAAAGTAACTGACTCAACGGCGACACCTTGGCTCGAGGCTTTCTCTGTGCCGTTTGCTGCTTCATTGACATCAACCGCCAATACCAAGCTATTATTATTCTCAGCCCGCAAGTTTTCCAAGGTTGCAGCCGTCGGGTTATTTTGCTGTATCAGAGCGTTAAACAAATCAATACTGCCACTTCCCTGAGTAGACACAGTATCTTTGAGCAAAATGGATTGCTCAGCGGCCATCGCTTGAGACAGCATCGATATCGCCCCTGCAAAATACATCAATAGTGCTTTATTCATAGCGTGCTCTCCCCTGTGACAGCTTTGTCACCCGCAAAGTCACTGAACAAGTCATACCTAACCACCTGCTCCTTAACCGGCACTGATATCGGAAAGGCGAACAGAGCTTGCTTGTCGATTTGGCCCAGGTACAAGGTATTGCCGGAAGAGAGGTAAACTTTGAGGTAAAGCCGGTTGCCGGAGAATTCAAAGTCCGCAGGGTTTATTTCAAATAAATAAGTTTCAAACTGCTGAAATCTAGCATCCGTAGGCACTGTATTTTCACCAAGCAGTGTTGTGGTTGGCTTTTCTTGCTGGGATTGAGACGAAGTGCCGTCGTCCCCACCTCCACATCCTGCGAGAACCAGCAAAACCAATAAGTGATAACAATACTTCATCTCGTTTACCCCATATCATCAACAGGGCAACTCAACCATGTTTCATGCCAACTCTATTTTTGCTCTATATCAGTAACTTAATAACCATTAAGACCAATTCTCTTGCAAGTTAACTCATTTTCTGCAAAAGAAGATGCAAAATGAATATTCCTGATAGATAAAATGTTTCAAAAACAATGTGTAAGAGTTTGCAGGAGCTCGGGCTGGAAAAAGCAGCACAAAAATGTGCTGCTTCATTACGCATTATTGCTGGAAAGGATAGACCGAGCCCAAGCCAAGGATTTGGCTTAGCTCGTCAAGGGCCGTGCGTGATTCGACCAGCAGAGAAGGATCTGCCAAGTCAGCCTCAACCAACCGATCGCGATAGTGCGCCTCCACCCATTGGCAAAGCCGGCCGTACACCGCATCGGACATCAGGGTGCTTGGGTTCACCGCCGCCAACTCCGGTTGAGTCAATACAACACGTAACCTCAAGCAGGCAGGTCCACCACCGTTCGCCATGCTCTGCTTCAAGTCGAACACTTTGATATCGTCAATGCCCTGCTTATCGGACAAAAGTTGCTCCAGGTAGGCCCAGACTCGCGGATTGTTGCGACACTCTTCAGGTAAAATAAGTACATTTTTGCCGTCAGGCATAGTGACAAGCTGGGAGTTGAACAAATAACTGGTGACGGCATCTTCAATCGAAACGCTCTTGGTAGGGACCTCGATAATGCGCATATCACCCGACAATTTAAGCTTGAGCTCATCATACACAGCCTGCTGGTCCAAAAATGCCTGCTCATGACAGAACAACACATTACGGTTACCGACGGCAATCACATCATTGTGAAACACCCCCTGGTCTATCACCTCTGGGTTCTGCTGAGCGATCACCACCTTGTCACTATCAAGTTGGTGCAATCTTGTTACCGCTTCACAGGCTTCAAAGGTATGGCGGGCGGGATACGTTGTCGGCTTGGGAAAACGACCGTCGAAGGCATGGCGACCGAAGACGAAGAACTCTACCCCCGGTTGGGCATAATCATGACAAAAGCGGGTATGGTTGGCCGCCCCCTCGTCACCGAAATGCTCGACACTCGGCAAGGCCGGATGATGAACAAAATAGTTATCGTCAGCAAAAGTCGCTGTCAGGATCCGGCCTGTTACTTCATGCTCGATTGATCGGTGGAACTTATTGATTAGGTTCGCTGGTGTAAAATGGACTTTCCCGTCCATGGTGTCAGCCGAAGGCGAAACCGTTGCCGCATTGGCCGTCCACATACTTGAAGCGGAGCAGCAAGCAGCAAGCACTTTCGGTGCCTGTCTCGCCGCCTCGGCCAATACGCTTTGATCGCTGCCGTTAAAGCCTAAACGGCGTAATGTGGCAATATCAGGCCTCTCCTGCGGTGCAAGTATCCCCTGTACCAACCCCATATCGGACAGGGCCTTCATCTTGGCCAGTCCCTGCAAGGCAGCCTGCTTAGGGTTCGAGGGGGTCGCTTGGTTCTTCGCCGAAGCGACATTACCGAAAGACAGCCCGCTGTAATTGTGAGTAGGGCCAACTAGGCCATCAAAATTTGCTTCAACTGCGCTCATAGACATTCCATGTTTGATTACCACAGCCAAACAATAACAAAACCACTACATTTATAACAAGCTCAGCACAAAGCGCTGATCAGGACAGCTCAAAAGATAGAAATGGCTTCTTACGGCATGGCTATGCAAACACAGGGAGGTCCTGGCAGCGGGATCTTTCCTGGAATAAAGGCGTCATATCCACTTTCTCTAAGATCATGAACATATTTACGCGCTTTAGACTCAAAAAAAGCGGGCTTTAAACCAGCGGCCTTTTGATTAAAATGTGCGCTGGATCATCATAAAATATGTCTAATCATCCCACTCGACAACATGTCCCGCATCGTAAATACCATCACTGTAAGCAGGGGAAAAATTAATAAAGATATTCTCCTTCGCAACCGGCAAGATATCCGCCAATGTATCCGCTATGACTTCCAGCATAGTGGCAACCTGCTCTTCGGTATTGAAGTTGGGTGCAACAAGGTGCACCAACAAGGGGTGGGTTCGGTCTGGCTGGCAGTCAACCACGCGGCCATTGTGGGCATAGTGATGGGGAGGGAGATAATCCCATGTCACCATAACATGTTTCAAGTCGATCTCACTGGTTTCAGCAAGCGTTTTGGAAAGAACACCAAGGGCGGCGGGAATACTCACTTCCTGGGCGAAAGGCAAGGATTTGATTCGAATTAACGGCATGGCACATCTCCTTCCCGGCCATACCCGGCAGCAACATTGCTGCCGGGTAACTGGTACCGAGTGACTTCTTTGAAGATAGCTAAGCGCGTAACTGTTACACCATCTCGTTTTTAAGAATTGACCTTTTTTGTCACCTGCCGCAAGGCAAATTAATCACAACTCTTATCTTCGCAACACGGATTGATCACCCGTTCGGCACAAGTGTATGGCTCAATGTGGATAATCACATCAACCAGCTCATCAATCTGAGACAATATGTGCGACTTGAATTTTTCACTGACGGTATGGGCATCTTCCACTCGCATATCTGGGTGCACTAACATATGGAAGTCCAACAAAATTGTACTACCAGTGCGTCGGCTGCGGATAGCATGCACTTCTTTGATCTGAGGTACTTCGCTGGCATAGCCTTGGATCTTAGCCTCAATACCATCATCTCCCTGTGCCTCGGTCAGCTCCAAGATAGCAGGCCACAGAATTTCAAACGCCGCTTTGAGGATCATCGCCGTTACGATGAGTGCCGCAACTTGATCGAGGTAATGCAAATCAGGAAAAACATAATTCGCCACAACAGCGACGGCGACAGGCAGAGAACTCAGCGCATCGGTACGGTGGTGCCAGGCATTGGCATGGAGAGAGCGGCTATTGATTTTCTTGGCTTGAATAACGGTCCAGCGGTACAGTAACTCTTTGACGACAATTGAGGCAATCGCCGCCCAGAAAGCCAGCATACCCGGGGTCGCATTGGCTTCATGCCCCAGTGCAGACAACGAATCCCAGCCGATACCAATACCAACGACTAGCAGCAAAATACCGATAAAGATATTGGTAAAAGTTTCGAACCGACCATGGCCATAAGGATGGCCTTCATCGGCAGGAGCTGTCCAGTAACGCGATCCAATCAAAATGGCGGTATCTGTGATCAAATCAGAAAAGCTGTGCACGCCATCGGCAACCAACGCCTGGCTGCCTGTAATTTTACCTACTGTGATCTTCAAAACCGCCAAACTGACATTGACGATTGATCCAATCCACGTTGCACGGTGAATTATTTTTACCGGATTTTCAGCCATTATCCCAACTTCTTACAAGGTTAAATTACCCAAGCCACCTCACACAGCCAGGATAAACGAAAGTGGCATATAATACGCGTCCTCTGACAGACAAACCAGTTTCTCTTCCCTATTACTGCAATAGGCCAAAGCTATCGATACCGAATCATTCCTGCTCTTCGATAACTTGTTGGTGGCAATGGCAGGAGACTAAATGGTCGTTAACCATGCCAACGGCTTGCATAAAGGCATAGCAGGTCGTTTCCCCAACAAATTTGAACCCTCTCTTTTTGAGAAAGCGACTCATTTTCTTTGAAGCATCGGTAGAGGTGGGAATATCGTCCATTGACGGCCAGTGATTGATCACTGGCTTGTGATCGACAAATTGCCATAATGCGTCAGCCAAGGATCCGTACTCGATAATTAGTGCTTGTGTAGCACGTGCATTATTAAATACCGAGCTAATTTTCCCTCTGTGCTTAATAACGTCGTAGGTGGAAATAATTTTTTCCACGTGATCTTCATCAAAATTTGCCAGCTTAGACAAATCGTACTCCTCAAAAGCCAGCCTGTAAGCGTCACGTCTTTTGAGGATGGTGTACCAGCTGAGTCCCGCCTGGGCTCCTTCAAGGGTTAGAAACTCAAACAAGTATCTATCTGATTTATTTACTCTTCCCCACTCTCGATCATGGTATTCCCGCTCGATAGGCTGCTTCATCGCCCAATCGCACACACCCGTCTCCATCACCCCTCCTTATCTATGGCCCTTACTCTGTGACATAATATGCTGTGATAATCCTGAATTTTATTCAGAAAAAGAATTTTACAATAGGCTTATATTTATAACACTCTTCATCATATTCATCTTCTTGATAATATTCCCGCAAGGAATTAATCTGGGGTTGTTTATTGACAAGCTTATCGATTACTTGGGATTAAAGTGACAGGACAAGTTAATTTGATTTTTGGATATGCATACGAGTTTCAATTTTTTGCAATGTACGTCACATAACCCTAGATAAGACATGTAAATCAAATTGAAAAATAACAACTTCATTCCATAATGGGAAAATCAATACGCAGTTATTGGTTAGGGAAAAGGACTTTTATGAGAAACATCGCCGATTTTATCGAGCAACTAGAAAAAGGGAATGACCCGTTTAACGTTTGGGTATATTCCAGTAAAGGTCAATACAGTCAATTCAGCAAGCAAGGTAACAAAATTTCAACACCGTCTCTGCAGCGGGCGTTGAACAAACACCTCCAAGTTGTGGTGGAAATGAATAATGAATCAAATGAAGATGCATTTTTATTGCTGCCAGAAGTCCATGCTGTTGTACCGGTTTCGTTCCGTGACGGACAAGTACAATCACTGACTAGACCAAACTAAATAAGACATAACATTTTGTGACGAACGATTAATAACGATACATGGCTAGGTAAATCTGAAACACAAAATGATAATGACTTAACCAAAAACAGACCTTCGCGGTCTGTTTTTTTATGGGGACGGGGTCTGTGGCACGCTAATTGGCATGGATAAACGATGTCGGCATCAGTACCCGCGTGCCCGACTGACAGGCTTGATTACCGTCATCCCAGCCCTGATTGAATTTCGTATCGCTTCCATCTAAGGTTTCATCTTTACCAAAGACCTTACCGTAATTCCCCGTCACGCCAAGCGCACTGTCACACCCTTGGTTATAGCCATAATGGTAGATACTGTCATAAGGCACATCGTATACAAAGTCATCAGGAAAAAGCTGGTAGCTTTCCAGCTCTGAGCTTGAACAACCAAGTATTGTCACTGGGAGTATGACAATAGCAGCCCAATACCCTGTCTTTTTCATAACTTCCCCTTTAGTATGGCGTTTACTAAATAGTAGCCAAAACCTGCGCACACCGGTGCTCAAGAAAGATAATTAAAGAAGAGTCCTGCATGACCTCCAGCCAATACCTGAAATTAGAACAAGATCTCGAGAGCTATATCCGCTCTCTCGAAACTGCTGACCTGGCCCATGACTTAAGCCACATCAAGCGGGTTGTCGCCGCAGCCAAGCAATTAGGCGTACAGGAGAAAGCCAACCTGGACGTTATCATTCCGGCAGCCTGGCTCCATGACTGTGTATCTCTGCCCAAGGATCACCCTAAGCGAAGCCAAGCATCAAAAATGGCGGGCAAAAAAGCTGTGGCGCTCCTGCGAAGCCTCCAATACCCAGAACACTATTTCAGTGCCATCGCCCATGCAATAGAAGCCCACAGCTTCAGCGCCAATATCACACCTGAAACTTTAGAGGCAAAAATAGTGCAGGACGCCGATCGCATTGACGCGCTCGGTGCTATCGGCATTGCACGGTGCATCCAGGTCAGCACCGGTTTCAATTCCGCGCTTTACGCAACTGACGATCCGTTTGCCGAGCACCGAGAACTCAATGACAAGGCCTATTGCATTGATCACTTCCACACCAAGCTATTCAAACTATCAGCCACGATGAATACCCAAGCAGGCCGGCAGGAAGCCGAGCGGCGGACAGAATATATGAAAGGGTTTCTCCGCCAGCTGGGCCATGAAATTGGCGAGGCCGGACAATAACCGCGAACGAAAAAGGCCAGCATTGCTGGCCTTGTCATTGGATTCGCGTTGCCGCGATTATTGATTCAATACCGCGTTAAAACGCTCGAAACCGCGCTCCAAATCAGCAATCAGATCGTCCGGAGATTCCAGGCCAACATGCAGTCGCAGTAGCGGCCCGGCGAAGTCCTTCTTGGCGACCGTACGCAGCGAGTTGATGTTTTCATTGGCAAGGATCAAACTCTCGAAGCCCCCCCAGGAGTACCCCATGCTAAAGTGCTCCATGCCATCTAGCAGCGCTGTCAGTGCCTCGGTATTCCCGCGGTTTAACACAACAGAAAACAAGCCATTGCAGCCTTTGAAATCACGCTTGTAAAACTCGTGGCCCTCGCAACTTTCAAATGCCGGGTGACGGACATGGTCAACTTCTTCACGTCCCGCCAGCCACTGCGCGACTTTGATGCTGTTTTGCTCATGCTGTTTCAGGCGAACCCCTAGGGTACGAAGACCCCGCATCGCCAGGTAGACATCGTCCGGAGAGGTGCACTGACCGAGCAGGTAGCTGTTTTCACGCAGTTGATCCCAACAACGCTCATTAGCTACTGCGGTTCCCAGCATGACATCGGAATGGCCGACAATGTACTTGGTTGCCGCTTGAATCGAGATATCCACGCCGTGTTCAAATGGTTGGAAATTAATCGGAGAGGCCCAGGTATTATCCAGCATCACGACCAAATCATGCTCATGGGCAATGCGTGCCAAGGTCGGAACATCTTGGACCTCCATGGTAATCGAGCACGGTGACTCGAGGAAAAGTACCGTGGTATTGGGTTTGATCAGATCACGGATCCCTTCACCAATCAGTGGATCGTAATAGGTGGTTTCCACTCCCATCTTATCAAGCATTTTGTCACAAAAATCACGGGTCGGCTCATAGACACCATCAACCATCAAAATATGATCGCCCGCTTTTACAAACGACAGAATTGCGCTGGTGATTGCTGCGGTCCCGCACGGATAGAGTGCACAACCGACACCACCTTCCAACTCGACCATGGCATCTTGAAATGCAAAGTGGGTATTGGTACCTCGTCGGCCATAGAATAGGGTTTTGTTGGTACGGTGAGCCGCTGCGTGCTTCATCTGCTCAACCGATTCGAACACAATGGTCGATGCCCGGCTAACTGGCGGGTTGACCAGTGACTGTGTCCATTGCTCAGAGCGTCCTGCGGTAACGATCTTGGTCTCTAGTGATTTTTTTCCCATCTCGCGTCTTTTCCTTTCAATCTTGGCGCTAGTCTCCATTCATTTGACGTTACCATAGTTCCAGCTTGTTGGGTACAAGTGGCTTGCCAGGAAATAAGCAACAGAAATGACAGTAAAAAAGGGCCCGAAGGCCCTTGTCGAATATTCAATGACGGCTTGTTACGGCTCTTGTGAAACCGGCTCCAGCTTGTAGTGTGACGCATTGAGTTTAAACAACTCTGGCAGCGCGGTGCCGACCGAGACCGAAGACCAGGTGCCCGTCAAAATACCGATGAACATCGCAATGGCAAACCCTTCCAGCGCCCCACCTCCCAATAGCCACAGAGAGCCGACAGTCAGCAGTGTCGTACCCGACGTGATCATGGTGCGGGAAATCGTCGCCGCTATCGCTTCGTTATTGATGTCTTCAATCGGCTTGTCCGGTTTTGACATCAACAACTCTCGGATACGGTCGGCAATGATAATCGAGTCATTTAACGAGTAACCCAAAATAGCCAAAACAGCGGCCAGCACCGTCAGGTTGAACTCCATCTGGGTCAGGGCGAAGAAGCCCAGGACGAAAATAACGTCATGCGCCAGGGCAAACACCGAACCCGACGCCAGGCGCCACTCGAAGCGATAACTCAGGTAGCCAAGGATACACAGTATTGCAATCAGCAGAGCCAGGCCGCCCTGCTCCGCCAACTCTTGCCCAACCTGCGGGCCAACAATACTGGTATTTAGCACCTGAAGCTGCGCATCAAGACTGTGCATTGCGGCGGAAACATCCGGCGCTTCGCCTTGCTCGGGAATGGCATAACGCAAGACCCAGCGTCCCGGCTCGCCGGCCGCGATGACACTGATATCCTGACCCAGCTCGGTATCAAGCTGCTGGTTGATTTCGTGGCTGGTTAGCGCACTGTTCGTTTGGATTTCCGTGACGATACCACCGGTGAAATCCAACCCCCAGTTCAGGCCTTTAACCGAAATAGCGACCAAAGAGCCAATCAGCAAAATAATCGAGACGACACTCGTGAAGTGGCGCCATTTTGTTGCATTTTTCATAGTAATCAACATATTAAATTCGCACCTCACGTCGAGCATCACGACCCCATACCAGATTAATAATGGCGCGGGAAGCAAAAATACCGGTAAACATACTGGTCAACAGGCCGAGCCCCAGAGTCAGGGCAAAGCCTTGAATCGGGCCATTACCGATGGCGTATAGCACAACGGCAGTGATCATCGTGGTGAAGTTGGCATCGAAAATAGTGCTAAAAGCACTGCTGAAACCACGGTCTATGGCCTGGGCCAGGCTACGGCCCTCCCTGAGCTTGTCGCGAATACGCTCGAAAATAAGTACGTTGGTATCAACCGCCATACCGACGGTCAGCACCAGACCAGCGATACCCGGCAACGTCAACACGGCTCCGGGGATCATGGCGAGCAGACCAAACAGCATCACCATATTGAAGATCAGCGCAACATTCGCTACCCAGCCCAGGCGTCGGTACCACAGTGCCATGAAAATCAAGGTCAGGCCCATGCCCAGTGCCAGTGCCGCAAAACCATTCTCAATATTCTCCGCCCCTAGAGTTGGGCCGATAGTTCGCTCTTCAACAATGGTAACAGGAGCAGTCAGCGAGCCGGCACGCAGCAGCAATGCCAATTGCTGAGCGTCCTGGATAGAGCCTGCACCGGTGATACGGAAGCGGTTACCCAGTTGGCTCTGGATGGTCGCGACACTGATGATCTTGCTTTCCTGTACCGCATTGCCCTCGCTATCGCGGCTGTATTCACTGAACGCGGTCGCCATTGGCTTGCCGATGTTCTGACGCGAAAAGTCAGACATGATCTTGCCGCCAGCGCTGTCGAGGTTGATGTTCACCTCGGCCATACCCATTTCGCCAAAGCTGGCACGGGCATCGACGATATGATCACCGCTCAGGATTGGCTTGCGTGCTACGCGTACCGGATTGCCGTGTTCATCATTGATTGTCATCGTACTGCCGCTGCCCAGTTCACGGACCGGGTAGAAAGCCAAGCTGGCGGTCGCACCGATAACACTTTTTGCCGCAGCCGGGTCTTGAACCCCCGGCAGCTCAATGCGGATACGGTTTTCCCCCTGACGCTGAACCAAGGCTTCAGTGATCCCCAACTCTTCAATACGGCTACGCATCGTTTGCAAGTTTTGCTGAACGGTTAGGTTTCTGAGCTGAGTTTGCTCATCAGCTTTCAAGGCGAGTTTCACACCATGGCCCGACTCGTTGGTCACTTGCCATTGAGGGTAGTTTTGACGGATGAACTGACGAACTTTGCCATTGGCCTCACTGTTTGGAAGGCGCACAAGCAAGGTATCCGAAGCGACCGATTCGATGCGGGTATTACGGATCCCCTGCTGGCGAAACTCCTGGCGCAGCTCATCTTGCAACAGTTCAGCCTGGGCCTGGTAGACTTGGTTCATATCCACATCTAGCAAGAACTGCACGCCGCCGCGAAGGTCGAGGCCGAGCTTGATCGGCGCAAAGCCCATGCTCTGCAACCATACCGGCGCAGCCGGGGTCATAGCCAAGGTCAGCTGCGAATCGCTGTTAGGCCCCATTGCCTCGGCCAGCACAGTACGGGCAGCTGTCTGCTGAGATTCATCGGCAAGCACCACCAAGGTGTTATCGGATTGCTGGTCGATACGCTTAACCGCAATGTCATGCTGCTTCAAGGTGTGTTGCAGTTGAACAACATCAGGTACCGGCACTCCTTTGGCCGAAACCTCTACGGCAGCATCTTCGCCGTACCAGGTCGGAATAGCGCTTAGCATCATCACAACCAATGTGACAATTAGGACAACATACTTCCAAGCGGGGTAATGGTTGATTAACCGCTGAGGGGCTTTTTTTCTCATATTCTATACCACTGGTTTGCTTGCCCATCTCATTGAAATGAGCAGCGCCTGTTTTCCGAAAATTGGATAACAGTATCAATTACCGCCCCTGCCCATTCTCACGGCAATACTCAGCAATTAAGCACTGGCATTGATGGAGTGCTAACAGGCAAGGTTCAACATTCCTGGCCACTAACAGGCCAGATTAGATCGATGGCGGACTACGCCATTGGCAAGCGATGGTGGTAAACGGTATAGATGAGGTTGGACTCCTTCCAACCGGAGATCCGGCCCGAAGGAGGAGTGGTATTCAGCATCCAATCCAAAGACGGCAGCATGTCGACCTGGTAGCCCTTAACAAAACTGGGGACCGGCTCGACAGGCAGTTCAATAGCCAGTTGATAGGCCGGCTCAATCTCTTCTGGGTCGTGACGAAGCAAGTTGGCAAATCGGCTGGATGCCGCGATTGCAAGATCTAAACTACGGCTGTGATTGGAGTGCTGGTTGTCATTGGAATGGGAATGACCGAAATTATGTCCTGCCTCAGTCAAATCACCCTGATCCATCTTAAATAAAGCAGAGAGATCAGTTTGAGAAACCTTTGACGGCGAGGACTGGAGCTGTGCAGACTGAGGCCCGTCGAGCAGGCTTTCTAATCCGCTAGCAGCATCGGAAAGCAGCGATGGAGTTTGCTCATCGGGCTGCTGCAAACGGATACCGTGGGCGGTGGCAAAAAAACGGTCAAAAGATGCCGATTGCGCCAACTGCTTAGAAAACGCCATTGGCAGATAGTCACTGGACGTACTATCGACACCATGGCCCACACTATGATCCTGTGCTGGAGTATAGCTTGATACAGGCATGGCTGAGCCTGCATGGCTAGGCCATACAAATCCCAAACATACTATCAGCATCAAAGTTCTCAGCACAGAAGCCAGCATAAATCAGCCATTATCAGAATAACTTTGCGCATAATAGGGCTACCGCTAGTGAACCACAAGAAAAGATTGCGCTTGCCCACATTTTTTTAGTTATTTTTTGACAGCCCCAATTGTGCTATATCTCGTGGTTATTCAATAATATTCTGTTCTTTCATCGAGATACAGACGTTACAATACAACACTGTTCATCATCACCGTTACGGTACAACGGTCATCATAAGGGAAGCAAATTCATGACATCACACAAAATCGCATTTATTGGACTGGGCACCATGGGCTTCCCGATGGCTGGACACCTTGCCAATGCTGGCCACCATGTAACCGTTTTTAACCGCACCACTGCCAAGGCCGAAAAATGGGTTGAAACCTACGCCGGCAGCTATGCATTAACACCTGCAGCCGCGGCCGAAGGGGCCGATTTTGTCTTTACCTGCGTCGGCAACGATGATGATTTACGCCAAGTATATTGTGGCGAAGATGGCATCCTGGCTTCAGCAAAGCCTGGCGCCATTCTTATCGACAACACGACCGCCTCTGCTGAGGTCGCCAAAGAAATTGCCGAGCAGGCCCAAGGTTGCCAGCTCAGCTTCCTTGATGCACCGGTTTCCGGGGGAGAGGCCGGTGCCGTAAATGGCTGCCTGACGGTGATGGTGGGCGGGGATAGCAAGGTGTTTGAACTAGCCAAGCCGGTAATAGACTGTTTTGCCAAAGCCGCAACCCTGATGGGCGGGGTCGGCTATGGTCAAATCACCAAGATGGCTAACCAACTCTGTATTGCAGGGATTCTGCAGGGCCTATCCGAGGCTATTACCTTGGCGAAAGCAGCAGGACTGGATATCGCCCAGATGACCGAAGTCCTCAAGCATGGTGCGGCCGGGTCATGGCAGCTTGAAAACCGCGCTCAAACCATGGCTGAAGATAAATTTGACTTCGGCTTTGCCATCGACTGGATGCGAAAAGATCTGGGCATTTGCTTTGACGCTGCCGAGAAACTCGGTATTGATCTCCCCCTTGCCAAGCAAGTCGACCAAGAGTATGCCGAACTACAACAGCGTGGCTTCAACCGCGCGGATACTTCGGTGCTTATCAAACAATTTGATAAGTAAATGGCCCGTTTGGGTAGCGCATCTTGCTGTTGCCACCCGATAAGTCACAGCAGGGCTGATTGACCTTAAAGGAGCCTACGGGGAGAAGACTCATGTCAATGACCTCCTCGTACGCTCCTTCCGGTAGCCTAGTACCCCATTTAAGCCACTAGCAAAAACTCACCCCGCCATCCCTCTCAACAACGCTCTGGCCGCCACTTAGAACAAACCAAGATCCTCGATAAGATCTTCTCCCTTTTGCACAAGCCCCTGCCATACTTATACAAATCTCCTTTCATCTTCATCTAATTAAGGAGTCGCCTTGATCACGTTCTTACTCAATCAGGAGTTGCGCGAGGAAAAGCGGTTATCGCCAAATATGACAGTGCTCAATTACCTACGCACTTGTGTCAACAGAACCGGCACCAAGGAAGGCTGCGGATCGGGCAATTGCGGAACCTGCACCGTAGTACTGGCCGAGTTAACCGGTGATGACCAGTTGCTCTACCGTGCCGTCAACGCCTGCACGGTATTTGTCTCGGCGCTGCATGGCAAGCAGTTGATCACCGTCGAAGCGTTAAAAGACCAGGACGGAGCCCTCCACCCCGTCCAGCAGGCACTGGTAGATTGCCATGGCTCACAATGCGGTTTTTGCACGCCTGGAATCGTCATGTCAGTGTTTTCACTTATCAAGAACACTTCCCAGCCAAGCCGCCAGCAGGCTATCGAGGCGCTATCGGGCAACCTTTGCCGCTGCACTGGGTACCAACCCATCCTCAATGCCGCCCTGTCGCTGGCGCAAAGCCAAACGATCAAGGATCAATTTAGTGAGCAGGAGCAATCCACTATCGCCAAGCTCACCAGCCTCCGCCATGAGCCGGGTTATCTGTCGGTCGAGAGCCTAAGCTGCGATATTCCCTCGACAACCGATGCACTGGCCAAACTACTGGAGGACAAACCGCAGGCCCGACTCATTGCCGGTAGCACCGATATGGCAATGGAAGTGACCCAGCAACATAACAAGATTGATGCCCTTATCGACATCAGCCACGTATCAGAGATGAAAACCATCACTGAAGATGACGATAGGCTGATCATCGGCGCCAACGTACCGCTCAGCGACTGCCGTGATCGCCTCAAACAATACTACCCGGACTTCGGCGATCTGCTCGGTCGCTTTGCCTCACAGCAGATCCGCAACCAGGCAACCCTTGGCGGCAATATCGCCACCGCTTCACCGATCGGTGACAGCTTACCGCTGTTAATAGCCCTCAATGCCTGCCTCAACCTGCGTCAGGGCAGCACGACTCGTCACCTCCCACTTGAACAAACTTTTACTGGATATCGGCAAACCGCTCTGCAGCCTTCCGAGTTTATCGAAAGTATTAGCATACCCAAGCCAGGAGATTTGATTTTCCATTGCTACAAGGTCTCAAAGCGCCTCAACGACGACATTTCAACTGTCTGTGCCGGCTTCAATATCGGCATTGCCAATGGGGTGGTCACCTCCGCGCGGATCGCATACGGCGGCATGGCCGAGATACCCAAGCGAGCGGCACACTGCGAACAGCACCTGCTGGGCAGCCCGTGGGACAAAAGCACCATCGAAGGCGCGATGCTCGCCCTGGACTCAGATTTCACGCCTTTATCGGATTTCAGGGCCAGCGCGCGCTATCGTCGCCAGATAGCCGCCAACCTGCTTTACCGATTTTTCATCGAACAGCAAAACGGTCAAATCGACACTAGGGTGACCACTTATGGCTAATCAAAACCGTCCTGCCAACACCGATGTATCGAAAGCAGGGTCTGACTTACACTCGGGGATTGGCCATAGCCTCCAACACGAAAGTGCAAGGAAACATGCCACCGGCGAAGCCGTCTTTGTTGATGACCGCCTCGACCTGCAGGATCAGCTCCACCTCTATGCCCGGCTGAGCCCCCACGCCCACGCCAGGATCGCCGCACTGGATGTCCGCCCGTGCTATGAGTTCGACGGCGTTGCACTCGCGGTCACCAGCAAGGATATTCCAGGCGAGATAGATATCGGTACCATCTTTCCCGGAGACCCGCTGCTTGCCGACGCCGTAGTGGAATATATCGGCCAGCCAGTGCTGATCGTGGCCGCCGATGCGCCGGAGACCGCCTACCGGGCCGCACAAGCGGCTATCATCGAATATGAGGAATTACCGGCAACACTCGGCATCAAGCAAGCGCTGGAAAAAAAGCAATTAGTCTGCGACAAACGTTGGCAACGCAGGGGCGACGCCAAGGCCGCCCTCGCCAGGGCCCGCCATAAAATCGAGGGGGAAATCAATATTGGAGGCCAAGAACACTTCTATATGGAACCCCAGGCCAGCCAAGCTGTGCCGACAGAAGACGGCGGCATGACCGTCTATGCGTCGACCCAAAACCCGAGTGATGTCCAGCGACAAGTCGCCAAGGTCCTCGGCACCCAGATGTGCAATGTCGTGGTCGATACCCGCCGCATTGGCGGTGGCTTTGGCGGGAAAGAAACCCAGGCCGCAGGACCGGCCTGTATGGCGGCGGTTGTCTCCCACCTCACCGGGCGTCCGGCCAAAATCTGCCTCTACCGCCAAGAAGATATGCTGATGACCGGCAAGCGCCACCCCTTCTACAACCGCTACACTGTCGGCTTTGACGACAGCGGCGTCATAGAGGGAATAGAACTTACCCTAGCCAGCAACTGCGGCTATTCACCCGATCTCTCGGCCGCCATCATGGACCGGGCCATGTTCCACAGTGACAATGCCTATTACCTTGGTGATGTCACTATTGATGGCTATTGCTGCCGGACCAATATTGCCTCCAATACCGCCTGCCGTGGCTTCGGGGCGCCTCAGGCCATGGTGACCATAGAAACTGTCATGGACCAAATCGCCAGCTACCTCGGCAAAGATCCGCTCGAAGTTCGCAAGCGTAACTTCTATCAAGACGATAACGGACACAACACAACCCACTACTATCAACCCGTTCGGCATAACCTTCTGCATGCTGTTACCGAGCAACTCGAAACCAGCAGCAACTACCATGCTCGACGCCAGGCTATCGCAGAGTTCAACCGGAACAGTCCGATCCTGAAGAGAGGGCTGGCAATCACTCCGATAAAATTTGGAATCTCCTTCACCGCCTCTTTCCTCAACCAAGCTGGCGCCCTGATCCACCTCTATACGGACGGCAGTATTCATCTCAATCATGGCGGTACAGAAATGGGACAGGGGCTAAATACAAAAATCGCCCAAGTCGTAGCAGAGGAATTCCAGGTCGATATCGCCCAGATCCAAATCAGTGCCACCCGAACCGATAAGGTCCCCAACACCTCGGCGACAGCCGCTTCTTCCGGTGCCGACTTAAATGGCAAAGCGGCGCAAAATGCCGCCAGAACCCTCAAGCAGCGGCTGATCACCTTTGCAAGTGAGCACTTCCACACTCATGAACAGAAAATCGCCTTTCGCAACGGCGCCGTCCACATTGGAGAAAACGTTTTACCATTCAAAGAGTTTATCGAACTGGCTTACCTCAACCAGATCGCGTTATCAAGTACGGGGTTCTACCGCACACCAGAGGTCCACTACGACGAAAGCCAGGCTCGCGGCCGCCCCTTCTTCTACTATGTCTTCGGGGCAGCCTGCAGCGAAGTTATCGTCGATACCCTCACTGGCGAGTATAAAGTCCTGAGGGTTGATATCTGCCATGATGTCGGCTCATCATTGAACCCGGCTATCGACAGAGGTCAGATCGAAGGCGGCTTTATCCAAGGAATGGGATGGTTAACGACCGAGGAGCTCATCTGGGACGACAAAGGCAAGCTGATAACGGATGGCCCATCCAACTACAAGATCCCGACGATTGCCGATATCCCTAGCGACTTTCGTGTCAGCCTGCTGGAAAACAACCACAACCCAGAGCAGACCATCTTTCACTCCAAGGCCGTCGGAGAGCCCCCGTTCATGCTGGCAATTTCAGTAGTGGGGGCACTAAAACACGCTATTTCATCGACCTCGGAGAGCGGTACTCTTCCCGAACTTGACACACCGGTCACCTCGGAGCGGGTACTCCGGGCAATCAGCCAACTGCAAGCCAGCAACCAAAACTCAACAACAGCAAACAACGCCAGCCCGACAAAGAGCTCCCAATAGTGCAGCGGAGGACAGGTGAAAACAAAAGTGCGCAGCAAACCAGCAGGTTGTTTCTATGAGTGGCGATAACTGGATCCATGAACTGGCCCGCCTTGATGAACTGGGTGAACCCTGCGTGATGGTCACCGTACTGGATGAGCAAGGCTCGGTGCCGCGCACTGCCGGAACAAAAATGCTGGTGACCCGCGATGAAGTCTTTGCCACCATCGGAGGCGGCCACCTGGAGTATAAAGCCGTTGAGATAGCCCGAGAGATGCTGCTTGCCGGAAATTCCCAGCTCAAGACCGAACGCTTCCCCCTCAGCGCTCGGCTCGGCCAGTGCTGCGGGGGAATAGCCACGCTTTGCTTCGAGCCCATTGTACAGCACCACTACCATCTCGCGCTGTTCGGTGCCGGCCACGTCGCAAAAGCGGTCGTGAATACCCTCTCCTCACTGCCCTTTGAGATCAGTTGGATCGACCAGCGTGAGTCAATCTTTCCGGCTCGACTTCCATCCAGGGTTACAAAGATCATCAGTGATGACCCGGTCGCGGAAGTCAGGGCGCTCCCTGCAGGCAGCTATTATCTGGTGATGACCCACAGCCACCAGCTTGATCTCATGCTGGCACAAGCCATTCTCCGGCGTCAGGATATTGCTTATTTTGGCTTGATAGGCTCTGACACCAAATGCAAAAGGTTCTGCTACCAGCTAAGCCAGCGAGGCTTTAGCCAACATGACATCAACCGGATGATCTGTCCTGTTGGGCTGAGTGAAGTTGGGGGGAAACATCCGGCAGAGATTGCAATATCCATTGCCGCCCAGCTCATTGCCAACTACCAGGCCAGCCAACCCCACCAGATAAACAAGCAAGAATGAAACTACTCTATACCCTCAACCAGCGCCCCCCTCTGGGGCTGTCGCTGATACTGGCTATCCAGCACTTGCTAGCCTCCATCGGCGGCATTGTGACCGTACCTCTGGTCGTCGGCACCGCCGTCGGACTCCCCCCGGCGGAAGTGGTTGCCCTGATCAATGCTTCGCTGTTTGTTTCTGGCGTCGCGACCATTATCCAGTGCATCGGTATCGGTCCTGTCGGGATCCGCTTACCGGTTGTTATGGGGTCTAGTTTTGCCTTTCTGGGGGTTGCCATTGCCATCGGCAAGGAAGAAGGGATCGCCAGCATTATGGGCGCAGCACTTGTCGGATCGCTGCTGGTCATTGCCGCCAGCTTTTATATGGACAAAATTCGTCGGCTCTTTCCATCGGTGGTAAGCGGCGTAGTGGTCACTCTCATCGGGCTGACCATCTTGCCTGTTGCTATCAAATGGATAAGCGGTACTGCAGAGGACAGCGCTGAGTTTGCCTCCTTGGGCAAGCTGCTATTGGCGGCTCTCTCACTGGCCATTGTGGTTTTGGTCACTGTCTTCGGAAGGGGAAGCTTGGCCGCTGCCGCCATTTTCTTCGGACTTGCTGGCGGCTACCTCCTTGCTCTTGGGCTGGGAATGGTCGAACTGCACCACGTCACACAG
The DNA here is from genome assembly GCF_003025515.1 of Photobacterium gaetbulicola. Lineage (NCBI taxonomy): Bacteria > Pseudomonadati > Pseudomonadota > Gammaproteobacteria > Vibrionales > Vibrionaceae > Photobacterium > Photobacterium gaetbulicola. Next base: position 24,396 of record NZ_PYME01000014.1, on the reverse strand, counting down.
GCCTCTTGGTTCGGCCGGCCAGTTCCCCTGAAGTACGGCCTGCATTTTTCATGGGGCGCAATCTTAAGCATGAGTCTGGTATACATCGTTGTGATTGCGGAAGCCACCGGTGACTTCATTGCGCTAGGCCGAAACTGCCACACGGAAATCTCTGGTGACGATCTCAAACGCGGCTTACTCGGGGACGGCCTTGGCAGCAGCCTTGCCGCCTTACTCACCGCCATGCCTCTCGCCTCTTTTAGCCAAAATGTCGGGATTGTCAGTATTACCGGCGTTGCCAGCCGGTTTGTCGTGGCAATGACTGGCGGACTGCTAATCCTCTCCAGCCTTTTCCCCAAATTTGCCGCCCTTGCAGTCACCATTCCCAAACCAGTGATTGGCGGTGTTGGCTTGGTGATGTTTGGGATGATCGCGTATACCGGGATCCGAATCCTAAGCAAAGCCCAAGACACCAAACGCAATGCACTGATAGTCTGTATTGGCCTGGCCTCGGGTTTGGCCGTTATCTTTGAGCCGCGGCTGCTGCACCAGTTACCCGATGAACTGGCAACGTTTTTTCACTCAGGCATTGCCACCGGCACTATCGTCACGGTCATATTGAATGCGGTTTTACCGCAATCCGATACGGAAGGGTGATTTGCACACGAGGCAATTAATTCCACGAAAACATCACAAAAATATCAAATTAACCGAAACAGGCAATACTATTGAAATGAAAAAGGGATAAGAGCAGACACCCCATTATCCCCTTAAGGTATTAATATAATATCAACTTAAAGCTTGATATCCACTGCAAGATAAAACGAATCGAGCTGTGACATATTTCGGTCTTTCCAATCATCCCAGGTATCAATGACACGATACCCCATTTCCATGCTGTACTTATCGTTAATTTGATATTGCACACCGGTTTGAGCCCCGAGGCTCCAATCATTACCCGCATCCTTGAATACGGCATAACCCGCACTACCACCAATAAACCAGTTCCACTTTTGATTATCTGAAATACTTACCAAATAATCATACGAAGCAAATATATTTGAATCCTTGGAGTCCGTCGCATAAGCATAAGTACCTGTCAATCGATGCTTATCGTTAATAACCGTACCCACACGCAGGTTAGGTTCAAACTGATGGCCTCCGTTGTACATCACACCATCACTTACCCCCACCCCCACAAAAGTCTCATATTCAGCGGCGGAAACAGCGCCAGACAGCAAGACTGCAGATGCCATGATTAGACCTAATGATTTCATTGCGTACCTCTTTAGTAAAAAACAGTGTTCAAAATGTAATTACAAGGTACGAGCAAAAAGCCATTAATCATAGTAAAAAGTGTTTAATTCACATTAATTAAAACATAATCAAAATAACAAAAAAAAATCTAATAAACCCGAATTAAGGCATCATTGCTAGACAACCATAGTAAAAAACCATGAACCAAAAACATCTCAAACATTTTAGATGAAGAATTATTCACAACTTAAATATGCTTAATATTTTTATAATTGTTGCTAGATTCACATTTCGACTTCTTTCTGCTTTTCATAAAGAATTAATGAAGTAAATTATTTCCATATTGAACCAAAGGATATCAAATAATCATGAGATAAAAATGATTAGAACTTATGCCCGCTTGTCGAAAGATCGACCTTTCATCCATGTAATTAATGTAACTGTGACGATTCTGGTATTTGTTTTCTGCTGTTACCAACTGTTAGCGAATGAACGCATTACTTTTAGCCTAGGCTTTATCTACGTTGCCTTCATGGTCACCCTGTTCAGCAAAGCTTTCGCTTACCGTCAAAAGTACTTATGCCATGAATAACTATCAAACAACGCAAGTTGTAATACCCCATACAACAAAGCCGCCCATTTGGGCGGCTTGGTTGGATTAGCTATGGCTGTAAGGTTAATTACAGGCTGATAAAGATACCAGCCAACGCCGCACTCATCAGGTTAGCCAGTGTCGCAGCCAGTACAGCTTTAATACCTAGGCTTGCCACATCACCGCGACGCTCAGGGGCCATCACGCCAATAGAGCCAATCTGGATAGCGATTGAACCAATGTTAGCGAAGCCACACAGAGCAAACGTGATAATCACCTGGCTATGCTGTGAAAGAGTCTCTTTAATGCTGACGAAGTCTAGGAAGGCAACAAACTCGTTCAGGATCATTTTCTGACCGATGAACGCGCCAGCCTGTAGCATTTCAGAAGCAGGAACGCCGATCACAAAGGCCAACGGCGAGAATAGGTAACCAAGAACACCCTGCAGCGTCAGGCTTTCGAAACCAACCCAAGAACCTACCATTTCAAGGCCGGCATTCGCCATCGCAATCACACTGACAAAAGCAATCAGCATAGTACCGATAGCCACCGCGACTTTCATACCGTTCATGGCACCTGCAGCTAGCGCATCAATCGCATTGCTGTGATCACTTTTCGCCATTTCAATATCAGTTTGCTCAACGGCAACGCTTTGCTCTGGAACCAGCAGTTTAGCCATCATCAAGCTGCCCGGCGCAGCCATAAAGCTCGCGGCAATTAGATACTTAAGCTCAACACCAAGACCCGCGTAACCGCCCAATACGCTACCGGCAACCGACGCCATACCACCAGTCATGACGGCGAACAGTTCTGAACGAGTCATTTGCGGTAGGAACGGTTTCACCAACAGCGGCGATTCACCCTGCGACAGGAAAATATTACCCGTGGCAACCAGTGATTCGGCACGGCTTGTACCCAGCGCACGCTGAATACCACCACCAATCACTTTGATGATCCATTGCATCACACCGAGGTAGTAAAGAAGGGAGATAAGAGCACTAATGAAGATAACAAGAGGAAGGACGCGAATAGCAAAGATAAAACCGGAAGTAGCTAGATCACCAAACAGGAACTTGATCCCTTCATCGGCAAAACCCAATACGCTAGCAACACCACTACTCATTGCCCCCAGCATCTTTTGCCCAACGGGAATATACAAGACCAAGGCAGCAAAGCTGGCCTGTAACAACAACGCCCCACCAACCGTGCGCCAGTTGATTGCTTTACGGTTTTCAGATAGCGCGTACGCGCACAATACCAGTACCAAGATACCGGCCAAACTAATTAACAACTGCATTATTTCGTCCTGTTGCTTTGACTATGTGTTGGGAAATCGAAAAATGAAGGTGTTACTGCCTGCAATACCAATGGGGACATCGCCTTCGGGGAGAAAGCTGAACAGGAAGGTCCTGAGCAAAAGAGCCCAGAAAATGTGGAATTGTCCGTCCATTTGTAAAACATACAAGTCACCTAATTAACAAGCTAAGTAATGCCGGTCCAACTCCGTGGGTCATTCACATGTCCATGGTGACAGCTTGTAACTAAGGTGGCTGAGCCTCTATGGCTCTGGCCGGAAGCGGAGTATATAGAGATATAGATCACATTAACAACCCAAAAGGGTGATTTTTTCGTGATCTGTGTTTAATTGGGCAAAGATTCAGCAAATGTAAGAAAAGATTTCCAGATGTCAATCTTAAGCAAAAAAAAGCAATCGTTTACTATTTTTCGGGCGCTTTCCTTTCCATTGCTTTTCTGATATCTAGCAGAATGCGTGCAACCCAAGCTACAGAATTGCCTTGCTGCGCATCTCTGGCTTTTGCTGTTTTCGCTATTGGCCAAGACTAGTCTTGATCTTTTTGCATTTCCGCAATGACATCGATATAGCCTTTCGGTGGCGGAGTCCATCCCCGCTCGGATGACGCATGTTTATCATGCCTGTCGGCCTTCATTTCGTTGCTGAGCGCTTCTTCAAGCTGCATAAACAGATCGCGGTACGTTGCATTGAATTTGCTCTCTTCGGTATTGTCCTTCCACGCTTGGTAGAGCGCTTCCTTACTCTTAGCTTCGGTTTCGACGAAGGTTTGCCGCAATTGCTCGGCTCGGAATGGATGGATACCCAGCTCCTTCATGGCTTGAGTTCCCAATGTCAGTGCAGAATGGTAGGTTTCGCTGATGATAAAATCCGCTCCCGCAAAACGCAGCGCGTAATGGTGTCCCCGATCGTAGGCCCGTGCCAAAATCCGGATATGGGGATAGGTGTGTTTCACGTACTCGGTCAACTCGACCGCCCGTTCTTGGTCATCAATTGCAATAACCAGCAACTTGGCGTCTTCAATACCTGCGGTGTGCAGCAAGTCAGGACGGGTGGCATCCCCATAGTAGCTTTTGATTTTTATGGCTCGCATGTTGTCAATTTGCCCGGCTTCATGATCGAGCACGACTGTCTTGACGCCGTTTGCAACCAGCAAGCGGTTAACTATCTGTCCAAAACGACCAATCCCAGCAATAATCACAGCTCCCGTTTCATCAATTTTATCGGCTTCGCGCTCGTTACTCTTCGCTTCAAACCTCGGTAGAACCACTTTATCAAAGAAAATGAACAGTCCCGGGGTCAAGAACATCGAGATAGCAACAACCAAGGATAATACTTGCGCAATACCTGCCGGCAGCACATGGTTTTGCACTGAATAGCTCAGTAAAACAAAACCAAACTCACCGGCCTGGGCCAAGCTCAATGTCAGCAAATAGCGATCGCTTCCCTTTACCCTGAAAATCAATGCTAGAACAAACAAGACTGTCGCCTTGACAGCCATCACCCCTAGAGTGATCGCTACCACCATGCCGACATTGCTGAACAAAACAGAAAAGTCGATGCCTGCGCCAACCGTAATGAAGAACAGACCGAGCAATAACCCTTTGAACGGTTCAATGTTCGACTCCAGCTCATGGCGAAATTCACTGTTGGCCAACACAACACCGGCCAGGAAGGTTCCCAAGGCCGGTGATAATCCGACCAGGCTCATCAAGGCAGCAATACCAATCACCAGCATGAGCGCGGTAGCCGTAAAAATCTCCCTCAATCCCGCACTGGCCACAAACCGAAACAGCGGACGACTTAAGAAGTGACCACCCACTACCACCGCAGCGATGGCCCCTATTACGACTAGCGCATACCCCCAGCCCGGCAGGCCTTCCACCAGGCTCAGTTCCTCATGATGTTCGGCCGCCTGCTGCGCCAATTGCTGGGCTTTTGCTACCAGTTCAGGCAGTGCCAGCAACGGGATCAACGCCAGCATTGGGATCACAGCGATATCCTGGAACAGCAATACCGAGAAGGCATTTCTGCCTCCCTCCGTTTTGGCTAGCCCTTTCTCGTTGAAGGTCTGCAGAACAATCGCCGTTGATGACAGGGAAAAGATCAATCCAATCGCCAGCGCCAGGGTCCACCCCAGCCCCAACGCCATCGCAATGGCCATCACCACAACGGTGGTAAGCCCGACTTGCAGCCCGCCCAAACCAAGCAGTCGATGCCGCATATCCCATAGCATTTTAGGCTCTAGTTCCAACCCGACCAAAAAAAGCATCATCACAACACCAAATTCGGCGAAGTGCTGAATGGCGAGCGTCTCATCACCCACCAAGCCCACCACGGGACCAATAACCACACCGGCTATCAGATACCCCAGCACCGAACCTAGGCCAAGCCGCTTAGCTATCGGAACGGCGACCACAGCGGCGCACAGATATATAAATGCCTGAATAAAATAGACCGTCATGCTGGCTCCTCCGTGATCAGACTGTCGAGATGATCGTTGAGCTTGGCAACTTCACCGGCCTGCTCAAAATCAATTCGATCGTCCCTCAATGCCAGTAGCAGTCGCTGCCAACCGGCTATGTGCTTGCCCACCCGCTTCTCCTCTACGGCGGTGCGAGCGCCGAACAATGCGTAGGGCGCGAGATAGTGCATCCCCGTCAGTACCGCTGTTTGTTCCAGCGGATGCAGCAATTCTCTGATGGTGTAATGATTAAAGCCCTGTTCGCAGTAGGCTGAGGCAGGCCCCCCCGCGGACAGCACGCAGAGGAACTTCTTACCCTGTAGAGCCGTTCCCTCTGAACCATAAGCAAAACCATATTCCAGCACCAAATCCTGCCACTCTTTCAAGATGGCCGGGGTGGAATACCAGTACATGGGGAACATGAACACCACGATATCGTGCTCCCTCAGCCTTTGCTGCTCCTTGTCGATATTGATCCTGAAGGTAGGATATTCATGATAGAGGTCAACCGTGGTTACCCCTTCGATGCCTTGGCACGAGCAGAACAAAGGCCAGTTGATTTCAGAGCGGTTGACAGAAGGATGGGCAAAAAGGATAAGCACTTTGTTCTTGACCCCTGACATAAACATCCTCTCGCTGGGAATGGAAATAGCAAGCTGCGAATAAGCCGCATTCGCCAAAACTCTTACAAGACAACAGCCTACATGCAACATATAGGTTTTTATGGTTGCATTAAGTGTAGACTGACAAAGAAAAAAAGGGCGCCTGGAAGAGCGCCCAAAGGAAGTTGTGCTAATTGCTTACATCGTTTCCAATCTCGGTATCCAAGGAAAGGACGCAATGTCCCAGGGGAGGTAATGGATACCAAGCTTGTTGCCCGAAACGCATAAATAACTAAGCAAAGGTGGTGCCAAGTTTCATCAGCCAGCTTTAAGCATCGAAAAAGTGCCTGTTTTATTCGTTTTATTATCGGAAATCTCTATTATTTAAACGATAAATACGCTTTTGGGCCACTTATCGCGTTTTTTTGGCATTGCCGTTGTCAATACATCGCTTTGTATAGTAATAATCTATCTCTTATTTATTATTCAGATGATTACAAAACGTGCACGGTGCACCAAAAGAGATCATTAGGGAGCCATAACGGCATTGGTTATGAATGCAAACTCACTCAGCGCTCGTTTAAAGACAAGAGCCTCAACAGACCAGGCCCAAACAACCGTGGCATTTCGCCATATGTCCATATGGCTACTCCTGATCTTGCTGCCCGTAAACCATAGCGTCGCTAAGTCTGTTATTATCCCCCAGCAGTTACTCAACCATACCGACTCCTACGGTAATGTATCCCTGCGCCGTTCTGCCGAACTGGTTTTGCCCGATCCTTTGGTTGTCGCGGGTAACCTTAATCTCGAAAATAGCCAGATCCGCCGCCTGCCCAGCACCCTGACGGTCAACGGCAACCTGAACCTGGCCTACAGTAATATTGAGTACTTGCCCGCCCAGCTGTATATCGGTGGGTATCTCAACCTTGCCCACTCGAAAATAATCGCCATCAGCGAAGGATTACAAGTCAACGGCGACCTCAGCCTTATGGGGACCCAGTTAACCAAACTGCCGACCCGACTCTATGTCGGTGGGGATCTCTACCTGGCCAACTCCATGATCAGCGAACTGCCCCCCTTCCTGGTTGTCAAAGGCAATATCTATCTGGGTGGCATCACCATTCCCCACATTCCCGAACATGCACAAATAGAAGGGACTATTTACCAGTAAAGGGCCCGGGAAAGTTCACATTCTGAACGGTCCGCCAAGACCGGATAGACAGAAACTGGGCCTTGTTTGCGGCACAAAAAACGGCAAAGAAAAAAAGCGCCCTGAAGGGCGCCAAGGGAGGTTAAAACGGACACTACGTGGTCTCGTCGTCCACAAAGGAGATTGACTAATGAATAATCTGCTGCAAGAAAGCTTGGGTGCGGTCGAACTGCGGATGACTGAAAAAGGCTTCCGGCGCGTTCTCCTCAATAATCTCCCCTGCATCCATGAAAATCACTCTGTCGGCAACCTCGCGGGCAAATCCCATTTCATGGGTCACGCAAAGCATGGTCATCCCTTCGGCGGCCAGCTCCACCATCACATCAAGTACTTCCCTGACCATTTCAGGATCCAGCGCTGAAGTCGGTTCGTCGAACAACATCACCTGCGGCTGCATCGTCAGGGAACGGGCGATTGCGACCCGCTGCTGCTGCCCACCTGATAGCTGCCCCGGAAACTTATGGGCCTGATCGGCAATTCTGACGCGCTTTAGATACTCCATCGCGAGCGCCTCCGCCTCCTGCTGAGGCATTTTCTTCACCCAGATAGGAGCCAGCGTACAATTTTGCAGCACCGTCAAATGCGGAAAAAGATTAAAATGCTGGAAACACATCCCCACTTCCCTGCGGACCAACTCGATATTTTTCAGATCCTCTGTCAGCTCTGTGCCCGCCACCTTAATTTGCCCGCGCTGGTGGGCTTCAAGGTGATTGATACAGCGGATCATGGTTGACTTGCCAGACCCAGATGGCCCGCAAATCACGATTTTTTCGCCCTTTTTTACCTCTAGGTCAATATCTTTGAGAACATGGAATTCACCGTACCACTTATTGACTTTCTGCAAGCGGATCACCGAATCTTCCGGTACCGACTGATAAACCGTTTTTGTATACATACTCAATTCCTTGTATCAATTACTATGCCCGGTGTTCAGCTTACCCTCCAGGTAAATGCTGTAACGCGACATTCCGAAACACATAATCCAAAAAACTAATGCGGCGAAAACAAAGCTCTCGGTCGAAAACCCTAGCCAAGCCGGATCACTATTGGCTGACTGTGCAATCCCCAAAACATCGAACATACCGATGATCAATACCAGGCTGGTATCTTTCAACAGTGCGATAAAAGTGTTGACGATAGAAGGGATGCTAATCTTCAGGGCCTGGGGCAAAATGATCAGCCGCGTTGATTTCCAGTAACTCAGACCAAGCGCTTCCGCAGCCTCAAACTGCCCCTTGGGAATAGATTGCAAGCCACCACGAATAGCTTCTGCCATATACGCCGCATTAAATAGCACTACGCCAATCAAGGCCCTGATCAGCTTGTCGATCTCGGTCCCTCCCGACAGGAATAACGGCAGCATAACCGAGGCCATAAATAGCACGGTGATCAGGGGGACACCACGCCAAAACTCGATATAAACCGTGCTCATGCTTCGCACTATCGGCATTGACGATCGGCGGCCAAGCGCCAAAACCACGCCGAGAGGCAATGACACCACAATACCCGTCAGGGCAATAACCAACGTAATCAACAGCCCGCCCCAAAGATGGGTTTCCACGACAGGCAAGCCCGCCAGGCCGCCGTAAAGCAAGACAACAGATAGGACAGGAAACACGGTCAAGGCAAACACCAGCCCCGCTTTTTTCACTGAGCCTTTGCCCAACAGAAGTACGGCTATAGTAGCTGCCAGCCCCAACATAAATGTCATAGGGCGCCAACTCTCATCGCTTGGGTAAAAACCAAACATGAACTGGTCAAACCGAGCCTGGACGAACACCCAACACGCGCCGTCACGGCCACAATCTTCACGGCTTAATCCAACCCAGTCAGCATCGAGGAACGCCCATTGAAAAAGGCTGGTCACCGCAGCAAATATCACCCCAGCGATCGCTCCGGTGATCAAGGTATTCAAAGCTGATGAAAACAAGTTTTCCCTCAGCCAGGCAGAAATACCGATCATCTTTGATGGTGGGGCCTCAGGAGGGGAAAAATGAAAAACTTTCATACTATCTCTCCACCAATGCCATTTTTCGGTTATAGATATTCATCAACAGCGAGGTCAACAAACTAAACGCCAAGTAAACCGCCATGGTCATAGCGATGATCTCAATCGCCTGCCCGGTTTGATTTAATGTGGTACCCGCAAACACCGACACCAGGTCCGGATACCCAATTGCCATTGCCAGCGAGGAGTTTTTCACCAAATTCAAATATTGACTGGTCAAAGGAGGAATGATGACTCGCATTGCCTGCGGGATCACGACAAGCTTGAGCACCGTTCCTGACGGCAAGCCTAAGGCATTCGCGGCTTCCGTTTGCCCCTTACTGACAGCCGCGATCCCTGAACGAACTATCTCGGCTATAAAGGCAGCGGTATATATAGCCAAAGCGATCAACAGAGCAAATAGCTCCGGCATAACATCAATACCGCCACGAAAGTTGAACCCCTTTAAGGCTGGATACTCGACCCCAACCGGTTGCCCGGCCAGATAGAAAGCTGCTGCGGGCAATATCACCATCACCAACGCGCTCAAGCGCCATGCCGGTAAACAATGTCCTGTTTGCTGTTGCCGACGATGGCTGAGCCTGTGGATAGCAACAGCAATGAACAAACCTAGCACTCCGGCTCCAAGAACCCAACTCGCACCGGGATATAACTCCAGGGCCGGCAAGAACAGTCCACGGACATTAAGAAATATGGCATCGGCTAACGACAAGCTATCACGGGGGGAAGGGAGTGCCTGTAGTACGACCGTATACCAAAAGAGGATCTGCAACAGCAGAGGAATGTTACGGAACACCTCAATATAAACCGCAGCAATTCGGCTAAGCAGCCAGTTCTTGGATAGCCGCGCGACACCGATTACAAAGCCCAGAACAGTGGCTAAGGCAATACCAAGCCCGGCAACCAAGGCAGTATTGAGCAAACCGACAACAAATGTTGCGCCATAAGTATGGGTCTCATCGTAGGGGATTAACGACATTCCGATCCCAAAACCTGCCGTTTGGCCTAAAAAATCAAACCCTGTTGAAATCCCCCGCTGCGACAGGTTAGCCAGCGCATTGTTGATGGCAACGTAGACCAACAGACCGACGCTGACTAACAACAGTACCTGAAAAAACACGGCTCTCGCAGATGGGTTGTACAGCACCCGCTTTACCGTTTTGGGGAGGAAGTTGTGGGTTATATCAGTCGATAATTCTGCGGCTACCTTGCTGCCTGCCGGCTTTTGGGCAAGATCAAGTCGCGAATCCAACTCTAAGTTACTTGTAGACATCTATGCACCTTTACCAATACGTTAATTCCCTGTGCAATATCAAAAAAAGGGGCCAGCTTCCCAGCCTCAGCTGGCCCCCATTCCAGCCAACCTAGCCATTAGCGAACAGGAGGGGCATACATAATCCCGCCGTCATTCCACAACGCATTCAAGCCCCGCGCAATCTTGAGCGGTGAGCCCGTACCGACAGTTCGTTCGAAGCTGTCGCCGTAGTTGCCCACTTGCTTCAACACCTGATAAGACCAATCATCTGCAAGTCCCAGTCCCTGCCCTTTAGGACCATCAACCCCCAGCAAGCGCAACACATTAGGATCGGTAGACTTTTTCATGCTGTCGACATTGGTCTGATCGATCCCGTACTCCTCGGCATTGACCATCACATTCAATGTCCACTTGGCGATGTTGAACCATTGATCATCACCCTGGGCAACGACTGGCCCCAGCGGCTCTTTGGAAATCACTTCAGGCAGCACAACCGCCGATGAGGGATCGGCCAATTTGATGCGTAGTGCATAGAGTTGAGACTGATCAGATGTCAGTACGTCACAGCGACCAGCTTCAAAGCCTTTTACTGTTTGGTCCGAGGTATCAAAAACAACCGGTTTGAACGACATTCCATGCATCCGGAAGTAATCAGCCAAGTTCAGCTCAGTTGTCGTACCCGACTGGATACACACAGAAGCGCCATCTAGCTCTTTGGCCGAGGCGATTCCCAACTCCTTGCTCACCATAAACCCTTGGCCGTCATAGTAGTTGACCCCAACAAAATTAATACCTAGCGCACTGTCACGCTGCATGGTCCATGTGGTATTGCGAGAGAGAATATCAATTTCGCCAGACTGTAGGGCGGTGAAACGCTCCTTGGCTGTCAGGGGGACAAACTGTACCTTGCTGGCATCTTGCAATACGGCAGCGGCGACAGCTCGGCAGTACTCAACATCTATTCCTTCCCAGTTTCCCTTTGCATCGGTACTGGAAAACCCCGGTAACCCTGTACTCACCCCACACTTTAACACTCCGGCTTCTTTTACCTTTTTCAATGTCGCTCCGGCTGAATCCGGTGTCGCCATCGCACTACCCGATACCATCAGCGCTGAAACCAGCAAGGATATAGAAACACTATTTATGACTTTTTTCATATTGGACATCCTGTCTACCATTAGAGATAAGCTTTTGTTTTATTGTGCAGTCTCACTATTGCAACAGGTGTGCCACCTACCTCCAAAGTATTAACTTATAGATAAATTCACCATTAACTGCACCATTAATGACAGAAATAACCATAGAACCAGGTACCAACACGACGCTTTACGATAGATTGGAAATATTACGTACTGAACGAACCGCTATGGTGCATAAACGCATCAAATCAGGTCATCTATTTAGACAGGGATTTGCACCAGCAATAAGCAAAGATAAATTCAGATGCGTGTTAATCACTACAACGCTACCTGCAAAAATAAAATAGACGTCTTTGGGGATACCGTCAGAAAATAATGTCTTGATTAGAACAACAAGGAAAACGTTTGCGTATAAAGGTAAATAAGTAAATTGATCGGGGGGATAATGATTGGGGGTTAAATAAATATATGCCAGAAACACTGGATCACGGGTGCTTCTGGCTTTACTTTGTATTAACTGATTTTAAATCAAAGTATTAGCGCGATTGCGCAACAATAGAATTACTTAGATTTTGATTTCAAGTTACTTGTTTGTGACTGATGGTAGAACCACTGTCGACGGTTTCTGTTTGACATAATACACCTCTCATTTTCCTAAACGAGTAAGGTTGATATTTCTCTTTAATAATACCGTTCTTACTCATCCTAACCGTTTTACTTTAAACTACAGCCTGTGACATCCTTATGACAATTCAGTAAAAGTAAAACGTCAAACCTCTTCGCAATCCAACGGGTAAGATACACATACTTGTAGGAGCACATCTTATGCCAACATTGGAATACCGAGGAATTAAAGAACTGTGATATAGCTAGAGGAGATTGACTTGACCTTAATTAACGGTTTAAGGAGCCCTGTATGGAATTTCTACCTCTGTATAGCAATCAACAGATTCCAATATAAGAGGCTACCAAGGCTTTTGCAATACTCTTTGGCATTTTTTTTGTGATAGATATCATCTATTTTCGACAATACTTACATATTGTTCAAAATAAACCATTATAGGATATTGATTTAACTAGCTAAAATATAACTCTGTCAATATATATCCCCTCCAAACGTATGGTTTCCAAATCAAGAAATTCATGCACTAATCAGCAGCAAAACCACACCACTAACACCGCAAAAACATGATATTGACAAAACCACAACAACCAATAGAATGGCATAATAGTCTACGCGGAGAGGTTACCATGGGCATGCACACTATAACCTTAGAAAAAACCGCAAAAGTACCAAAGAAAGTTCTATTTCAGCTACTTACTGACCACGACAAACTGGGTCGCTTCTTTGATGGTCAATACAGCCTAATAAAAAAGGGCAAGCCAGAAAGCAACGGCATCGGCGCAATCAGAGAAGTATCAACCGGCTTATTTACCGTTCAAGAGCAAGTTATTGATTACAAAGAAAATGAGCACCTTCATTACAAAATCATCCAAGGCGCCCCCGTGGATGAGCATGGAGGTTGGATCAAGTTCAATTCCCTGAATGCTCATGACAGCATGATCCACTACCGAGTGAAGTTCACCCCAAAAGTGAAAGGCACGGGTTGGATTATGAAGTACCTATTTGAAAAACAATTAAAAAAAGCATTAGACAATTTAGCTACCTACAGTGAAGAACACTGGCAGCCTTAATACTATCCTTCCAAATCACTGAATTATCACACTAATGCTCTAATTGTTTCATATTTATCCTCTAATTTGATCCAGTCGCTATTCATCAGAGCCTATAAGGGCTTTACTAATAGCACCAGTAGCCACCAAAGAGGATTACTATGCCACACCAACCATTACTAACGACGAAACGCTTGCTCCTACGTCCACTACAGCTGTCTGACGCCAAGCGGGTACAGGCACTCGCTGGCGAAGCGCAGGTAGCCAACGGTACGCTTAACATTCCCCATCCGTACACCGATGGTGTCGCCGGCCAATGGATAGGAAAGCATCTCGCAGGCTGGCATCAGGGTCAGTCCGCCATCTATGCCATTACCCTGAAGTCGTCCCAACAATTAATCGGCTGTATCGGCCTTCACAACATTCAAAATGATAAAGCTCAGCTTGGCTATTGGATTGGGGTTCCTTACTGGGGACAAGGCTTCTGTACCGAAGCAGCAGAACGCATTGTCGAATTTGGCTTCAAACGGTTAAAACTGGATACTATCTATGGCCAGCACTTCAGCCGCGAAACCAATCCTGGGAAAGTCATGCAAAAAATCGGCATGAAGCATGTCATGACCAAAAACGACGCCGTCAGGGTAAACATGATCACCGAGAATATGGAGTACTACGAAATTCAATCCCCCCAAGCACTTCCTGTTGTTAGCTAAGTACTGGCTTTCCCGTAACGCGTCACACCCGCAGCCTTGCCATATGGTAAACATCAACGTATTCGCCATTACGCAAGGCGTAGTTCCTCGCAGTCCCTTCGATAACAAACCCTAGTTTCTCATAAAGCGAGACTGCACGGGCATTGTCCGTATATACCGTAAGCTCGATACGGGTGATCCCTACCCAGTTCTCAGCCAAATCAATCAACTCCGATAGCAGTGCACTACCCACCCCTTTGCCCTGGTGATCGTCATGTACCGCCATACCAAGGCTTGCAACGTGGCGCCGTCGAGGGTTTTGCTCAACCACCATCCCTGCCTGGCCGACAACCCTGCCATCCATTTCAGCAAGCAGGCTATACACATTTGAAGGTAGGTTCTCTAGGCGCCGCTCCCATAACTCAATAGACGGATGAGGCAACTGCAATGTACCGCTGTAAGCATTACGCCCTGCGAATAAATCACGAATGGCTGGGATATCTTCCTTCTCAACATGCCTAATAGTAATTGGCATAGGCATACTCCTTTTGTGCTGAATACCAGCTTTTAAAACAACACATAAAACAATGAAATACAATGATTTTATAGAAAACCTCCGTAAATATTACTATCAGCCACGCAGGCTGCGTACCTCACCGTGTCTATGAGATAAATATAGTCAAATAGCTTCTTTATAAAATTCAGCTAATTTGAGATTATTTTATAATTGAAATATTTGACTGATCTTATTCTTTTCTCAGGCAGTAATAGAAATAAACTCTGTCCAGAACGGGATTGAAAAATGGCGATATTTAATTGTTTTTTCTTTAAATCTCATAACCATAGCTTAAAACACCACAAATTTTGTGCCTTTTTATGAAATCCACTAGCTATACTGAAAATGAGGTTAATAGGCCTGTTCGCATAAGAGAAACAAAATTACTTTTGCAACAAGCCACATTTAATGCTCATGGGAAAACATGGTTAATAGTTAAACCACTGAATCTTAAGTGGATAAAAAAAACAATAAATCTGATGAAAGATACGATTTAAAGGCGGGTCTTATAGGTTGAACGTGAACTTAAATGCTAATAAGTACACAAACAACAATATGGCCAAAGCCATAGAAAACGAGGTGAAGATTATGTCTAGCTTGAAAGTACTAACTGCAACTGCTGTGATTGTAATGTCTTCTTCAGCCTTTGCTGATATCCGTGTGGCAGATACCCACAACGGTGCATGGGTCACTGTAACTGAGAATGGTCAGCCGGCAGCCAACGCGACCGTATCGGTTGCCAACGTACCTCAACAACGCCAAAGCTATAAAACCGATGAAAATGGTCGGGTTTTCATTCCATTGACTCTGGAAAACTCTCGCTCCATCAAATATAAAGCAACTACCGAGGGTGGTAAACAGTCATCCCGATTTGCATTCCACTCTACTAACAAATAGCTGATGGCAACCTGTTGTGCAAAAGTCCTCTTAGGAGGGCTTTTCGTTTTGTGACCACCAGCACAAAAACCTTCGGACAGCAAAGCCAGCATTAACTGTCCTTGCTCCAATTTAAATCCCGAGCCAACACCAGTGCTAGACCGAGCATCTGGAGGAACAACGCCAAACTCCTCAGTCGAGAGACTGCCTCAGTTTTCTTCGCGTTCTCACCAATCAATGCTTGATTAGTCAGATACAAATTATTGATTTTCTCTCTGTGCTCATCCTGAACGACATCTAGCGCCGCCATCAGAGCGGGTACCCCTTTAATATCAGGGACTATGGAGGCATCCGGTAACCAATAAGCCATATCACGTGCAAGGTGTGCCGCTATCTCTTCGGGGACAGAGGCACCCACAATTTCGGCGGCATTCAGAACCTCCAATAGGTGCTCTCGCTTGCGCTCAACGGTTTCCAGCTGCTGCCAAGTCAACTGGATCAGCTTATCATTATTTTGTTGGAGCTGGGCAATCTCATTTGTCTGACGGTTTAAATCATCGATATAGAAATTGGTCAACAGCGCCGAGACAATATTGAACAATAGCCCCACCGCGACAAGCGTCCACGTAGGCACCCGCCACTTTTTAAATGAAATCTGTCCCATTCATTGTTCCATTTCATCGATAAAACAGTTAGCACCTGAAATTATGGCAAACATATTGATACTTTTATGCCAGAAAAATAAAACCAGTATTTCTTGTTGTGACAACTCTTTCTATTGCCAAATTTTTGTTTGATGACAGCGGATTTCATTGTCTATCCTTTAATTTCAAGCTGTCGAGAAAAACAAAAAGGAAAGCGATTCAATGGATAAGGTTCCAATGTATGCGACTCGTACCGTTCCTCTTACAGGCCATGACATCGAACAAAAGCGCCAAGAGCTAAAACTGGCCTTTAATCACACCTGGGACCTCTATGAATCTCTTTTCAGTGTGATTAACAATGACCAGGCTTATTTTGTCAAAGCTGAGCCCCTCCGCCATCCGTTGATCTTCTATTTTGGCCATACGGCCACCTTCTACATCAACAAGCTCAAGCTGGGAAAATTCATAGAGCGCAGAGTCAATCCGCATTTTGAATCCATGTTTGCCATTGGAGTGGACGAAATGTCATGGGACGATCTGGACGAGACCCATTATCAGTGGCCTAGCGTGGATGATGTCAAACAATACCGCAATAACGTGAAAAGCCTCGTCAATAGCGTTATTGATGAGCTTCCGTTATCGCTGCCGATCAGCGAAGAGGATCCAGCCTGGATCATCCTGATGGGAATCGAACACGAGCGCATCCACCTTGAAACCTCGTCGGTGATCATTCGCCAGTTGCCCCTTGCCGATGTCACACCTTCCCCTTTCTGGCCAGCTTGTACCGATACCAATGCCGCCCCCGACAATCGCTTACTGAGTGTCGCCGGCGGCCATATCTCCCTTGGCAAAACCGATGAGGAAAACACCTACGGCTGGGATAACGAATACGGCAGCCAAACCTACCAGGTATCTGACTTTAAGGCCTCGAAATATCTGGTATCCAACCAAGAGTTTCTCGCCTTTGTAAAAGCCGATGGCTACCGCCACCCGCGCTATTGGAATGATGAAGGCAAGGCATGGCTTGCCTTTACCCAAGCAACCATGCCACGCTTCTGGCGTAAAAAAGATGGTCAATGGTTACAGCGCAACCTCACGCAAGAAATACCTTTGCCCCTAAACTGGCCTGTCGAGGTCAACCAACTAGAAGCCAAGGCATTTTGTAACTGGAAAGCGGAGCAAAGCCAGCGCCCCATCCGGCTGTTAACAGAGGCTGAGTGGTATCTGCTGAGACAGAACATCGAAACAGATTCCCCGCATTGGGAAGAGGCCCCGGGTAATATCGAACTTGGCTATTATGCCTCATCCTGCCCTGTCGACCGGTTCGATCACGAAGGGTTTTGTGACATCATCGGTAACGTCTGGCAATGGACTGAAACCAGCATTGATGGCTTCCAGGGGTTCAAGGTGCACCCGCTGTATGATGATTTTTCCACCCCTACATTTGATGGCAAGCATAACCTGATCAAGGGCGGCTCCTGGATATCTACCGGCAATGAATCTATCAAAGCCTCAAGGTATGCATTCCGTCGCCATTTCTACCAGCATGCTGGATTCCGGTATGTCGAATCCCACCAGGCTCCCGAGACAATGGCCAGCTTGAATATCTATGAAACCGACGAACTGATTTCACAATACTTGGAATTTCACTATGGTCCTGAGTACTTTGCAGTACCAAACTTCTGCATTCATGGCGTACAAGCCTGCTTACGGGAGATTCAACTCACCCAGCACCATCGCGCACTAGACATTGGTTGCTCGGTCGGACGAGCATCCTTCGAGCTTGCCAAAACATTCGACCATGTCGACGGCATTGATTTTTCAGCACGTTTTATTCAGCAAGCCTACTCGCTCACCGAGCAAGGGGAAAAGCGCTACACCATCAGAACAGAAGGTGATTTGGTCGAGTTCAAATGTGTGACTCTGGCCGAGCTTGGTTACCAGGATATCGCCAACAAAATCAATTTTGTCCAAGGGGATGCCTGCAACCTCAAGCCGCAGTTCGGCCAGTACGACTTAATCTACGCGTCGAACCTCATTGACCGTCTGACTAATCCCAAACAGTTTCTCAGTACCATCCACCAGCGGCTAAACCCTGGCGGCTATCTCGTCATCGCCTCGCCATACACCTGGCTCGAAGAGTATACCGACAAGGCCAATTGGCTCGGCGGCATCAAAGTTAACGGCGAGAACTTCACCACCCTTGACGGGCTAACCGAAACCCTCATTCCCCATTTCGAGCTTGTCGCCGTGAAGGAAATTCCCTTCGTGATCCGAGAAACCAAACGCAAGTTCCAGCACAGCCTGTCGGAGATGACGATTTGGCGTCACCGATCGACATGAGGTAATGAACCTATGCTCATGGATAACCGCTGAGTTAGCTTTGAGCATTAATACTATAGTGCCCAACTGTCACGAAATGATAATTCCGAGAATTTAGAGAGTTGTAAAATCTTGCGAATTTTAATTAGATGACAAGAGCACCACAAATGAACACCAATTTAACAAAAATATGCCTGTTATCATCGTCGCTGTTTGCCATCACCCCGTCTTTGGGCGGAGATTTTGGTGGGCCTGGCGCAGTTGAGAACAGGCTGGAGGAAAGCTCTGCAAACTTTGGCCTTGAGTACATTGCGCTTGGCGTAATATCGCCTTATGGCGCAAGCGGCAATAATGTGAATCGAGCATCTGGCGTAGTGCAGCTGTACGGTGAATGGAATCCATTTAGTACAAATGGCGGACTTATTTTTAAGGTTGGCCATCGCCACCGCTATACTGACACGCCGGTTGCTGATATTGCTTTTGCAGATGATGTGACTGGCGGCCCCGAAGGGATCGGTTATGTTGGCTCGATTGGATCTATCTATACGGATGTCGGGTTTCTGGTCTCTAACCTGCATTGGAGGCAAAGGTTTAACGGCGGTAGGACCTCTGTCAAGCTTGGCTGGCAAGACGTTACTGATTTCGTTGATGCTTATGCCTTGGCAAACCCTGTCGACGGCTTTAACAACCTTGCATTCTCTACCGGTTCTGGGGCTATGGGGATTCCAGACGAAGGTGTATTGGCATTATCAGCAGGCCACATGGTTACGGATAACGTTTATATCGTTGGCTCCATCGCCGATGCAAATGGCAAGTCAGAAGACATTTTTGATGGCTTCAATACTGCATTCAACGACGGCGCATACTTTTCAACGCTCGAAATAGGGTTGACTGTTTCACAAGACCGGATCTATACCGATAATGTTCATATCACAGTTTGGGATTTCGGAAAGGATACACGGCATAGCAATGCAACCGGTGAAGGCGGGAAAGGGGTCAACTTCTCCGCAAGCTGGTTTGCAACCGATAATATAATGCCATTTATCAGAGGCGGATTTTCCGATGGTGATGTTGCAATGTATGATAAATCTATCAGCATGGGGGTTGGCTACTTTGGGCTTGGTAAACCTGAAAACACCCTTGGGTTAGCCGTGAACTGGGCAGAAACAAATGGTGTTGCTTTTGGCGGAGATGAACAATTCACCGCAGAGCTATATTACAACATGCAGGTGGGTAAGCATTTGCAAATTACACCAGATATCCAATACATCAATAAGCCAGCGGCATCCAGTGAGGACAACACTCTCGTGTTAGGATTAAGAGCGCGACTTTTCCTCTAGCTAAAATTGATGCATCCAGCCCTGCGAAAGAAGAAACCATTGACAAACGGGGTGATATAGCCCCGTTCAATCGTCCCTTTTGCAACTTGAAGTCACTTGGGTATATGTTATGTTGTGCACATCTAGCCAACATTAAAGTCATATCAGCCGTGAAAACCCCTTGCGTAGCAAAATGTAAAAACAATGACGGCATCTGTAGCGGATGCCACCGAACGATGCCTGAACTAGCCGCGTGGCCCGCCATGAGTGATTCTGAGCAACAGCAAAAAATTGATGAGATCCAAGGACAGCAGTCCACACACACCTGCAGCCAATGCGGCAAACCGGCTTACTGTGAGATCAGTGCCGGCAAAGACACCTGCTGGTGCTTCGAGCTAGCCAAGCGGGATACCTCTGGGCTCCCGCCGGGCACTTGCCTATGTCGTCAATGTTTAGAGAAGCTACCACCTCGCTAAACATCCACACCACCAATAAATCACCACAATTCATTCACCAACAAAATGAACAATAAAAACATAAGCTTAATTGTTAGCTTGTTTTTAATGAACAGTGTATTATAATTCATTCGAACCAAATTTGGCATACTGAAATGACTGTAGTAAGAGTATTGTTTTGTCTTATATCTGCTCTCATCCCTTTGGTTGCAACAGCAAGCAACGTGCTGCCCGACAATGAACGGATCTGTATGAGAAAGATGGAAACCTTACTCAGCCAGCAGCAAATACTGTTCAGCGATAGCCAAGCCCCCCCCGAAGTTCGGCGGCTAGCAGAGAGAGCAATTGATACTAGTCGCGAGGCATTTGCATTGCACGGCAGCTATTGCGATGCACAACGAGCACTGAAGCAGTTTGAAGTAGACAAGGACAGTGGCTTCCACTACAAACAAGGCGAAGTCAACTTTTTTGGCCGGGGCCACTATTGATAGTTCTAGGTAACTGGTTGGCAGTGCTACTATTATTCAAAACAACTTTTCAACAATTTGGTTGATTGTAAGCCCAAGCAAGGCAAACCTTTGAGGTAATGTATATGAACAAGTGGCTACTGATTTTGGCACCCCTATTCTTTCTTCTCACAGGTTGTGACACTAAGTTAGAAACGGGTTTTTCGGCCCAGAACCTTCAACAAAGCTGGGTACTGACAAAAGTCGACGGTAAAGATATCACCATTACCGAACCTCGCACGGTGCCGGGAATGGCCATCGATGCTGATCTCAAGGTATCCGGTTTCGGCGGATGCAATCGGTTCTTTGGCCAAATTGAACTGGCTGATGCAAATAGAATTCGCCTGACCGGCATGGGATCGACCAAAATGGCCTGCATTCAAGATGATCAGGCAACAATCGAAGCCATCATGACGCAATCGCTTCAAGAGTGGAATAATGCTGCTTTGGAGAACGATACTCTTACCCTGACCTCAGAGCAGCATATTCTAACTTTCACACCTGAAAAAGTGGCTGACGAAGACGGCCAGTAAGTGCCAACCCACTTGAATGCTACCCCTCGCGCAGCCTCTCTGGCTGCGCGTCGTTTTAGATGACCGAGTTACGCCTAGTTATGAAAATAAACAAGCGACAAGCCAAAACCCTCAATGAGGCAATCACCCAATGGGAGAAAGACGAGCGGATCAATGCTGATACCGCCAAGTCACTGCGCAACAGCTATGAGGTCGTTGGCTTTGACTGGAAACTGCTAGCCGTCTACTCATTCTGGATCGCCATCACCTGCTTTGTTATCTCTATCGGTGTACTGTTGGCAGACGACTATCTGATGGCATTGCTGGCAACCCTGATAGATACGCCAGCCAGCGTCCTGTCGGTCATCAGTGCGGTATTGGCTGCGGGATCGTTCGCCTTTGGGGTAAAACGCCGTCGTCGCTATCCAGAAAAATACTTCAGCAATGAAGCCATGTATTTCTTTGGCGTATTGTGGACTGCAGTATCCGTTGGGTTCCTGCGGGAAACCGCATGGTTTACCGAAACCCATGTTGCTTTCTTTTTATTGGCCCTGACACTTATCTACGGCGTGATTGGTTTTCGCCTCTCCAGCATGTTGGTTTGGATTTTTGCCCTCCTCAGCTTCGCCGCTTGGGGTTTAGAGCAAACGAGCTACTTTGCCGAGCCTTCTGCCTACTTTTTGGGGCTTAATATGGCATGGCGCCTTGTCGTGATCGGCTTGCTGGTACTGGCTACGGCCTGGTGGTTCGGACGTCAAAAAATGGCCGGGACAACCATTTCAGCAAACCAGGGAAGTTCAACTACACCTCTCCATAAATTTGCCTATTTGCAAGAGCCTACCCGATTCATCGGACTGTTCTATTTGATGTTTGCACTCTGGCTGGTGTCACTGGTCGGCAACCATACCAATGCTGCAACGTGGTCGAAGGTTTCTCAGGTCTCGTTCTTGCCTTGGGCCCTGCTATCCGGCCTAGTATGCCTGGGCTTGCTCTATCACGGCATCAAGCATGCCGACAAGCTGACCCGCAGCTTTGGGATCATCTTCTTGCTGATTAATCTCTATACGCGCTACTTTGAATACTTCTGGGATGCGATGCACAAAACCGTATTTTTCGCGCTTTTGGCACTGAGTTTCTGGCTCATCGGCACTAAAGCAGAAAAATTATGGCAGTTGAGCCATATCAAGGAAAACGAAGAAGCATAGGTAGGCGTTGGCAGCAAGATAGGGATTAGAAATGAGCGCCAAGTTGCTGCTATCATGGTGGAAAAATGTTGGAGAAAAAACAATGAAATCAAAACTACTGCTTGCGGGGCTGCTTGCCGTAACCACGGCGCTGAGCGGTTGCTCTGATGATGAAGTCGGTGACGTCAGCCTAGGTATGTTCACCATGAAGGATATCAAAATCGGGCACCTAAAAGATGACGTGGTAACAGGTGTTACCTGCCATATCGCATCGATTGAGGCCAATTTGAGCCTTGCCGATCCAAGTGACAGCTCTATTTCTTGTCGCCAGACGGGTGACATTACCCCAGAGATGATCGCACAAATAGACAAGTCCAAATCGGGTGAAGTGGTCTTCAAAAAATCCAAAAGCATTTTCTTCAAGACCATGAAAGTAAGGCGTATTTATGATGCCGAAAATCAGACCCTTCTGTATGTGTCATATACCACCAAAGAAACAGAGGGCAGCTTCAAGCACAGTCTTTCTACCGTGCCACTATGGGGAACCAAGGCGTATCGAGCTCCATCACCGGCTGAATAACTCTCACCTATAGCAGGACAGAACATAGAGGGGAAGATACAACGTTCCCCTTTTCTTTTCCTTCTACACAATGACCGTCTGCTGCGTTTCCGCCCTTGCAAAATCGGGCAAATCCACCCCAAACTGACCAACCGGACAAATAATAATATGCGCTGGCAGTCACCATAAATTATCCCAGTCCGTGCATTTTAGAAGCACTTCATAAAATCTGACACATGATACGACACATGCAGCTAACTGCCACCAACCAGCTGTTAAAATTGATAATTCAAAAAACATCGAAAAAGGAATTAAGATGAATTATTTATCAAAAAGTATCGCCATTACCTTAACGGCATTACTCATTACAGCTTGTGGCGGTGGCGGAAGTGGAGAAAGCAAAGGCTCAAACAATAATAACAGCTCAGAAAATACTGGCAGTATCGTCACCCTCCCGGCAACGTCGCAAGATATATCTTCAAGTAGCGGTCATAACACGAGCAAGTTGAATTTCAATACCAACATCATTGTTGACAGCCGCGACAACTCGGTTAGTGCAACCACCAAGATTTACAATTACGCCGATCATCAGACAGGGCTGCGTGTTGATCAAAGCGATAGTATTGCGATATTTGCTGATGGCCAAGCTGTCACGCTCAGTGAATATTTCTCTATAGATATGGGTACCCAATATCATTTCACACTGCCCATCAATGCCAGCAGTTATGAATTCCAATACACTCGAAATGGTACGATTGTCGCCCAAGGCAGCTTAGACTCCCTACCTCAAGCTTTTGGTGTATCTGGGACT
Organism: Photobacterium gaetbulicola; assembly: GCF_003025515.1. Classification (NCBI taxonomy): domain Bacteria; kingdom Pseudomonadati; phylum Pseudomonadota; class Gammaproteobacteria; order Vibrionales; family Vibrionaceae; genus Photobacterium; species Photobacterium gaetbulicola. The sequence continues at coordinate 468 of NZ_PYME01000014.1, read as the reverse complement.
GTTAACGGTGATGATATTTCCATCTCACTCCATAAGAACGCCGACCATACCTACGAGTACCTCCTAGAAAGCCTAACTTGCCAATACAATATTGACGATATGACAGCAGTAGTACGGAATATCCATTCTCGCAATGGTGAAGGGGTATTAACTGGCGATTACAACAAGAAGATCAGCACCCTTTTTGACACGACCCTTGACAGTTTGCAATCAGAGTTCGGCACTTGCACGGTTGAGGTTGATTTTTCTTCTGAGTCGAACAGCATAAACCGTGTACTTTCTAGCAAAAATATTTCAATTTTTTCCTTTTCTACTCAACTAGCCGTACTTAAGTTGTTCTGACAAATCGAGTAGGAGGAGGCCTCACGGCCTCCGTCCTCTCACACCACCGTACAAGCGTGGGTCGCATACGGCGGTTCCGAATATATTTTCAGTGACTCATACCCATCTCTCAATGAGTACATGCCC
>NZ_PYME01000013.1:0-159703 GCF_003025515.1 Photobacterium gaetbulicola | reverse complement strand
TAGGAAAAGAAGTCTTTCGACGGCTGGAATATCACATTACAAATTCAACATTACGCTGGGCACAACAAGAGTTAATTATGATGGCAAGGAGCAATTATCATGCGTGAATTTTGTGGGGATCCTCCAGAGCCTCGGGTAAGTTGTCGATTGATTTTGCAGCTGATTTGACTGGACTAAAAGTAAGAACCTTACAACGTCATCTAAAACTATGCGGAACAACTTTTCGACAAGTTAACGATGGTATTCTCATTGAGTATGCATGTGAGGTATTGCTAGATACGAATTGGACAGTTCACCAAATAGCGATAAATTTGGGCTATTCGGATACCTCTCATTTTGCAAGAGCATTTAGAAAATCTATGAATTGCTCACCCAAGCAGTATCGACTCATGAATTCCAAAGATTGTAACGCTCGATTTGAAACTTAGTTTTCTTAACCCATTTTGTTCACGGGGGGATAGAAAAAGTTATCTGAATGAAAAAAACTTAATCTCGTTGTAACGCGGAAATGTCTAATTACGCTTTATCGCTTCGCTTAACTCAGTATAGTGGCACACTGTGTGCTGGTTGGTTTAGGGCGCATCAGGCTATCGCTGTGGGCAGCGCTAAAACGAGCACTGCAGAATATTCCCATCGGCGTCGAAGGCGATGTACAAGGTTTGCCAGTTCGCCCCGGTATGCGCGAATGTCGCGAGGCAAGTATTATGCTCAATAGCGACATGGCTAATCTCTCCAGCACTGATAAGCACATCCAACCCCTTTATTTGTTCGGTAATCAGCGTGTTGTACTGGGCGTCATATTGGCTGAGCAATACGATTTTGTTCCTGCCTTGGGTCGCCAGCCTGTCAACTGAGTGGGCGAGTACTGCCAAATCGCCGGCTGGGGGGGCGTCTTGCTCGGAATGCGTCTGTTTGATGAGTGACAAGTACGCGATGGATTCATTTGCTTCCTGCTGTTCAAACACGTCGGCTCGGGCTTTGTTTGGGTTATAGGCAAACACGTCAGCGCTTGATTGCGTCATGCCAAAGTCGATATTGCTGGCGAGAATAGCGTGCTCGGCAACTACCCCGGTTTCGCTATTTGGGCCAAGTCTGTCACCGGATACCATCGCCGTCACGTACGAAAAAGCCGGGGTAAGGACAGGTCTGTCGCGCAGTTGATCAGAGTAGAACGCGATGTAAGCCGCGTTGTTGTCTGCGGCTTTTCTTTTTGCCACACGGTACTGGTGGCTAAGCCAGTTAACTGTATTTTTGCGGGCGTATCTTTTCGAGTTAGTGCTACTTGAATCTTCGAGAAGATAATCAGGTGCCTGGGTGATAAAGCTGATCCCTGTGGTTATCGGCTGATGTTGCTTGGGGCTGCAGGCGGTTAATAGGCTGGCAGCGATGGCGAGTAAGCCGAATCGGGAAAGGGTTGGCATGGTCTATCGATATACTAAGTGTGACAAAGTTCACTATTTTCCAAGATCCCCCTGAGATAAACAAGTAGTCTAGGATGACCGTGTTGTTTTAAATACGAGGGCTGATGGGCTTTTAGTACTGATCTACGCAAGATCAGCTTGATGATTCGATGAAAATATACACGACCTAACATGTCTTGATGGCAAAACGACCAGTTGGTGATGTTTCACTAAATTTCTTGTTGACTCAATTAGCTCAATCCGTAGAATGCAACCCATACCGCAGCGGGGAACACCTCGCAGGTATTGAAGGCGCGTTGGCAGAGTGGCTATGCAGCGGATTGCAAATCCGTGGACCTCGGTTCGACTCCGGGACGCGCCTCCATTTGCGACACTAGCTCAGTTGGTAGAGCGCAACCTTGCCAAGGTTGAGGTCACGAGTTCGAACCTCGTGTGTCGCTCCAGACATAGAAAAAGCCCTAGCAGAAATGCTGGGGCTTTTTCGTATCTGGCCTTCCCAACCTATCCTCATACTGTCCGCTCCCAGAACCGCTTGTTATACTTATTCGAGTAGATTTAATATCAACCACTTAGTTTGATAACTCACAAACTAACTTTGGTGTAAGCAGGGAGCAGATATGAAACTCAATTGTGATATGGGCGAGAGCTTTGGCCGTTGGACGATGGGGAAGGATGCCGACGTCATGCCGTATATCGACATGGCCAACATTGCCTGTGGATTTCACGCCTCAGACCCGGACCATATGGCCAAGACCATACAGCTGGCGGTGGAAGATAATGTCGAGATTGGAGCCCACCCGGGTTACGACGACAAAAGTGGCTTCGGGCGTCGTTCTATCCCCCATAGTGCTGAAGCCATTACCCGACTGGTGGCCTATCAAATTGGTGCGCTCGATGCACTGTGCAAGTTGTACGGTGGTGAAGTTAGCTATGTTAAACCTCACGGTGCCCTCTACAACGACATGATGTCACAATCTTGGATTTTCGAAGCGATTCTCAGCGCCGTTGCTGATTTAAACCAATACCGTTCTGCGCCGTTGAAGCTGATGATCTTAGCTCGGCGTGATAACCAACAATATATAGGATTAGCGGCACAACAAAATGTCGAGTTACTGTTCGAAGGCTTTGCTGACAGGGCTTACGATAGTGATGGTCTGCTGGTGCCGCGAGCGCAAGCGGGGGCGGTTTACCATGATAGCCTACGCATCCGCCAGCAAGTCGCCGAGCTTGCCGTGGGCAAAATCACCACCATTGATGGCAATACGCTAGAGCTGGATGTCGATACTGTTTGCGTTCATGGCGACAATGATGAGTCGGTGGCCATTGTCCGTCAATTGGCCGAGGACCTGGCCCATGTTCAAGATTGAGCCCGTATCTGAATGCAATGCGATAGTGTATTTCGGTGATCACATTGATCTGTCGCTCACGCCTAAGATCAGCCAGTTTGTTGCCTACTTGCAGTCTCTGTCACATCCTGCCCTGGTCGAGGTGATCCCGTCGTACACTTCGGTTCTGATCCAGTTTCGCCCTAGTGTATTGAGCTTTAAGCAACTCGTCGGTGTGCTCCAATTTTATATGGGGCAATTGGAGAAAGACCTTCAGCAAGGTGATGCTCAGAGTGAGGCTGGTGGTTATCAGGCCAAGATCATTACTCTTCCGGTGTACTACGGCGAAGAGGTGGGGCCCGATTTAGCCGCGCTTGCGAAAACCAAAGGATTGAGTGTCGATGAGATTATCCAGCGTCACAGTCAGCCGCTTTATACTGTGTGTGCTATCGGCTTCGCGCCGGGCTTTGCTTTTCTTGCTTCGGTTGACGAGGCCATCGCCACGCCTCGCCATAGCGAGCCGAGGAGGAAGATCCCTGCCGGTAGTGTCGGTATTGCTGATCAGCAAACCGCGGTGTATCCCAATGAGTCTCCCGGAGGCTGGCAAATTATCGGAAACTGCCCGCTGACCTTGTTCCGGCCTGACCAAATTCCCATGACTCCTTTCCAGGTTGGTGATCAGGTGCAATTTATCCCCATGACCAAGGATGCATTTTTAGCGCAAGGAGGACAGCTATGGCCGCAATGGAAGTGATCCGCCCGGGGATGTTGACCCTGATCCAAGATATCGGGCGATATGGTGCAGGGGCACAGGGGCTAAGCCAGGGCGGTGCGGTTGACTTGCATGCCTGTTGCTGGGCCAATTATCTTCTGGCCAATGACCCCAACAGCGCGATGCTGGAAATAACCTTAGGTCAGGCTGAGTTCCTCATTTTACAGGATTGCCGTATTGCCATGACCGGTGCTGATATGCAGCCTTCCTTGGATGGAAAGCTTGTTCCAATGTGGCAAAGCTTGTTGGTGAAAAAAGGGCAGCGCCTGGTATTTGGCTTTGCCCGAACTGGGCTGAGAGCCTACTTGGCGGTTCAAGGCGGGCTGGAGTCACCCTTGATACTGGATAGTGCCTCTGCGGTACCGCGTAACCATTTGGGTGGCTTTCACCAAGGAATGGGGCTGGAGAAAGGCGATCGGTTATCCGCCAAGCCGATACCCACGGGTTGTCTTCAACATCAGGGGGAGCTGGCGGCGGGCAGGCAAACCTCCGGCCGCTTTGTACCCGATTACAGTAAACCTATCGAGTTGCGGGTTATCGAGTCCTATCAGCAGGCGAGTTTTTCGGCGGAGGAAAAACAGCGCTTTTATGCCAGTCGCTATACTGTTAGTCAGGAAACCGATCGTATGGGGTGTCGATTGTCGGGAGAGCCGATCCACGCTACCGTTGATGGCATCGTCTCTGAAGGCATTGCATTGGGGGCGATTCAAATTCCTCCCAACGGTCAGCCCATCGTGCTACTCAATGATCGGCAGACCCTCGGCGGGTATCCCAAGCTGGGCTGTGTCGCGCGGGTCGATTTGCCCCGCTTAGCGCAGGCAAGGCCGGGCACCGCAGTGACCTTTAAACGTGCTAAATTGCCAGAGGCAGTAGAGCAATGGCAGCAATTTTCACGCTTTTTCGGCTTATCGCTATAAGCGAGTATCAGAGAGGTAAGTGTCGTTCTATGTATATTTTTGGTTATGGCAGTTTGATTAACCACGCATCTCGTTTATTAACCGGACAGGCAAAAGAAGCCCAGCCTGCTACCGTCCATGGCTTGCAGCGCCACTGGGGGAAGGTTGACAGTGCTTACCATATTTCGCCGCTTGTCGCGGCGCTCGGTGACGGGGTTTGCAACGGGGTCTTGGTGAGAGTTGACGAAAACGCGCTGCGGCAGTTCGACCACCGGGAAAGGGGCTACCGCCGTATCGAGCTCGATCCCACCCAGCTGGAGACCCATCAGCCGATAGCGCTAGATATACCGGTGTGGGTATATACCAAGGATAATCACGAGCCGCCGTGCCATATCCAGCCGATTATGCAAACCTATGTCGACACGGTTTTGGCGGGTTGCCTGTCCATTTCCAGCTCTTTTGCCAAAACATTTGTCGAGACAACTTTGGGCTGGCATCATCCCCTGGAAAATGATCGCCATCAGCCGAAATACGGTAATCACGCCGGTGTTGATGATGATCATCTCGCGCATATCGATCAACTACTGGCACAGGTAAGAACAAAATATAGTCATGGCAAAACCCAATAAAAAAGGCCCAACCAAAACCGTTGATATCTATTGTGCAGGATGTAAAACCCAGCTGTATAAATACCGCAAAGGAGGCAAGGGGGCACTGGTGAAGTGCTTCAAGGAGCGGATTGTGAAAGACTTCACCCTGCAGGAGGGGATATGTCCCCACTGCGATCAAGCCTTTGCCCGGGATACCTTGATTCGAGGTGCGCCAGCACTGAAAATGATTGGTGGCAAGGTGGTAATGAAATAGTTTGAATGTGCGCGCAACCGCTAAGGGCGGTTTGGGGGAGTGGAGTGGGAAAACTGGCTTGTTGGGGGGCACACTTTCTTATTGCTGAGTAAAACCGCTTTCAGATCAAGGATCTTGCGCTTGTAGGTGGCTCGGACCAGTTGGTAGTCGACGTCCGGTGAAAACCACATTACCAACTTTCTGTCACTTTTCTTTATTTGTTCGACTCGAATCGTATTGATACTGCCGAAGTTGGAGTTGAGCCTCTCTTTGCCCATGACTTGAAAATGGTAACGGTTGACGTCATCGGTGTCCTGCAGCTTGTATTCAAATCGGGCTTTTCCTTCAATAAGACCGAGCCTCATTTGGCTGCCAATCGCATCAACATCGAGTAATGGTAGAGAGTCGCTAGAAAAGGAAGAGACTTTTCCATCAACATTGACCTTGGACGATGTGCCGTCTTTGCTGAAGGAGACATCGGATTTACCGCCTAGCAAGCCGTTGACTTCACGGCGAAATCCCTTGGAGAGAAAACTTTGCTGTTGTTCTGACCAGTAGACTTGACTTTGCTGGTTGAAACGGGTTTTGGTCGCCAATACCTCGATATTGCTATAGGCGTTGATTTGCGCCTGTTTGTCCTGCCATCTTAACACCCGCGTCATTTGGCCGATTTTCAGGTTGTTGAAAAAAAGCTGGTATGTCAGTGTTTTGGTGCACTGATGAAAGGCTGGGGGAGGATCGGCGTACGTCTGGGCAGAGGCGACACTGCTTAGGTAGGCCAGAATAGGCAATAAAACGTTGACCCGCACACATACACCTTAGCTACGTTCAATATATTGGCTGATGTAATTAAATTAGCAGGGCACGCACCAATATGCCAAATCGACCTGCTCCCACAGCAGGCCGAACAGGGCATACCGAATGGCTTATTTCAGTAAGCGCTTGAGGATTTTGCCGGTGGCTGTCATCGGCAGCTCCTCGACAATCTCGATGAGGCGAGGGTATTTATAATCGGCCAGGCGTTCTTTGCCCCATGCCACCAGCTCTCTTGCTGTTGATGAAGCATTTTCCTTCAGGATAACCACGGCCTTGGCTTCTTCGCCGTAGGTCTTGTGGGGAACGCCAATGACCGCAATCATATGAACATCAGGGTGGGTCATGAAGGTTTCCTCGATATCACGAGGATAAATATTGAATCCGCCCCGAATGATCACTTCTTTGAGTCGGTCGACGACGTACACATAGCCATCATCATCCATGCGAACGATATCGCCGGTATGCAGCCATCCATTGACCACTGTCTTAGCCGTTTCTTCCGGCTTCTTGTAGTAGCCTTTCATCACATTGTGGCCACGAATAAGCAGTTCGCCGGCTTCTCCGCGAGGCAGCTCCTGACCATTGTCACCAACAACTTTCATTGCCACGCCAGGCAGAGGCTGTCCAATGCTACCCGGTTTGCGCTCGTATTCCAGGTGGTTGAAGGCAGCAACAGGAGAAGACTCCGACAAGCCATAGCCTTCAATAACGGGTACTTTGAGTTTTTCTTCGAATTGCTTGAGGATTTCTACCGGCATCGAGGCCCCACCGGAGATAGCCACCTTCAAGTTGGCCGCAATCTCATCGATATCTTCTGTGCGGCCATGCTTCTCGGCAAACGCGAGCAAGCCCATAAACATGGTCGGTACCCCTGCCATATGGGTGACTTTGTGGGTATGCATCTGCTGGAGGACGTGCTTGGGAACAAAGCGTGGGATCAAGACCAGAGCACTGCCTGCCAGGATGGAGGTGTTCATGATCAGCGATTGGCCGAAGGTATGAAACAGCGGCAGGATTGCGATGCTGACATCCGTTCCCTTCTGGTTGGTCAGCGCTTGGCAGGCCTGAGCGTTGCACAGCATGTTGCTTTGGCTCAGTTCCGCCCCCTTGGCTCGCCCTGTGGTTCCCGATGTATACAGGATCACGCAGGTATCTTCGGCACGGCGGTATACGGCCTCGAAGTGGGTGTCGCCTGATGCTAGCCACTGGTTGAAACTGTGGGCACCTTCGGGCAAAGGTTCACCGCTGCCGGACTCGATAGAGATAAAGTGCTGGCAACTTGGGGTTTGGCTAAAGCCATCGAAGCAGTATTCACCACTAGGCAGGGCGCTGTTGCCCTGAAAGCTGATGATGGCCACTGCGTCGGAGTCATTGAGGTGGTAGGCCACCTCCGGGCCTTTGAGCAGGATATTCAGCGGTACGGTAACCGCCCCGACCTTTTGTATCGCGTAGTAGCCAATGACAAAGGCTGGTATGTTAGGGCAAGAAAGGGCGACTTTGTCGTCGGGCTTGATACCAAGCTCACAAAGGCGGTTGGCAATGGCGTTGACCATTTTGTTCAGGGCTGAAAAGTTGATCTTCTCGTCATTGAAAATCAGCGCCGTGTCGTGTGGGCGGAAGTCGGCGTTGCGTTCAAGGTTAGTGGCTAGGTTATACATAGACTAAGCTGCTTTTGGTATTTGCTTTTGATTTTAATTCTTCTATAGAGCCACGGCTAGCCAAGGGGCCAAAAACTTCAGCAGTATACTTGGCTTAGGGTTCGTTAGAGCCTGGAGCATACTTTTGTACTCGGGGAAACCGTCTTGGCACTGGCCACCGGCGCCGTACTTCCCGCTATTTCTAGCCGTGCCGTGAACTTTAATCGGTGGGCGAGTGTCGATTCAATCGAACAGACACTGATTGCAGGTGATGGGGAAACTTATCTGTAAGCGCGAAATAATTTTTGCGGCAGAGATATGTTTTATATTTCAGTAAATTATATTTTGCAATTGGAACGAGCAAATGTCGTGGCTTGAATGCCGAGAGTAACTCTTTGAATTATAAAGTGGGTGAAATCGACTCATAGCGGACATATGTGACAATATTAGGTCTGCTATTTGACGATTTTCTTAACGCCTCCTATTTTTATTTGGGCTCAATCAATAGAGGTGTGGAACGATGAAGAAAATGAACTCGGCTTACCGCTTGCAAATCATCAAAGAAGTAGCGACCCGCCGCCGTTTGACGACCGGTGGCGATCCTATGGCTTGCCACATTTCGAGGTTGATTGAGTCTAACAAACAGGAATCAACACCAGTAGATAAGCACTACACGGGTTGTCATTATGATGATGCAATCGGCGGCTGGGTGAGTAATTTGTGGGACCAGAAAAAATAGTCTGAAAATGCTGTTGCATTAGTGGATCGGCGAGCGGCTTAGTGCCGCTCGATTGTTGTTAGTGGTGTAATTAAATTCGGATATTTGCTGGCACAACGGAGGCGACTCAGGTACATTTCTCCGGTCTTGAATTGTTAGGTCGTCCCATGAACTACGTAGAGTTAGATAACTATTCCCGCAAGTGGATTTTTACCCACGCATCAATGCCTGTTACCGAATCAGACTTGGCGCTAATCAAGCCGTTTACCCAAGCGCGCTCAGCCCAAATCTGGGGAGAGCATGTCAGCCGCCAAAGCCCGGATGCGGATCATTTCGAGAAAGGGGATTGGGCCCACAACGACAAGATTTGGTCACAAGCCATTGATTGGCAAGCCGCTTGGGATAGCGATGAACCCGAATTGCCTGAAGAGATGCTGGCATTTCTGGACTGGGAAGATAACACCACCGTTTACTTCTGCTACGAAAAATACAATGTGATTGAAACAAAGTGGGATGTCTTTAAGCGCAACTGGAAGAACTTTCTATTTTTCGATGATGGCCCAATGCTGCTTGGACGTAAAAAATCACAGGCTGTTTGGTTCAGCTCTAAAGGCACGTTTCGTTTGGCCAACCGCTAACCAAGCATTGAAATGTTCATGAAAACACCGCCATTGCCTTGCACTGGCGGTGTTTTTTTGTGTCAGCCACAAGGCTGGCGCAGACCGCAAGATCACTTTCTGGCTGTGAGCAAATGATCGAGGTGCCGTATTGCTTTTGACATGTTTTGTGGCGACGAGTGGACGGAATGGTGGCTCGACAGCAGGGGTTGCAGCTGAGGCTTGCCGGTGGCGATAAATATTCTGGCTCCGAGACGACTGGTGCGGATTTCTATCGGTAGCGGGGACGGGTTCAGCGTTGCCATTTGGTGGCGATGAAGTTGGTTACCGCTAATATAGACACTGCCAGAGCGCAAATAGACGAAACCGGCAAGTTGCTCCGGATCGGTCTCGAAATACCAGCAGCCGTAAGGGGTGATCATGATATCGAGAAAGGTCATGGGGATACTGTAGGCCGCAGGGCTGGAGACGTCTTTATAGCTGCCAATAATGACTTTGGTTGTTGAGTCGTGCTCTTCGATGAGAGGGAGTTGTTGGGCGTGTAAGTAAAGACAGCTCGCAGGTGCCATCTCGATTTTTCCTGCCGGCAATACCGTACCAAGGCTGAATGATTCTATTTGGCCATTTTGCGGTGTCATGATCTCTTTATGAATGACGCCCTCGCCCGAGGTCATGATATGCACGTCTCCACTGGCGAGGGTGACATGGCTGCCGGTAGAGTCATGGTGGCTCAGTTGACCAATAACGGGGTAACTGACCGCATCGACCCCAGAGTGGCCCTGATAATCGAGTCGCTTAGCATGGATCAAGGCTTTGGCCGTGTAGTGATCCCACTGCACAAAGGGATTGAGTTGCTCAAGCTCTGACGGGTTGATAAAGGTTGTTTGTAGGCCACGCTTTTTGCCAAAACGGATTTTTTGTACGGTTCTTGTCTTTTTCATGGCATTGACCAATATCGTGATGCGACGATGAGCATGGCAGCAAAACCTGGAAAATATGCTGCAATCAAGAAATTGATACAATAAATCTTAGACCCAAGACCCGGGGTTCACCATGCTAATTTATGAAAAGAAACAGAATATTGACAATACAAAGAAATAAAGCGGAAACCCGATAGGATTTCCGCTTGGGGCTAACTCGTTATTAAAATGAACGGCTATATTGCAAGCCGACCAAGATGGCATCAGCACGTGTTGTGGCGCCGGTGATAGATGGTGCTTCCAGTTCTGGGGAGAGTTTTTCGTCAAAGGTAACGTCTTGACCAACAAGGTATGTGAAACCAAAGTCGATGCTTTCTTTTTGGCTCAGATGGTAACTAAAACCAGCAGAGAACCATTGGCGGTCAGAGTCGGGTATAGAAATGGATTTCAAATCATCTGTGGCGGCGACGTCGTACATATAACCGGCTCGCAGAGTCCAGTCATTATTCAGATAGTAAGTACCACCGACTGAAATATGGCCCGCGTCTTTCCATTTGTATTCTTTTTCAATACCGCCAATATAGAGGGTATCAAAGGCACTCCATTCAACCCATTGCAAACTATAGTGGGCGGCAAATTTTTCGGTTAGGCGGTGATAACCTGAAAATTCTGCAATATCAGGCAAAGGCAGATCCATCGAGCTTGCGGTTTGCAGTCCGCCCATGACATCGCCTTTTGCCTCGACTGTCGGGCTGTAGCGGTAGCTGAGCCCGAAGCGATGGTTTTCGTTAACTTCATACACCAAGCCGGCATTCCAGCCCAGCGCGGTACCTGAGGCATCAACATCGAGTACATTCTGCTTCAGCTCGGTACAAAATAGCGGGCTGCCCATGACCGCAGGACAGACTGCGGCATCAAAGTCGCGAGATAGCTCACCTACGCCGTAGATGATATCCAGGCCAGCCCCAACACTGAAATGCTCATTCAGGCGATAAGACAGGCTGGCTCCTAAGTTCATGCTTTTCACACTGGTTTTACCACCAAAAATAGAAGCGGCAAAGTCATCTTCGAATTCGGTTGTGGTGCCGAAGTTTGAGTAGGCCGACAACCCCCAAGCCCATTGGTCATTGATTGGCATGACCAAATGCAGGTTCGGCACCAGCGAGCTACCGCCAATGTCATCGGTACCCGAAATATCGTAGCTGTTCGATTCTATGGCAAGGATTTCTCCGCTTGGACTAGCAATCACTTTTGGCTGGTGGTAAGTCCCTGATTTCACCTTAACGTCAGTCGCAATGACATTGAAGCCCAAGGAGAAGTTTGCCTCTTTGAACAAAGCCATGGCTGCAGGGTTACGGGCTGCGACGGACGCATTGTCGGCAATAACGGCATCACCCGCAAAGGCGCGGCCAAGTCCCGTTGCAGATTGGCTATTTAATTGGAACCCTGCAGCAAGCGAGGGGGTAGAGGATAGCGCAATAGCCGAGACCACGGCACTAATTAACGGACGCTTCTTGAACATATCTATATCTTATTAATTATTTAATTTGGCAAATTTATATTGCCTGGATTTTGGAATGGATTCTAGATTGCGCATTTATTTAAACAACTCCGACCAGATCTCCTTTGTGATTTTGTGTGCTATTTTTTCTCCTGGTGTTAAATATCGAATAGATAATATTTAGTATATTTATCAAGCCATTTTTTTTATGTTTTAATCTAATGGTTTTGATGTGATGCTTGATGATTAATGACTTCAATTAAGATTGATATATCTAATTATTTGACGGGTTTGATGGTAATGTGTCTATATTGGGTGCAAGAGTTGAAAAGTGATATTTTTCTCACCAATAGTGCTGGGCCATATATTTACTTAGTCTTTGTATCTAACTGTTTTTTATCATTCTTATCCCCGTTTTAAAACGTCAGACCAGTAAGGGTTGAGATTCTATTTAATTGGTTATCGAATATAATGAACATCCGCAAACGCCATATTTATGTGCTTTAAGATATTTTCTTTTGGCACGGTTATGGCTTTTAATTAAAAAACAAGAAGCATATAAAGACTATAATTATGAAAAATTATTCCCGCTCAATAATTGCAACAGGCATCGCGTTGGCCTTGGTTGCTTGTAATAATGATTCATCAACATCTGGTAAAGATAATCTTGCGCCATCTAATGTGACCGTCAAGGTCGGGGATGCACAGGTAAAAGGTTTACTGGAAAAAATAAAGATTACGAATCTTGATAACCAAGCCGAAACGGTTGATGTTGAGGCGTATAAAGGCATTCGCTATGCAATAGCAAATCGATTCCAACACAGTCATTTGGTTGAGCCTACAGAGCAGGTAGATGCTACAGCGTTTGGCGATATCTGTCCTCAGTTGGGCAATGAAGCGATTGCCCAGTCGGAAGATTGTTTAAGTTTGAACATCTGGCGTCCGGCTGGGATCCCGGCCGGAAAAGAGCTTCCAGTCTATGTCTTCATCCATGGTGGCTCATTTGAAAGTGGCGCCGGGTCGTCGGCATTGAACCAGGCGGATACCATTGTAGCCCAAAGCATTTCAGATACCGCCTTGGGTGAGCGTGAAGCGCCATTCATTGCGGTGTCCTTGAACTACCGTGTTGGCTTGCTAGGCAGCAAGTGGGTTGACGCAGAGGTGAATCCTCACGGCGGTAACTATGGTATCGGTGATCAGAAGCGGGCACTCGAGTGGGTCAATAAATATATCGCTCATTTTGGTGGCGACAACAGCAATGTCACGGTGTTTGGCGAGAGTGCCGGTGCAATGTCGATTGGTATTTTGCAGCAGGACCAGGATGTTGCCGGTCCGTATTACCAGCGCGCCATTATGCAAAGCAACCCGTACGGTATTGCCTATAAAGATTATGGTTCGGCACAGCGCCTGCAAAGTCAACTGGAACAACAAGCACAGGAGCAATTTGGCCAATCGTTGGCCGAACTGAGCTTGGATGAACTGAAGGAGGTTCAAGCCTATGCCAAGCAGCCGACGCAGTTGGTGACCGGCCTTGTGACATCTTTCCCGGCGACATCGGGCTTCTTGCCATTTGCGCCATACATCGAAAGCAGGGAGAAGAGCCTTATCGGTGGTGGTAAGATCGACGGCTATCACATTGTCGGTCAGCCAATCCATACTGAATTTCACGTTCCTACCGTGGTTGGCTTTAACAGCGACGAAGCCAATATCTTTACCGCAATGCTTGATTGGATGTTCTTGTATAACATCACCACAGAGGATCCAGAGACCGGTGAACAAGTACCGGTTGTGATGCCAGGTGTCTCGCAGACTGACACCACAAACATTAGTGCACCCAAAGAAGCGGTGATTTCGCTAATCAAAAAGTACTATTGGGCAGTCTGGGCAATAGATAAAGAGTTAGCTGCGCAGATGAAGGCCATTCAACAAGAGCTGGAGGCTATGCCGGATGAGGTAGTCACACGCCAAAACCTGTATCCGATCATTACCCGCCTGTTCCTTGGGCTGCAAAACCAAACAGCCAATAAAGCACTTGAGTTCAGTGACTATGCCGCGTTTGATGACAAGACGTTAGCGGGCAAGGGTGAGGAAGGCGAGAAAGGTGCACTGGGTAATATTGGCCAGATCCGTAAACTGGCCAATGATCTGTTGTTTACCTGTGCTGCCCGCGAGGTGGTCAACAGGCAATCAACGAACCATGCAACGACCTTGTACCATTACGACTATACCTCCAGTATCAATATCTGGCCATTTGGTCATGGCATGATGGGGAATTTGGCCGCATTGAGTTGCAGCAATAGCAACGGTACCGGCAAGGCCTGCCATGCCTCGGAGTTGCCGTTTGTCTTTAACAAGGCGGTGAATATTGCCGGCGAGACGATCTACCCGAACCAGCAAGATCGCCAACTGATGAGCACCATGTCCCGCATTTGGTTTACGGATAAGTTGTTTGAGGGCTATCCGCGTAACAGTACGGACAATGTACTGATGATTAATGCCGACGGTCAGTTTGTCGAGCAATTAGATTGGGGCAACACTTTGAATGCACCACAGGATGCGCGGCTGGGGAGCAGTATCTGTGAGGGTATTTCAGAGCAAGGTATTCTGTTTGACTACATGCCAAAATAACAACCGGATAGCCTGGTAATAAAAAGGAAAAAGCGGAAACCCTATGGGTTTCCGCTTTTTATGTATCGGTTTTCTAATTTTGTTATCAGAAGGTGCGGCTGTATTGCAGTCCGACCAGAATCGCATCGGCGCGGGTGGTGGCTGAAACGCTGGTGCCAATTGGCCTATCTCCAACTTCGATACCCATGAACTCATCAACCTGGGTGTCCTTGCCGATCAGGTAGGTGGCGCCGAAATCGACATTCGAACGAGTGTCAATGTGGTAGGTGAAACCGGCTGACAGCCACTGGCGATCCGAATCCGGAATAGAAATTGACTTGATGTCATCCGTCGCCGCGACGTCGTACATGTAGCCGGCGCGCAGGGTCCAGTCGTTGTTCAGGTAATAGGTACCACCGACGGAAATGTGGCCAGCATCTTTCCAGGCGTACTCTTTTTCAATGCCGCCCATGTAAAGGGTGTCAAAGGCGCTCCATTGCACCCACTGCACACTGTAGTGAGCGGCAAACTTGTCGTGCAGACGGTGGTAACCCGAGAACTCTGCCATGTCCGGCAGTGGCATGTCCATTTTATCGGCGTTGCCAGCCACCGTATTGACATCACCCTTGGCGGTGACAGTCGGGCTGTAGCGGTAGGAAAGACCAAAACGGTGGTTGTCGTTAACTTCGTAAACCACACCAACATTACCACCGACGGCAAAGCCGGAGGCATCGACATCGAGGGCATTGAATTTGTTTGTGCTGCATTGCCAGTCAGGCTTCAAAATATTGCCTTCATTGATGCAATTTTCAAAGTCTATATCGCGTTTCAGCTTGCCGATGCCGTAGATAAGATCCAGACCGGCACCGAAGCTCCACTGCTCGTTGAGGCGGTAGGAAACGCTGGCACCGAAATTCATGCTTTTGATCTCGGTGGTACCGCCGAATACGGAAGCGGCAAAGTCATCTTTGAACTCGGTGCCGGTGCCGAAGTTGGAATAGGCCGAGATACCCCAGGCCCACTGGTCATTGACCGGTACCACCAAATAGAAGTTAGGCACCACCGCGGTGCTGCCGATGCCGTCGGTACCGGAAATATCAATTTCATTCTGTCCCGTATGTATACCTTGAGACCTAAACTGATTATAAGTACCGTCTTTAATACGCACATCAGTGTCGATGACGGTGAAACCCAGTGACATACTGGTTTCTTTGAACATCGCCATAGTGGCCGGGTTGCGGGCCATGGCCGAGGCATTATCTGCAATAACAGCATCACCAGCAAAGGCGCGGCCAAGGCCGGTTGCAGATTGGCTATTGAGCTGGAAACCTGCTGCCATACTTTGTGCAGACGCAACAGAGAGTGCCGTTAATACAGCACAGGATAACAAACGCTTCTTGAACATATAGAGAATTCTTTTGTATTTATGTAATTTATAGTGATCAATGCATACGCATTAAATCGAGGGGGATTCTAGGAGGGAGGATAAATACAGCAAATCAGACCAGTTAATTGTATTTTGTTTGAATATTGTTGGTTTTTTTAATATGCCCGAGTAGGGCGTTTACGTTAAGTGTGTACAGTTATTTAATTCCTAGAACCAGTGATTTAAAATAAAGTAAATACTCTATAATTATTGTTACTTAAAAATTATTTACGACTTATTGTTTTTACGAACTTGTTTTTTAAGGTTTTATGTTGGTGCAAGTGAACGCCACTAGCAGCGTTGTGCTATTATGTGTGCTATTTTTATTGTATGTGGTTCATTGTTCTTTATCCATGAATAATGGTGGTACTTATCCGTCTGTAACTCCTTGAAACTTGTCTTGACTTACCTGTTGTGATTGTTTTTTTATTGTTATATTAAGGCGGTTTAGTGCTTTGCTTCGATTAAAATAAAGACAGTGCAAAGGGTGGTCGATTAATACTTCCTTACATATTAATGGTCGGCTATCCATTATTATTTCGTTGCCGCTCCATGACATATGTTATGTGGCCCTCATTATCAACCTGATACATTCAGACTCATTATATCCACTGTACATAAACGACTTTGGCAGTAATCTGCTGTTGCTGGAACATCTTAAGCCAGCGGATTTGGTTACTTTGCAGCGTATCACCAGGGCCTTTCACTTCGGCAAAGCAATATCGTCCCGGTTTGAACAAGATTAAATCGGGAAATCCGCTGCGGTTGTTTCTTGGATCGAACAAAATCCGTCTGAAAATGGCGGTCAGAGCCTTTGGCGGGATGGCCGAGACGGCCTGGGTGATGATCTCCTCGGTGAGGACACCCCAATGGACCCAATCGTTACTGATCCCTTGTTTGGCACGAAATACCTCTAGCCAGTCATTCCATTGTTTTGCATTCAGTTCTGCCAAGCGTCGATCGATTTTCTGTTGGCGGCTGAGATAGAAGTCGCGGGTAAACATATCTTTTGGCGAACGTTGAAACGGGTTGAGAAAGGCCCCGTGCTCTGCGGAAAAGATAATGTCCCACATGGCTAAACCGAACAAGCCACAGAGCAAGGTGTTTTCAAGGTAATAAGGCTGCCAGCCTTGTTGCTGGTAGTAGGCGGCGACATCGAGTTCAACACAGCTTTGCTGCTGGTTTAGCTGCAGTTGCTCGTTGTCAAAGTTTGGTTTCTTTCTCGGTGGTTGTTTGTCTCCGATCTTGTTGAGCAAGCGATGGGTTAATACCTCGGCCACATCGGCTTCTTCCTCACTGAAGGGCGAATGCAGCATCTGTTTGGCGATAGCCAATGCCTGTGCCATATCGCCTTGCTTATCGAGGATTCTGACCTGCCGCTCACGCGATGGCGCGCGCTCACTTTGCTGGTATAGCACCCGGGCTTGTTCAAGGCGCTCGGGGGCGTGGTTGCCCAATCTTTCGATGTCTCGGGCAATATGATTAATAAGCCGTTGCCTTTTCTTTTCGATCGGTGGCCACGAATAAGTGTCGGGCAAAGCGTATTGCAGATCAGCGATGGCCTTGAGTTCCTTGGATTCCTTATGCTGCCAATATTGCTCAGTCATTGCCGACAGCATTAGCCAGTCTTCAATTTCCTGGCGGCGGTTGAACAGGCGATAGGCGGAATCAATAGGGTAGTTTTCAAACCGCTGAATACCGATGTCGGCCAACACGAACTGGCTGAGATCCTGGTGGGTATTGCCAAAAAACAGTAAGAAAAACACCTCCAGGTGCTGGGTATGGTGTACTTCCAGTATCTGCCGGCTATGTTGGCTGAGATCTGGCTGGTGGTTGATTACCTGCTCGACGAGATCGGGTTTTTTGGCTTGTTTGTTACTCGAGAGAAAATCAAAGCGGCTGATGAGCTCTGGTTTGGTATACAGGGCGCAAAACTCGCGATATGGAATAGTGTCTGGCTGCAAGGTGGCCATCCCGGTGCTGTTGAGCTCGGCCAAAGCATCAGGCAGCGGCGCTATCTCTGGGTATTGGAGTTTGTCACTGCGGAAATATGGTCCTTTGCGGCTTAGCAGCCTGATATAGAGACACTGCGCCGGTTTACTCAGTGCAATATAGGTGCGGTACCAGAGGTGCTCTTGGGGAGTGAGCAAGTCAGCATACTGCTCCACCACGGTGTTGACCAGGCAGTGGAAATTGTCACGGTAATAGGTAGCGGGTAGTTCGGGCGCATCATTACTTAACTTCAATGGCTTAGTAATTGCCTTGTTGTTAGAATTCAAATCATTGCCTCACAATGAAACGATTGGCTCAACCGGTGAAATCAAATCTTATTATCCAGTATTTTGCGCTTGTTTTGCTGTCTGTCTTGAGTTTTAGCACTGTTGCAGACCAAAGTTCAACATTTGTCAGCCGACAGCCTGATGGCATTGTCGGTGCTGTCTGTGTGATCCGCAATGGCGATAATTTGATCCTGTTATCGGAAGTGATCACCAACAAGTTGTCCCTGCCGGGCGGATATATCGATAAGGGGGATACTCCCGAGCAAGCAGCGGCGAGGGAAGCACTAGAAGAAACTGGTATCGAGGTCGGTGTGGAACATCTGATCCAGTACCGGGGGCGGGCTGCCATTTTTGCCTGTAAAGCGACATCTCCCATCTTGGTTTCCTCGTTCAAGGATCACCGAGGCTATCCCATTGTGGCCTCGTGGTTTGCCAAGCACTATGCCACGGAAGTTGAGCGTGTATACCTGATTGACCCGTCTGCGATTGAGGCTGGCGACTATCGGTACGTTGAAGATGCTGCCTTGTTACCCCTGTGGTTGGCTCAAACGCCTGAAAGTGAGATCAATATCTATGAGCGCTTTGCTTACCCCGGCAGTACCTTGCTTAAAGTTCAGCTCGGCTGGATTGAGCAGTTCCAGCACCATGTCTCTACCTGGCCAGCCTCTTTGCAGTGGCTGTTTGAGGGGATGATGCATGGCGTCAGTGTGGTGGGTGAGCCATGTTTTGCCTTCATTATGGTGGTTATTGTGGCGGGGTATCTGAGAACGCCACTTCTGCTTGAAGTTGTCTTTTTATTCGTGGCCGCCTTGTTTGGTGCGTCTTTGTTCAAGCATGGACTGATGATGCCACGGCCATATTTTATTGTTCCCGAGTTGCAGCAGGTGAATGCTTACGGTTTTGGTTTTCCGAGTGTTCATATTTTGATGTCGACACTGCTGCTGGGCGTATGGGGCTTCCTGTGGCAGGGCAAGCTTCCTCTTGCTTGGCAAAAGGCCGGGCTTGCCACAGTGATTATGCTCCTGGTTTTGACTCAGGGTATTGCCAGGGTTTGGTTTGGCGTCCAGTTTATCAGTGACGTGATCCTTAGCCTGATGCTCAGTTTTGCCCTTGTGGCCATGTTCATCGTTTGGCGTACTGGGGGCTTTCCTTATTTCCAGCTGCAATTGACGAACCACTGGTTTTGGCTTGGATCTAGTGTATTGATCGGTATGGTTGCCAGTCTTTCACTGGTGCCGCAGCAAGCTTATCTCTTTGCATTTGTATTGGGATGCTCGCTGGCGGTTGCCCCTGCGCTGCAGGTTAGTCAGCTTACCCCGGCGTTGTCGCGATGCCGCAAAGTCGTGGCGAGCGTTATGGTATTGCTGGGAGCGTCAATTCTTTACAGCACGGCCAGCATGCTGGCGACAATGCAAACGGGAAGCCTGGTGGTGCTGGCGATAAAAGCGATGGGCTACCTAATGCTGGGTGCCTGGCTGGTGTATGGCTCCGCATGGGTGAGGGGGCTGCTCAGCCGTTTAAGGGTTCGGTTTTAGCGGATTGAAGCAGATACTTTTTTTCCCGATCGCGGTAGGGTAAAGTGTGATGATGACCCAATTATAAAGCCAGAGAGGCCAGTCGCCGTAGGATACGGCGTAACACTGGACAAGGAGAGCAATGTTACCTGCACTGACACATCAAAACGGTACTGACGAAGTAGTACTGTCGTTCCTGCAAGAACTCGAGAAATCGGGATTTTGTGGTGATATCGAAGGTTCGTATGCCAGCCGACTTGCGGTGGCGACGGATAATAGCGTTTACCAGCAACTGCCGCAGGCTGTTATCTTCCCGGCGCAAAACCAAGACTTGGTTGTTCTTGGTCAGTTGGCGCAAACCCAGCCATTTAGGTCTATTACGTTTTCGGCTCGAGGGGGCGGTACAGGCACCAATGGCCAGTCGCTGACACCCGGCATCGTGGTCGATTTGTCGCGGCATATGAATCAAGTGCTGGAAATTAACGTTGAGGAAGGCTGGGCAAGGGTCCAGACCGGCTTGGTGAAAGATCAGCTCAATGATGCCCTGCGTCCACATGGTTTCTTTTTCTCGCCCGATCTCTCGACCAGCAACCGGGCAACCATTGGGGGCATGATCAATACCGATGCTTCAGGCCAGGGGTCGTTGAAGTACGGCAAGACGTCAGATCATGTGCTGGGACTTAAGGCGGTTCTGGTTGATGGTTCAGTATTGGACACCGAGCCTTTGCCTAGTGATGTCATTCAAGAGTTGTCTGCAACAGAGGTGCTGGCCAATCAGGCCCTGAAAGTCTCCGAGCAGGTGTGCCGTGAAAAACGCGAGCAAATCGTCGACAAGTTTCCTCCGCTTAACCGTTTCCTCACGGGCTATGATCTCAAGAACGTGTTTGATGAAGCGCTCGGCCAGTTCGATATTGCTCGTTTGCTGTGCGGCTCGGAAGGCTCGCTGGCCTTTATCACCGAGGCCAGGCTCAACCTTACTCCCCTTCCCAAATCCCGTACTCTGGTCAATATCAAATACGACAGCTTCGACTCCGCGCTGCGCAATGCCCCAATGATGGTCGAAGCCAAGGCACTGTCGGTGGAGACGGTGGACTCCCGGGTGCTTAATCTGGCCAAGCAGGACATCATCTGGCATACGGTGAGTGAGTTGATCACCGATGTGCCTAATCATGACATGCAGGGGATCAACATTGTCGAGTATGCCAGTAACGATGCTGAGGAAAACCAGCAACAAGTGACCGCATTGTGCCAGCGTTTGGACGAGATGCTCGCAAAGAAACAGCATGGGATCATTGGTTATCAGGTGTGCAATGAACTTGCTGATATCAACAAAATCTACAACATGCGCAAGAAAGCGGTGGGGCTGCTAGGGGCGGCAAAAGGCAGCAAGAAGCCGGTGCCTTTCGCCGAGGATACCTGTGTTCCGCCGGAGAATTTGGCTGATTTCATTGCCGAGTTCCGCCTGCTGCTGGATGAACACCAGTTGGATTACGGCATGTTTGGGCATGTCGATGCGGGGGTATTGCACGTCCGTCCGGCGCTAGACATGTGCGACCCTCAGCAGGAGAGGCTGATGAAGCAGATTTCCGATCAGGTGGTGGAACTGGTTGCGAAATATGGCGGCTTGATGTGGGGCGAGCACGGTAAAGGTTACCGCTCTGAGTACGGCCCTGCCTTCTTTGGCGACGAGCTCTTCACCGAGCTGCGGCGGATCAAAGCCGCGTTTGATCCCGATAACCGGATGAACCCCGGCAAGATATGTACGCCGCTCGACAGTAACGATGAGCTGGTGAAAGTCGATGGGGTGAAGCGCGGTTACTTTGACCGTCAGATCCCGGTTAAGGTACGCGATAGTTTCAAACAGGCGATGGAGTGCAACGGTAACGGCCTGTGCTTCAACTACGACACCAGCTCGCCGATGTGCCCGTCGATGAAAATTACGGCAGATCGCCGTCATTCACCCAAGGGGCGGGCCGGGCTGGTCAGAGAGTGGCTGCGCCAGCTTTCCGAGCAGGGGATTGATCCCCTAGAGCTAGAGAGAAGCCTGATGGATAGCTCCCCGTCGGTGAAGCAAATTATCGACCGGTTCAAGAACACCTTTGGTGGTAAGCGTAACGACTATGATTTTTCCCATGAGGTCATGGAGGCCATGAATGGCTGCTTGGCATGTAAGGCGTGTGCCAGCCAGTGCCCGATCAAAGTCGATGTTCCAAGCTTCCGCTCACGCTTCATGAACATCTACTACAGCCGTTATCAGCGCCCGGCCAAAGACTACCTGGTTGCTTACGTCGAGAGCTACTTACCGCTAATGGCCAAGGCGCCGGCGACCTTCAATGCGATTATGCGCCCTAAGTGGTCGAAGAGCCTGACCGCCAAGACGATAGGCTATGTGGATATGCCTGCCCTGTCTGTCCCTACCTTGTTTGAAAGCCTGGATGGTCACCACGCGACGCGCTTTGACCTACAGTGGCTGCAGGCGCTGTCGGCGCGCGAGCGTCAGAATTACGTCCTTATTGTCCAGGACCCATTCACCAGCTATTACGACGCCGAAGTGGTTCGTGATTTGGTCTTCCTCGCCGAGAGGCTGGGTAAAAAGCCGATGCTGGTGCCGTTCAAGCCGAACGGAAAGGCCCAGCATGTGAAGGGCTTTTTGCGACAGTTTGCCAAAACAGCTAAAAGTACCGCCGATTTTCTTAACCAGCTTGCCGAATTGGGGATTCCCATGGTGGGGGTGGATCCGGCGCTGGTGCTTTGCTACCGGGATGAATACACCGAAATCTTGGCCGGCCAGCGGGGCGGGTTCGAAGTGCTGACAGCACATGAATGGCTCCTTCCTTTGCTGGAGGAGAAGCCGGCTGCACCACAAGTCGCAGGTGATGACTGGTATCTGTTTGCCCACTGTACCGAGAAGACCAAGCTACCGAATGCAGAAAAAGAGTGGGGGACTATCTTCCGCCACTTTGGTGCCAACCTGATGCCGATTTCTGTCGGCTGTTGCGGGATGGCAGGGACATACGGCCACGAGAAGGATAAGCTCGAGACCTCGAAGGCGGTTTATGCACTGAGCTGGCAGCCGAATATTGCCCAGCTGGATCCCGATCGCTGCCTGGCAACCGGCTATTCCTGCCGCAGCCAAGCCAAACGGTTGGAGCATATAAAAATGAAGCATCCGGTGCAGGTTCTGTTGCGGATTTTGACTAGCCGCTGAGGCCCGTGTCTGGGTTTCTGCGAGAGAAACAAAATGCGGCGCTACGCCGCATTTTTTGTTTCCGATGGTTTACTCGTCAGGGGAGAGCCAACGGTAGACCAGCCCGGCTAGCAATGCCCCGAGCAGCGGTGCCAGCCAGAACAGCCAAAGCTGAGCCATTGCCCAATCACCCACCATGATGGCAGGGCCAGTGCTGCGAGCCGGATTCACCGAAGTATTGGTGACCGGAATACTGATCAGGTGGATCAGGGTCAGTGCCAGCCCGATTGCCAACCCAGCCATGGCCGGGGAGGCAAGTTTGTGGGTTGCACCAAGGATGACGATCAGGAACATGAAGGTCATGACAAACTCGGTAATGAACCCTGACATCATGGTGTAGCTGCCGGGGGAATGATCGCCATACCCGTTGGAGGCCAATCCTCCCGCCAGGCTGAACCCGGCCTGCCCGCTGGCAATCAAATAGAGCACAAAGGCGCCAGCAACGGCCCCCAGCACCTGGAAGACGATATACGGGATCACCTCAGTGGCAGGAAAGCGCCCGCCGGACCATAGCCCCACGGTGACGGCCGGATTGAGGTGACAGCCAGAGATATGGCCAATAGCATAGGCCATTGTGACCACGGTAAGACCGAATGCCAGCGAAACGCCGAGCAAACCAATGCCAACTTCTGGAAAAGCGGCTGCCAAGACGGCACTACCACAGCCACCTAGGACCAACCAGAATGTACCGATGAACTCGGCCACGAGTTTTTTTATCATTGAGGCCTACTCCTAATGCGCCAGAAACTCCACTGAGTATAGGAATTTCACATTAAGACAATGGCTCATCAGTGAAACTGAAGGCGGCAGAGGCAAACCGCCAAAGAGTTGGCTATTCGAATCCGCTGGTTTGCTCTAGCAGCATCTTGTGTCTGAGCTATCGTGACATCCTTAATGTCAACTGCGAGTCAGTTGGACTCCTTGTCAAGGTAGGCCTCCAGTTGCGATGACAGCCATCTCGATACCGAGCCTAGCTGAATGTGCTTGCCGTAGATCACTCCGTAGGGTTGCCAGCGCATTGACTGGTAATGGTTGAGTACTTTGAGGGTACCGTCCCGCAAATAGCTATTGATCAGCACCGAGGGAACGGTTGACCAGCCATTGCCGTCAAGAACGGCATTGCGCAGGTGTTCGTAAAAGGTCAGGGCAATATAGTTGCTTGAGGTCGGCGATACGGCCGTCAGGCTCTGATCTTTGATCGCGGCCAGCACAAATTCGGTGGCATGGGCCAAGTCGTCGCTGAGTACTTCGCTGAGCTGGTTGAGCGGGTGGTCGGCACGTGCCACTGACATCATCCGTATCTGGCCGAGTTGGGTATATTGGTTGTTGGGCAGGTTATCGTCGGTCGGCAGCAGGCAGAAGGCCATATCCACCATGTTTTGTTCGACCATTTCATCTAGCTCGGGCGGCGGCGCGACATAGATAGAGAGGCTGCTGTTGGGGAATTTGATACTCAGATCATGGACCAGCTGGCGCCAGAATGCTTCAGGCAGGGCATCGTCCCTGGCAATCCGCAGTGCGGACTCAACCCCTTCGAGATGCTGCTGGCACTTGGCGTGGATGTCATTGGCTATCATGAGTATCCGCTCGGCATCGTTTCTGATCGCATCACCAATTTCGGTCAATTGGACCTGGTTGCCAGTACGTTGCAGCAGAGAGACGCCAAGTTCATCTTCCAACGCGCTAAGCGCCGAACTGACCGTCGTGCGGTTTTTCCCGCACCGTTTGGCCGCTTCGGTGATCGAGCCGGTGTCGCAGGTGTCAAGGAACAGAGCTAATTGACTGAGTTTCATAATAATCCTGTGTCCTGAGAGGGTTTGGGGTGATGTTTGAATTATGCTCTATCCTGAATGGAAAGTCAGTGATAGCGCCAAAAAAATTGGCGCTCAGTGATTATCGCCTTTTTTGTTACCTCGGTATGATCGTGACTGAGAATAAATCAGAAAGACAAGCAGGCAAGAAAGCCCTGCACTGAGGTAGTTATGCAATGTAATGTGGCACTGGAGCGCAAGCTTTTACAATTTTCGACATTTTCTGCGCTGTTGTTTGCCCTGTTAGGGATTGGCTTCGGTCTGTGGATGGGTTCACTCGTCATTATTTTCGACGGCGCTTATTCATTGGTGAGCTTGGCATTGACCGTGTTATCCCTGGTGGCGGCAGCGTATATCCGGTCGCCAGCACGAAAAGGCAACGAGAGCTGCCAGAAGGTCGAGCCAATGGTCATTGCCTTTAAGGGATTGGTGATCACCTTGATGTGCTGTATTTCGTTCAGCTCAGCGATTATGGCCATACTGAATGGCGGGCGTGATGTCGATACCGGTTTGGCACTGCTTTTTGGGGTTATAAACGTGGTGGGCTGTTTGGCAACCTATCTGGTCATGAGGAAGTATGGCCAGTGTTCGGGTTCAAATCTGGTGGTGGCCGAATCCAAGCAGTGGATGATGGATACGGTGATCAGCGGCGCGGTGATGGTAGGTTTTATTGTGGCAACCTTGATGCAGCATATCGGCTTGGCAGCATATTCGGTATACACTGATCCTGTTATGGTAATCGTAGCGTCGGTGTACTTTGTGATAGTGCCGCTGAAGATGATGCTCGGCGCGCTAAAGGAGTTGCGTGCGACAGATGATTACAATGCCGTGACGGAGCTTCGCTAAATTCACCGTGACGAAATGTAGGACGTCAATATTAGGTAGGAGCTAGGCTCCTACCTTTTTTATCTCTACCGCTTGAGCAGCAGCGTGTCTTCAATTTCACGGAAAAAGTGTGCCGTGTTTATCAGCGAGGCTGCCGTCAGGCCAGGGACACCGTAGATCTCAACGTCAATGCCATATTTGCTCTGGACCTTATCAACCAAGAGGTCAAAGTCTCCATCACCCGACAGCAGAATGATCCGGTCGACATCCGGTGCATGCTCCATAACGTCCAGGGTGATCCCGACATCCCAATCACCCTTCGCGGAGCCATCACTGCGCTGGATAAAGGGTTTGAGTTTGACGTCAAAGCCGATACCTCGAAGGATATTCTGGAACTGGCGTTGTTTTTCGTCACCACGATGAATGGCATAGGCATAAGCCGCGACAACCTCTCTGCCTTGGGTGGCTTCGGCCCAAAAGGCATTGTAATCAAAGTTACAACCATAGGTGTCTTTGACGGTGTAGTAGATGTTTTGCACATCGACAAAAATAGCGACTTTTTCCACGTTTACTCTTTATTGGTTGGGCCAAAGGGTAGTATATACCTAAGCGGCTGTAATATGCATGCCTGACGCGGGTTTAATTGCTTAGTCATCAATATATTGAAGGTGGGTGTCGTGCATTGGTACCCTGGCTATTTGACATTAATTGGGTATAAAGTACGGCGTGAAACAGATAACGATGAAGTGGACCATGAAAAAATCAGTGATTGCGCTGTCTCTAGCTGCTTGCTCGGCAGGCAGTTTTGCTCAAAGTTGCCCGGTTGAGGTGCCAAATGATATCCATATTGCCGGTGATCAGGTGGCGGTGTATCAAGGTGGCAAGCCGAGGCTGTTGATTAACCAGGATAACCAGCTGTTTATCGAGGGCAGGCAAGTTGCGCTGTCTGACTCGCAGATGCAAGCCTTGCAAGCATACAGTGAGCATGTGAAGTCTTACCTGCCGCAAATGGCAGAGCTAGCCGATAGCGGGGCCAGTATTGCCCAAGAGGTTATTGATGATCTCTCCGCGCACTTTGGCAACAGTGATGCCTTTGTTGGTGCAGAGCAATTGGTGGATGAATACAGCGCGAAGGCCAAGCAGAAATTCTATCCTGATGGTGAGTTTGTTATGCCTGCTGATGTTTTCCGTTCGATGGATTCAGGTTGGAAGCAGGAGCTTGAGGAGGCCTTGAAGCATATTAGTGTGGAGTCAGTGTCTGGAATGATTGCGTCTTTGTCTGAGGAGATGAAAGCGGGTGAGCTGAGTTTTTCCCAATTCCAAACCCAGCTAATGGCATTGAAGCAAAGCCTCCAAGACAAGGTTCGTCAACGTTCCGGGGAAATGGCCGTACAGGCAGGCGAACTCTGTGAGTCTATTGAAGGGCTGGCGGAAGAAGAGCAGCAGCTACAGCAAGTCATTCCTGAACTGAAAGACTATCAACTGTTTGAAATTTAAAGAGCGGTTACGCGAAGTCTGTTTTTGGTGTCATTTGTGTATTGTTTTTTGTGCAGCGTGTCACTAAATAGCGCTTAGAACCTGATAACTAAAGGCGCTTTTTTTCTACATATGGATAATGTGGCAGCAGAACCCAAGTCAAAAAATTGACTTGGGTGACAAAAACAAACTTCAAAGGTTATTGAAGTACATGAAAGTACAGCCCAGATTATTGATCTCTTTTATATTCCCGCTGCTGATGCTCGTACTGAGTTTATTGGTCTATGTCGGCTTCAATGAATATAAAGACAACCAGAATGCTGCGATAAATCAGGCAACCTCCAATGTCCGTATTGCGCGAGAGTATTTGGACCATCATTTCCTTTCGGCACAAAGCCAACTCTACCTTCTTGAACAGCTGTGGGAAGAAAAGAACAGTATTGCTGGGGTGATGAAAGCGGCTCAGACCATAGTGAGTGCGAAAAGCCGCTATTTGGAAGTTGGTTTGCTGGCTTATGGCAACTACTACGGTACCAATGGTTTTTACAAAGAAGGTATTGCCTCTTTGATCGCCGAGCGGCCATGGTACAAACAAGCAGCTATCGGCGAGAGCTATATCACACCTATCTATCTAAGCGGCAGCACCGGGAAATGGACGGTGGCGTTTGTCGCTGTACTCGACCCAGTCGCGCAGCAGGAAGTGCGCATCGTACTCGAGATTGATGTCAACAGGCTGTATGAGAATGTTTCCCTGCTGAGAACGCTAGAGAATGGATATGTCTATGCCATTGAAAGCGCGACAGGCAAGATAGTGATACATCCCGATGACAGTCGAGTGGGTACACCGTCGGTCAGTGTGACTAGCGATATTCTCGCGCGGATCCAGGCGGGAGAGCAGGCAGGGATCATTCCGTCGTATGAATACAAGAACAAGGAGAAGTTCAGTGTCTATGAAGCGAATCCGCTGCTCGGCTGGGTCGTGCTATCGGGGGCAGAGAAGTCAGAAATAATCATGCACACACTGAGTATCAGTGCCGTGACCTTATCCCTGCTGGTGTTAATCCTTATTATTGGCTTGTTATTTTATATTGTTTACCACGTCCATAATTATGGCCGGCAGCTTAGTGAAGTAGAAAGCATCGCCGAGCTGAAAATTGCCTTACAGCAGATGGTGGAAGGGGTGATTGGCTGCCAATCTATCCACCTTTACATGCGCAACGTGTATTCTGGCGATTTTGAATCGGCGCAGTGCAAGCACCATATTTCTGAGAAAGGGCTCCGAGATGATCCTGCGGAAAGGCTTGGCCGGTTGGCCAGACTGCCCGAGAATCAACCGGATATCCTGTCGGCATTTATCGCGCCGGGCAAAACCTGCATTCGTGTTCCGCTAACGAAGAAAAAGCAACTGATCGGCCTGCTGTACATTATTTCCCCACGTTTGGATCTAACGCTATTTATCAATATGCTAAGGACCTATGCCCAAAGTGCTTTGGGGCAAGTCATGCTAGCGCAGAGAATCCAGCAAACAGATGCAATGACGGGCCTGATGAATAAGAACTTCCTGCAGGCCGAAATAGAGAAGCAAATTAAAGCGAACGGCAAATATTATCTGGCCATGATTGATGTTGATGACTTCAAGGGAATTAATGACACCTATGGCCATTTGTTCGGGGACAAAGTTATCATTTCCGTGGCCAATTGCCTTCGACAGGAAAGTGATCGCCATGCCATTGTGGCGCGTTACGGTGGTGAAGAGTTTGCTATTTTGCTGCCAGCCAAGGGACTAATGGCGGCCAAGGAGATACTGGAGGCGATCCGAGCCAGCGTTTCCTCCACGGTGATCAAGAGCGGTACCAAGTCTTGCCGGGTTCATGTCAGTATTGGTGTTGCGGCGATCAGCGGAAATATGGAGAAGTCGATTGCCAGAGCGGATCAGGCGCTCTACCAGGCGAAGGCCAACGGCAAGAATCAGGTCGTCATTTACTGTTTAAACAGTATGTTACAAACAATCGGCGCCGAATAGCAAAAACATGATTGGTTAGACAGATCATGCACTATGGGTCTGTTATGGTTTATTTATGAACCAATATTTATTGTGGTGTTGAGATGCTGAAGCTTGCTGTAATCATCATACTCTTGTTGCTGGGAGCGTTATTGACCAAGTATCTTGATGAAAAATCGCAACAGAAAATATTGATTGGTTTCGGTGTGCTGGTGGCACTGGCCGTGGTTGGGCTGATGGCATCAGAGCTGATGCGATAGGCAGGATATCGAAAAAGAAAGCCCGCTAATGCGGGCTTTGTTGTTTATCGTGCGCGAGAGCGGTTAGGGTTTCCGCCGGAGCGTGACTGGCTTGGTTTGCCATTACGCGAGCTGTTAGGTTTACCGTTGCCACCTTGTCTTGATTGCGGCTTCGAACCGTTAGTCGGGCCTTTGGCGTTTTGGCCATTTCGCGAGTTCGATGATGAACCATTGCGGTTACCATGTGGCTTATTGCCAGGTTTGCCTGCATGGTTGCTACCAGCTTGGCTACCATTCTTGCGCGGGCCGCCGCGCTTGCCGTCCTTACGGATATCCGGCTGGTTAGGGTGCTTGGTTGCAAAGCGTTTTGAACCATGGCGGCCAGACCCACGACGCTGCGCTGGGGTCATCTCGGCTTCGCTGCCTTCTTCTGGCACCAAACAGTTTGCTCGGTCGCCGATCAAGTGTTTCTTGCCCATGCTGATCAGCGCTTCACGGATCAATGGCCAGTTCAGCGGGTCATGATAGCGCAGGAAGGCCTTGTGCAACCGGCGCTGTCGTTCACCTTTGGCAACAAACAGATCTTCACGCTTCTTGTACTTCACACGTTTGAGCGGGTTGGTCTCCGAGTGGTACATGGCCGTTGCATTACACATCGGCGATGGGTAGAAGTTCTGTACCTGATCACACTGGAAATCGTTTTTCTTCAGCCACAAGGCCAAATTCAGCATGTCCTCATCGGTAGAGCCCGGGTGGGCAGAGATGAAGTACGGGATCAGGTACTGCTTTTTACCCGCTTCTTTGCTGAATTTCTCGAACATCTCCTTGAAGCGGTCATAGGTGCCCATACCAGGCTTCATCATCAGATCCAGGGTGCCTTTTTCGGTATGCTCAGGGGCGATCTTCAAGTAGCCACCGACGTGGTGAGTGACCAGCTCTTTGACGTATTCCGGAGATTCAACCGCGAGGTCGTAACGAACACCCGAGGCGATCATGATCTTCTTGATACCATCGACATTTCGCGCTTTGCGGTATAGATCAATGGTGTGTTTGTGGTCAGTATCCAGCTTCTTACAGATCTCTGGGAAGATACACGATGGACGGCGACAGTTTTTCTCGGCGCGAGGATCAGAACAGCCCAAGCGGTACATGTTGGCTGTCGGACCGCCCAAGTCAGAAATCGTGCCGGTGAACCCCGGGACCTTGTCTCGGATTTCTTCCAGCTCGTTGAGGATCGACTCATGCGAGCGGTTTTGGATAATTCGTCCTTCGTGCTCGGTGATCGAGCAGAAAGAACAACCGCCGAAGCAGCCACGCATGATATTGACACTGGTCTTAATCATGTCATAAGCCGGAATTTTGGCTTTGCCATAGGCCGGGTGTGGGACGCGCGCGTAAGGCAGGCCAAACACAAAATCCATCTCTTCTGTTGTCAGAGGGATCGGTGGACGGTTGATCCACAGTTCACGATCACCATGCTTCTGGATCAAGGCTCTTGCCGAATACGGATTGGTCTCCAGGTGCATGACGCGGCTCGCATGGGCATACAAAATACGGTCGTTGCGCAGCTTCTCGAAAGAAGGCAAACGAACCACCGTGGTCTCGGCATCATGGCGCGAAGGCTGGATTTGAACCGGCTTGGCTTCCGATTCTTGTGCTTTTTCACTTTTGTTGGTTGCACAGGTTTCTTCTGTCGCATACGGGTTAGGCATCGGCATGGCTCTGCCCGGTTTTTCAATCCGGCTAGAGTCAATTTCCTTATAGTGCTCAGGGCACTCACGCAGGATAACGGCAGTACCTGCAATATTGGTCAGCTCGGCAATGTTTTCGCCATCGGCAAGACGGTGGGCAACTTCAACCAGAGCACGTTCGGCGTTACCAAATAGCAGAATATCGCCTTTGGCATCAAGCAATACTGAGCGGCGAACTTTATCAGACCAGTAATCATAGTGGGCAAGGCGACGAAGGCTAGCCTCAATACCGCCCAGTACGATTGGGGTGTCTTTGTACGCCTCACGGCAGCGCTGGGAGTATACCAGAACCGCACGGTCAGGGCGTTTGCCCCCTTCGTTGTTTGGCGTATAGGCATCATCGTGGCGCAGCTTACGGTCGGCTGTATAGCGGTTGATCATCGAATCCATGTTGCCGGCGGTGATGCCGAAAAATAGGTTCGGCTGCCCCAGTGCCATGAAGGCATCTTTGTTGCCCCATTCAGGTTGCGCGATGATACCGACACGAAAACCCTGCGCCTCAAGCAAACGTCCGATGACCGCCATACCAAAGCTTGGGTGGTCGACGTAGGCATCACCGGTAACGATAATAATGTCACAGCTATCCCAGCCCAGCGCGTCCATTTCGGCACGGCTGGTAGGCAGGAAAGGTGCAGTACCGTAGCATTCCGCCCAGTACTTTGGATATTCGTTAATTTTGTCTGAAATCATTTGCTTACAGTTTACTTCTCAAAATGGGGCATATGCCGGACAATTGAATGTCCTGCCTTTTTGATCACTTGTGTATTTTTACCTATACCAATGATAAATAGCAGCGCTGAGGTCTGTATCAGCACTAGGAAATAGTATAGGGCGTAAAAAGGGGAGCAGTTTACCACGTTTGCTGCGCATTACACCTTTTTTACCTCTGGCTAGTTGGGAGTGGGAATAATGCTGCCAAGCGCCGTACCTTCTGTCGCATGTTGAATAAAGGCTTCCCCCAGCGGGGTTTGATGTTTTAAAGGGGCTTGAACGATATGCCAACTGCTCAGTATAGGGAAGCCAGCGATAGATAACTTAACCAGGTCACCACCAGGCTGATCCTCAAGCGCATATTCTGACAGTATGGTAAGCCCCATACCGGCAATCACGCAGTGTTTAATGGCCTCGTTGCTTTCAATAACCAGGTTCGGTTTGAACTGGAGGTTGAGTTTTTTAAAATGAGCATCGATGGCGTGGCGTGTGCCTGAGCCCGGCTCTCGAGATAGCCAAGGGTACTTCAATAAATCTTCTGGCTCTATGTGGGATTGATGGGCAAGCGGATGATCCTTGGGGGCGACGGGATAAAGTCGGTTGGGCAGAAATTGGATTGAATACGGCTCCATTTGTGGTTCTAAGTGACTGAACAGGTAGATGTCATCCAGGCCTTGGTGGTAGCGGGCAAGGATGTTTCCTCGGTTGTCTACCTTTAAAAGGATATCAACTTGAGGGTAGGTGCGGCAAAAGCTGCCCAGTAGGTGGGGAATAAAGTATTTGGCAGAAGTGACGACAGCCACTTTCAATGTGCCGGCTTTTATCTCGTTGAGATCGGCGAGTTCAATCTCGAGTCTATCGATGGTATCAAGGAGCTCATTGGCATATTTGGCCAAGGTATCTGCAGCTTGAGTAAATATAAGCTTCTTGCCGACAACATGGTACAACGGCATACCGATTAATTCGGTAAGTTGACGTAATTGAATCGAGACTGTTGGCTGGGTCAGGTTTAGTACTTGGGATGCCAAGGTAACGGATCCCAGTTCATAAACGCTTAGGAAGACCCGTAACTGCCTGATACTGCCGAGCCGGTTTCTTAAGTGCTGAGACATGTATAGATAAATACCTATGAATGTCATGTTTAATATTAATTATACTTTGGTTATTAACTCCTGCATATTTGTCCTTGAGCAAGGTACCCATGACGGTGCTCAGCACCCGAGGAGGCAGTATGAGTTTCAATCAACTTCTTGTTCCCATTGCGCCCGAACAGCCACTTGATGATTGCTTTCATCAAGCTTTCAAGCTTGCTAATCAAATGTCGGCACAGGTTACGCTGTTGACGGTTATAGAGGACTTGGCTGAGCTTAAGGAAATCTCTCGCTTTTCATGTACAACACTTGATCTGCTTGATAAATCAACAAAGATTTATCACGGCATTCTCAAAGAGTGGGTACAATCGCTCAAACAGGAATATAGCAATATAAAGTTTCGGACCAAGATACGCATCGGGATCCCGTTTATCGAGATCATCAAGGAGGCTCATGACAGTCATGCCACCATGGTGATCCTCGATACGCACAGAGAGGCAAAGGAACAAGCCTGTCAGCGCGGCAGTACGACACTGCATATCATGCGTAAGTCTCAGGTGCCTATCTGGTCGATAAGCACGGCCCCTAAACCGTTAACAGAGGTCGTGGCCGCTGTGGATATTTCAAACCAGGACTACCGTGAATTCAATGAGCAGATCCTTGCGCTAGCCGTTGAGTTTTGCTCGATAACCGGGGCGCGTTTGACGGTTTGTCATGCTTGGCGGCTCGATTCAGAAGGCTTCTTGCGAAAGTGGAGTGGTTACAATGATTTAGAGATCGCTCTACTGTCGAAAAAAATGCGTGAAGAAAGGTTCGGAAGGTTGAAATCACTGCTGATGCCGTATGAAAACACGCCAATAGATATTTCAATCAAAGTGCTGGAGGGCGAAACCCGGCAAATACTGCCTAACTACGTCAATGATCAAGGGGCGGACTTGGTGATATTAGGCTCACTATCACGCACGGGAATTGCAGGTTTCCTAATGGGTAATACGGCTGAGTTTTTGCTTAATGACATTAGCAGCTCTGTTATTACCCTTAAGCCCGATAATTTTAAATCTCCGGTATTGGAATAGTATTGAGGGAAATTATTGTTACGTCATGGATATTCGGTGTTGATGCAATGCTACACCATAGTAACTGTTTACGACATAAGGATGGGCGAAGCATGAAAATTGATAGTAATGATGTCTTATTAGCAAGGCTCCAAGTGGTTATTAACTAATATCACGATCTATCTTCGCGAAAAAGTCATCCATGTAAAAATCGTTATGGCAACAGCATTAATGGCCATTGTGCGGAAGGTTATAATTATTGATGTGGAAGAAATGGAGGTGACGTATTTATACGGAATTGCTGCAGTTGTTCTCAATATGAGTGTCGGCTATTGGCTGATTCATCAATTGCCAAGGAAAAGCCACTTAGAAGAGTCGCCTTATACAGTATAGGGTTTGGTTGTATTAATAAGTTGCCAGTAATAGGAATTAGTATTTTAAGTGACAAGCCATATTATATTCATCCGTTATGTTGACTAAATTAATCAACGCCATTAAATTGACGCCGGTTAGAGTAATTACTCGATGGGTTGGATGATGAAAAAGAATGGCTTTACACTGATAGAAATGGTGGTGGTGATCGTAATTCTCGGCATCTTGGCTGTCACGGCTGCTCCTCGTTTTTTGAACCTGCAGACCGATGCGCGCAATTCAGCGTTGGCGGGGCTAAAGGGAGCGGTTGAGTCGGGGGTGGGGATAGGTTATGGCAAAATGGTGATGGCGGGGCTAGAGAGTCGGCCTCATATCACAAACAATGACTCTTCCGAAAAGGATACCGGTAAGTATATTGGTGAGCCTATTCCTATTCCGGGCTGTGAGTTAAATACAGCACAGCGTTGTGTTTTTAGATATGGTTACCCTGAAGCTGACTTTTATACCATTACGACGTTGGTTGACGGTATTAGCAAACATTATCAGCAGGATAAGGACTGGGCTATCACGAGAATCGACGGTAAAATGATCATTACCGATACAGCGAATCTTGATTACAGCAATATTGCTAATGAAGCGCCAGCGCTGAGGAATGATAACTGCTATCTGCGATATACCCCGCCAAGCAGCAAAGACGACAACTATCATTTAGAGCTTATTGCTTGCCTATAGCAACGGGTTAGCTATTGGGATAAAACAGCTGGCAGTTCCTAGCTGGGTTATTCAACGGATCTTAGGAGGCCTGAGCCTCCTTTGTCGTCTTTTGTCTGGTTAGTTTTGAAAAGATCACCCTGTTATTGAACTGGCTTGAGCTGATATACCTTGAGTTCATAGCCATTGTAAAAACTGGCGAGCAGCCGGTTTTCCACGGCGATAAAACGAACTGAGCTGACAATATGGGTTTTGTGATCAAGGTTATTTTTCAACTTTAGATCGTCGGCATTGGCAGCAATTTGCCTGATCACAATACGGTTATCCACGTCTTTTTGATAGTGGCTGAGATACTTCACCTCAAATTTATGATCTTGCCTATCTTGACCGTAAAGATTCATCTGATTGCCGTTTAACTCGACGTAGAAACGTAAGTCGTCTTCAATGGTGCCATACCACATCCCTTGGTGTTGGCGGAATGTTGGCAGGATCTTTTCTTTGGCTGTGAGCAGTGCTGCAGAGAAAAGGAGTACCAAAATAATGAAATGGATAATTACGGTTTTATTTTCGAACATGCGAGATTCTCGTTACAGCCATAAAGGGTTTCCTTTATTTTGTCGATGTATTGATAAGTGCCTTGCTCCGTGACGCGTTCGAGTAGTGTTGTTTCATGATCATCTGGGATGAACAGTACGCTTGTATCTCCCATCATATAGACCGTATCGGTTGGCTGTAGCCAATGCAGCAGGGCGACAAGCAAAATGCTTGAACATAATGCAAAAAGGTAAAAGCGGAATGATTTGAGATGGGCAAGGGGCAGGGAGTTTCTCTGGCTCGATTCCGGCATGCCTGCAGCGGTGTCGGTCGGCTTTGGCGAAGGAGTGTGTTTCGGTGACAATTGCGAAATGTGCGAGCTAATCGAATTGGTTGCTGCCTGTGTTTCGCTGTCATGGTATTGTGGCGCTATGGTTAGCTTATAGCCTCGTTTGGGCACTGTCACAATATATGTTTTTCCCAGCTCGAAGAGCTTAGATCGGAGACCGTTAACTGTTTGGTTTATGGTGAAATCAGAGGCGTAGGTTCCCGCCCAAATAGTGTCTGCTAGCTCTTTTCGAAGGGTCACTTCAGGATAGTTTTGACAAAGGATTTTCAGTAACTCTATTTCTTTGACACGAAGCTTGTTTTGAGCGCCGGTGTTGGCCTGTTTGATAGTGAGATCATTGATTGAGATGACCAACGACTGTAATGAGATATAGGGCAATGTAGGTTGATGATTATTATCCATACTGTTTGCGTAATTGATGCGAAGTCAAAAGCCAATATAGAGGAACAAACGGCTTCCACCGTTAGTTTTCTGTTATATGCGGCTGGGTTTGAAGCAGATAGTTACTAGTATATATCGCATGCGAAGTGTTGATAAAGCAGGATTATGACCACTTTGGCTTTATTGGCTTGTAATATGCGCTCCGTTGGCGAAAGCCCATAACCAAGTAACTTCAAGGTACATCGTGGGACAAGTGTGCCATCGCTGAGCCCTGAAGCAACTTGGCTGACGGTATTTAGTCGAATGATTTGCTCATTCTTTCCAGCATGGTTACTTTTTCCCGCATTTGCTTCGATGCCGCTTCCATCACCCCGACATGCTCGAGGTTTTTGGTTGAAAGGTAGGAAATTTGATGGACGTTGTTGCTGACATCTTGGGTCACGGCGCCTTGTTCCTCTGCCGCGGTTGCTATCTGGCTGGATATTTCAGCAATTTCATCGACCATTTTCGCCACTTCTCTGACTTTTTCGGCGGTGATATTGGTATCGTCAACGCATTGCTGGGTGCGGGTAATACTCTCGGAGGTGGTTAGTTGCCACTGTTCAAGTGTGGTGTTGATGTCCCCGATACTCGACTGGATTTGCTCGGTGGCACCATGGGTGCGCTGAGACAGAGCTCTGACTTCATCGGCTACGACGGCAAAGCCTCTTCCTTGCTCGCCCGCGCGGGCAGCTTCAATTGCAGCATTGAGTGCCAATAGGTTAGTTTGCTCGGCAATCCCTTGAATTTCCACCATCATACTGTGGATTTGATCTGAGACCTTGGTGAGTGACTTGGCCGTTGTGGCGGTGTTTTGGGTTTCGATTGCCAATGCATTGATGTTATCAAGCGTGGTTGTTAGCACCGTTTCGGTATCGCTACACTGTTTCTGGGTTTGGTTGACCTTGTCGTTGGTCATTTGGGTGTTGTTTGCAATTTCATTGGCAACCGCTGATAACTCGGTGATTGCCGAAGCGACTAGCTGGGTATCTCGATCTTGCTCTGAAATGGAACTTTGCGTCTCTTGCGAAGCCGTCAGCAGATCATCGGCGACGGCATTGAGTGTCTTTGAAACATCGGCCGTACGGCCAAGCACCGTTTTTATTCGGGCGTCATCGAGGGCGAGGTGAAATTGCGCGATTGAGGAGGGGGTATCACCGCAATAGATCAAACGGGTGAGGCTGTCATAGTCTTTTTCGAGCTGTGCAAAAAAACGCGGGGTAACGAATAGCTCTTGTCGGTACAGCACGCCAAGCAAACAAAGTGGAAGCAATTCGCCAAGCAGTTTGTATTGGTCGAGGAAGAGAAAAGAGCTGATCACGGAGCCGAGGACGAGTAAAGCGGCGACACCGAGTTTTTGCATTACTGATAGCTTGAATGCATAGGGATTCTTGTTCTGGTTGAGCTGCTGGTAGATGGCAGAGGCGGTGGATTTCATGGCCGTCGAGGGTTTACGCCTTACCGACTGGTAGCCAATTAATTGGTTGTTTTCATAGAGCGGTGTGACGTAGGCATCGACCCAATAAAAGCTACCATCCTTGCAGCGATTTTTAACCAACCCACGCCAGGGTTGACCTTTTTTCAGGTGGTGCCACAGGTCGGCGAAAGCCTGGCGTGGCATGTCGGGGTGGCGGATGATATTGTGATGCTGTCCGATTAATTCATCTGCGCGGTAGCCACTGATCGCCACAAACTCCTCGTTAGCGTAAGTGATGACGCCCTGGGTATCAGTGGTGGTGACAAGCTGTGAGTCTGGCCTAAGTTCAATCTCATGATTGTTCACATGCTGGTTCTTTCTCATCGCAAGTTCCTCTTCAATCCGCAAAAGGCCTGACGACAAAAGCGATACTGCAGCTCTATTAGGCCGAAACTATCATTTTGTTTTTTATGGTAGATTTCTAACTGGTCTAACATCTACTGTAGACTGGTTTTGAACAAGGTAAATTACAGCTAACAGGGAAATGCTGTAATATTTTGTTTTAATATGCCAAATTGGCATAAAGATCTAATAATGGGCTTTCTTTGAAGCGGTTTATCGGCTTTACCAAATCAGAGATCCAAAAATCAAAGTAAAGTGTTGATAATAAAAAATCCCGATATAACGAATGTCATATCGGGATCTCTATGCTTGCTAGCTAATTGCGATAGCTACAAAGGGTCAGCTGTACATAGGTACCAAGGCCACAGTACCGATGATGACCGTCAACAGACCACACAGAACCGGTACTGACGTACGCTTAACCACTTCGAACGGACTGACGTTACCCATACCAGATGTGGCAACGATAACACCAGATACCGGTGAAATCGTACGGCCTAGGTTAGACGCCTGCAGCATTGGGATGATAAGGAATGCAGGGCTTAGGCCCATTTTACCCGCTAGGGCGGGGGCAAGTTCAACGAAGGCGTAGAACGGGGCGTTACCCGAACCGGTAGCGATCGCAGCAGCAACCGTTAGGCCGGTCAGAAGCAGCATTAGGGCAAAACCGCCCGCGCCAGCGGCTTCAGCCAGGCCGATCAGGTTGTCGATGGCACCGATAGACATCAGGCCCTGTGCGAAGACACCCGCTGCAACCAACAACATCACAACCCCTTTAAAGGCGTCAGCCATACCTTGGTAACATGCCTCTAGATCTTCCAGTGTCTCTTTACCTTTGAAGCGCTTGGTCACGAAATCAACAATCGCGCCGATGAAGATAGACATTACCACGATGGTGTAGATATCCAGCGACAAGCCAGGAATGGTTTCACCATTGAAAGCGAAGACACCGATAATCGGCAGGAATGGCAGGATAGCGTAGTAAGCCGGTGCCTTAACTTCGATTTCAGAAATATCGACTTTTTCCATAACGATATTTTCTTTTTTATCCAAGTACTTGTTCCAGAAGAACGCAGCCGCTGCCATCACGATAATGGCGCAGATAGATACTGGCAGGACGGTTTCTACAGCAAATACGTGCAGCGGTAGGCCGGATTTTTCTGCTGCAACAATTACGTCACCGGATGTTGGCGAAAGAATAATGGCCGCCGGTGATGCACAGATAGCGACCGCCGCTGGGCGTGAGATCCCCATAGCTGTCATCATCGGGAAAAGGGTGGCCATCAGCAGTACACCCAGACCGGTTGCCGAGCTTACTGCTAGTGACATCAAACAGGCAACGATGTAGGCCGCTACCAGCAAGATATAAGGTGACTTAATTACAG
Source organism: Photobacterium gaetbulicola (assembly GCF_003025515.1). Lineage (NCBI taxonomy): Bacteria > Pseudomonadati > Pseudomonadota > Gammaproteobacteria > Vibrionales > Vibrionaceae > Photobacterium > Photobacterium gaetbulicola. The sequence goes on along the minus strand of NZ_PYME01000013.1, from coordinate 120,613 downwards.
AAAGTGGCTTAGAGAATTGTTTTACCACGACGTTGTTGGCGCCGATGTGCGTCATGTAGGACGCAAAACCACAGAGTAGCATGATCTGCATACCCAGACCGCCCCCGCGGTACTGCAGCATGTACTTCACATACTCTAATGAGTCGGTCACGAAATTACCGGTTGCTTGGATCTTGGCAGGTAACACCTGATATCCCAATACGCCGGTAATGAGCAGTAACAGTAGGCCAGCGGTCAATAACACACCAGCAGGTTTGTATCCTTTAATAATGAAATAGCCAACAGCAATGGTGACTGCTAGGCCAATCAATAGCTCCAACATGGAAAAAATCCTCTTAAACCACAAAATTAAGAAACAATGTGTCAATTGATCAAATTTTCTTACACATTATTTTCGATAAATTTACCTAAAAAGTGGTGGAGGAACGACAATAATCGGACCAGTTTATGATCTGAAACAGAATTTAGAGTAATGTGTTAATGCTGCGCTACAACCATGAAAAGACACGCAACATCAGATGTTTAAAGGACGTTAATGATTATGTTTTGCTTGTCTTTTAATCATATCTGCTTAAATGCAGGTAATACATTGCCTATATGAAGTCATAACGGGTTTGTCGTGTTACGGGATGTAAAGATTATTACATTTATCGATTGTTCTTTACATATTCCATGAAGGCTTTGTCTGCGACCGACAAATAGCCGTCTTTTCGCCATGCAATAGCAATGCTCAATATTACCGGCTGTTCGAAGGGGATCGGCACCAGTCCAGACTCATTTTCTGTCACCATGTCTAGCAGCGCTGCGACAGCAAAGTCATTACGGACAATTTTCAATATCATCGGCAGTAAATTGGTTTCAAAAGCAATGTTGGGCTCGAAGTTATTTTCTTGGCAAATACGATCAATGTATTCGCGATGGAAATATCCGGGTTTGAACATTACCAGCTCTTGCTCGAAGAAGGTTGCGAAGTCGATACTGTCTAGGTCGGCTAAGGGGTTTTCAGGATGGACGGCTGCGACCATCTGGGTGGTGAGCAGGTGCTCGGTTGCCAACCGGTCCGGCACATGGTCGCAGTGGATGATTCCCAGATCGAGCTCTTTATCTAGCAGCATCCGGCGGATGGTTTGCGTTCCGGCCTCAACGATGGTTAGTTTGAGATTGGGGTATTGGCTCTTGAAGCCCATCAGAATATCGGGCAAGTAGTATGAACCCAGCGAGCTGGGCACGCCCAGCTTGACTTCTCCCTTGGTAAGCCCTTTTAACTCTTCCATCGCGACGGTGGCATCGTGGACGCTTTGTAGGATCAGGCGCGCATGGCGAAGCAATACCTCGCCCTCCGGTGTAAGGGAGACCCGCCGTTCATTGCGATCGAACAGGACTATACCCAGTTGCTCTTCGAACTTTTTCACCGCGATGCTAAGTGCGGGTTGGGCAATATGGAGCTTGGCTGCGGCACGAGTAAAGTTGGCTGTGTCGGCCAGCGTGACAAAGTAATTGAGCTGTCGGATATCCATTGGCTATATATTTCCTTTATCACTTCCATATTTTTAATATATTTTCATTATTCCTATCGAATTGCTACGTTTAAAGCAGTTTTCTTTTGCTGACAACCGACATGATAGACATACATACGACTGAATACCGAAGGGCCAGTTTCGCCCTATGCTTGGGTTCATTCCTTATTTTCTGCAATCTGTATTTGTTCCAGCCCATGCTGCCTTTGATGGCCGTGCATTTTTCAGTTTCGGCTACCCAGGTTAACTGGCTGGTGGCGGCAGCAACCTTGGCGCTGGCCGTTACACTGGTGCCGTGGGCGGTATGGTCAGAACGTATCGGGCGGCGTGCGGTCATGTTAATCAGCCTGGCGCTATTACCGGTGATTGGATTTATGATGCTGACCGTTGAAAGCTTGCTGATGCTGAGCTTGAGCCGGGCCCTGATGGGAGCCGCCTTGGCCGGTTTCGCGGCAGTGGCGGTGGCGTATATGGCTGAAGAGTTTACGTCGCGGGCCTTGATGCTGGCCGTGGGGGGATATATCAGCGCCAATTCACTTGGCGGGATTGCAGGCAGGATCTCCGGCGGTTTTTTGTCCGAGCGTTATGGCTGGCAAGGTGCGGTTGTCTGCATGGCCGTGTTTAGCTTGCTGGTGGCGATAGCCATTTATTTTCTGTTGCCCGAGCAGCGTAACTTCAGGCCGGTCAAGGGGCAATTGAGACAGCAAACCTACAGTGTGTTGGTGCACCTGCGAACTCCAGAGCTGTGGCAGGCGATGCTGATTGGCGGGGTCAACTTTGCCTTGTTTGTTAACTTGTATTCGGTCATGGGCTTTCGCCTAGTCGCGGAGCCTTATTCGGTACCGGTTAGTTGGGCGTCGATGATTTTCTTATGCTATCTCAGTGGGACGGTATCAGCCAAGTTAAGTGGTCGTTGGACCCAACGGTTTTCGCCTGTGCTGGGGATGGTACTGGGAACCGGTGTCAGTGCGCTGGGCATGTGGGTCGCTTGGTATGAGTCTGTGGTTGCTATGGTGATTGGGTTGTTGCTGATCAGCTCGGGGTCGTTTTTTACCCATTCATTGGCTTATGGCTGGGTCAGTCAAAGAGCCAAAAATGCCAAGGCAACAGCAACGGCGCTTTACTTGGTTCATTACTATGCCGGTGGCAGCTTGGGGGGCTTCTATCTGATTGGTTGTTGGCAGTATTTTGGCTGGACCGGGGTGATTGCGGGAGGCTCTCTGCTTTATGCCTTGCTGGCAGGACTATGTTACCGGCTACATGCCGGAACAGAGGGAAGCGCCGATGCCCCATTACCCTCTGAGCCCCGCTAGGCTTTATTTCAGCCAGAGAAACCTAAGTTGCTTTGCTGTTTGATTATTTGTATTTGAATTGCCCGACCATAGCATCTAACTGAGCAGCCATATCCGCTACACCTTGGCTGCTAGCGCTGGCTTGGCCGACGGCTGTTGCCGTATTGGTGGCCAGCTCAGCAATACGGTGGATGTTTTGATCGATTTCTGCTGACACCGCCGCCTGTTGCTCGGACGCCGAGGCGATCTGCAGGCTCCGATCCGAAATGTCGGTAATGGCCTCAACGATAAGATCGGCTGCTTCTTTCGCTTGTTGGGTGTGTGCCACGGTTTCACCGGCCAATGTTTGGCTGTGCTGCATCGCAGATACACTCTGGCTGACAGTGTTGAGCAGCTGTTCGATGGTTTGCTCAATTTCTTGGGTCGAGCTATGGGTACGCTGGGCCAGTTGCCGGACTTCGTCTGCCACGACGGCAAACCCTCGGCCGTGCTCTCCTGCTCGGGCAGCTTCGATCGCTGCATTGAGGGCCAGCAGGTTGGTTTGATCGGTAATGTCCCTGATCACCGAGGTCACCTTGTTGATATTTTGACTTTGTGTCTCCAGCGTCAGGATCTGTTGTTGCGCGGCCTCAATTTCGTGGGCGAGCGCATGGATGGAAGCTGCCGCCTGCTGGCTGATTTCCAAACTTCTCACCGCATTTTCCTGCCCGTGTTGTGCGGCCGCCGCCGTATCATTGATATTGCCGGCTATTTCGCTGCTGGTAGCCAGCAGTTCATTGACTGAAGTGGCAACGTTGGCGGATTCCCCCTGTTGCTGTTCGGCATTGGCCAAGCTGCCAGAGGTGGCAGATTGAGACTCGTTGGCTGACAGGGAGAGCTGTTTGGCGATCTCGGCAATATTGCTGATGATGACTTGCAGTTTTCCGGTAAACCGATCAAAAGAGCGGCTTAGTTGCGCCAATTCATCATCGCCGCTGTCATTCATTCGCGCAGTCAGGTCACCGTCACCTTGGGCGATGTCTTCCATCATATGGTTAACCGCATTGAGTCGCTGGCTGATGGTACGGCTGATCACTAACAGTACCAGTGTCATGACAAGGGTAATGGCGCCGCCCCCGAGTAGGAGGATCGTTTTTTCCTGAGACTGCATGTCATTTATTGCCTTGATGATCGTTTGTTCAAGGTGTTCAATATGGCTTTCAACCTCATGGATATTAGCCCGTAGTTCGCCATAAAGCCCCTCAGAATAGGTGAGGCCAATATCGGTATGGCCTTGTACCAACTCGTCAAACATCATTTGATAGATAATAAGACTTCTTCTTAATGTTTTTTGCTCCGCTGTGGAGAGTTCGCTATTGGACAAGGTTGAGAAAAGCGTGTCGAGATTGTTATTAAAGGCGGCAACGTGATTCGGATCTTTGGTGATGAGGAAGTCCTTTTCATTTCGGCGCAAGGTCAGTAGAAGGCGGTAGAGCTTTTCGTTGCCGCTAACCAGTAGCAATTCTTCCGTTTCGTTGGCGGCCGAGCGGATGTTGCCCCGCAATCCATCAGAAGGTGTCAGGCCCAGCAGGATGGTTTGATCGGCGATGAGGTTAAATTGGGTGGCATAGCTGTCGAGTGATGCCATAACCTGCTCGAATTCTGAGTTATTCTCGTCGCTGTACTGCGCCAGCAGGGTTTTTACTTGCTCTAACCTCGCATTGAGGCTGATTTGCTTCTGGTTGAATTTCTCAATGTAGCTTTCATCCAGTCGGGCTAGGAAGTCTTTTTCGTAGCGTCGAAGGGCCTGTAGGTCGGCATTGCTGTGAGCTGTTTCCTGGGCAGCGTGTTGCAGGTTGTCCAATTTCATAAAAGAAAGGGTTTCGAGGATACCGAACGCCACCATGGCACCGATAAGAAACAGGCTGGTGAGGTAGAGCTTAGCTTTAATTGTTGTAAATAAATGAGTTTGCATTCCACTCTCCCCGTTTAGTGGTATACCCCAGTGATGTAGAGTGCTGGGTGTGGGCCGTAATGTCGGCAAACAACTACACAAAAGTCTGCATTGTCATATACAACTATAGGATCAGAAATGAAAAAATCCCGAAACTTGCCCTAAAGTCGGGGAACTGGGGCAAACTTCGGGATCGAGGGTTAAGGCTAGTGACTTAGGCCAGAGCCATCGCTAACAAGGAAACAGGATGGATGGTTTCCAAGTGGGTATTTTCCTCAATCTGCCATTTACAGGTTTCGCAGTCGGTTATCGCATAATCGGCTTTGGAACGCTTGATCTGGTTAAACAAGTTGCCGCCGATAGCCATCGAGGTCTCATAATTTTCCGTTTTGAAGCCGTACGTTCCCGCTAGGCCACAGCACTGGCTGTCGAGGACTTCGACCTCAAGGCCCGGGATCTGCTTCAACAGCTCGATGGTGTATAAGCTGCCGCCGGTTTTTTCGAGGTGGCAAGGTGTATGGTATACCACCTTCTTGTTCAGTGGTTTCATCTTCGGGGCGCGTCCGTTCATGAATTCCTTGAGCAAGAAGCGGGTCACGTACTCTATCTTGTTAGCGACTTTGCTGTTATCGACTTTTAGGACATTCGGGTATTCCTCTTTCAGTGTGAAAGAGCACGTCGAAGACGTAGAGAGAATAGGGGCATCATGCTTCTCAACCGCAGCGGAAAAATTGTCGATGTTGAGCTTGGCATTTTTCTTCGCCTTGTCGAAAAAGCCATTGGCAATCAAAGGTACGCCACAGCACTTTTCCTTGTCCATCAGCTGCACACCAATGCTCATCGCATTCATGACACTGACAAAGTCTTTGCCTAGCTGCGGGTGGTTATAGTTCACATAACAGCCATGGAAATAATGCACTTGCTTGGGATAAAGCGCTTGGCTGGTACAGTTTTGTTTGTACCAGCGGCGGAATGTGCCATGCGAGTATTTTGGCAAGCTCTTGTGATCATGCACGCCAATGGTCTTGTGCATGATTTTCTTGACCGGTTTCAACCCTGTGATGGTGTTGACGATCGGTGCAAACGGGGTGGCTGCCGAGCCCATTAAGTCGGTGTGGCTTAACACAAAGTCACGGATAGTCTTGATGTTCATCGGTAACTTGGCATGCTCATCGCGGGCGACGGCTATCATATCGCCGATTTTCACACCGGATGGACAGGCGGTTTCACAGCGCTTGCAGTTGGTACACAGCTTTAGTGTCTCATCGTAAAAGTCAGGGCTTTTGATCCGCAGGCGCTCACCGTCTGGGCCGCATTGCTTAGGGCCAGGGTATTGCGGGTTCGCTTTGGCGACCGGGCAGTAGACTGTACAGACTGTACATTTGATACATTGGTCGAAGCTGGTATCTTTTTGCAGAAGGCTCATGCGGTAGTCCTTTCTTGTTTTGGCTGTGTATCTGTTTGCTGTTGCTGATGGGCAGTAATCATCTGTTGGGCAACAAAATATCCGGTGGAAATGGCGACCCCGGAGCCAGAGCCTTCCTGGACCGGATCGTAGTGGGCCAAAATGGCCCCGGCACAGTATAGGTTGCTGATCACTTGCTGGTTGATTGTCGGGTTCAGCCGGTTATTGCACTCAACGCCCATCTTCATGAACGGGTGGCTCTGCGGGGTGAAAAACTGTGGTTGATACCAATGATCCCGATGGGCGCTTTGGGCCATATCCAAGCCAAAGATGGGTTCGCTCACTGCATGGCGCTGTGCTGATAGCCCTTTGCTGAAAAAGCTACCGCTTGCCAGTAGGAAGTGATCAGCAACCAGTGGAATGTCTTCATGGTTGCGGGTGAAAATCTTCATCAGGCGGCCATTGCTGAATTCGCCCTTGCGTACTTCATCACCAGCCAGTAGCAAGCCGCCCAAGCGCTTGTAGTGTGACTTCATCGCTTCTTCGAGGCGGATCCCCAGCAGCGAAGGTGGCATGGTTGGCAGCTCACAAATTTTAAACCCGGTCAGCCCTTCCAGTAGCTTGATGGTTGCCGCGCCATCGCCGTTGCCGAAGATGGCTGGCAATACCACAAGATCGGCCTTGCCGACCTGCTGGATCATGGATTTGGCAAAAGCATGCAGCTTGGTCTCGTCGCGCAGAACCCGGGAGATATCAATCGAGCGGAATTCGCAGGGATTGCGCTGCATGTTGTCGAAATCAGGGAGCTCGACCGCAGCCGTCTTGATCTTAACGCTCTCGAAGGCGCTGAGCTTGGCCAGGTTATCTGCCGCCAGTTGGGGCTGGAAATCCCGGAAGCCATCGACCGTGACCAGGGCAATCTCCGCTAGCCCTTGCGCCAGCTGGTGGTGCGGGAACTGGTGGACAGTTTGCTGTGACAGCCAGGTGGAACGGAAGGTACCCATCGGGGTGACTCGGTAATGGTTCATCTCATCAGGTTGCGCTGTGAGGTATACCCCGCAGTCGGCCATCACATCCTGATACCAGTTAATGGCTTCACGGCATTGCAGCTCCCCCAGCTTGCTGTAGGGGTGGGATGGAGATTGCTTTTTCAGATCGGCAAATGCAGAGAAAGGTGCACCGACGTTCTCACCATTGGGCAGGCGGCTGAGCACGTCAACCGAGCCTGAAGAGAAGTGCAGGGCGCTCTGACCGGCTGCGATGACTGCTGTTTTCAGCCCTGCTTCAGCACAGCGGATGGCGCAACTTAGCCCTGCGACACCGCCGCCGATGATGATGCTATCAAATTTCATTGTGTTACCTCGTCAGCAGGCTGGGTTGTGGCAGCAGTAGGTTGTTCGGTTGTCACGGCTGCTTGTTGCTCAGGAAGATCGCTAACGCCAAACAGCCCTTCATAGATCCAGTAGGTGAACTCGCCTTCACGCAAAGCATCGCCCCAGAAAACGGGTTTGATCCCTTTCCAGCGCTCTTCTAGAAACTCCTCCAACAAGTGGCTGGCTGCATTGCCTGATGTTTTTCCGTACTCAGAAAACAGGCCTGCGGCACGGTAGGAGCAGAGCTCACCTTGGCACGGGCCCATGCCAATACGGGTACGGCGACGAAGGTCGACAAGGTTGTGAACATCCAAGTCTTTAATGGCATATTCCACTTCACCGCAAGTCACCATTTCGCACTCACAGATCACCGCTTGGCTTTTCTTGTCATCGCCGAGGAACTTCTCTGCGCGCTCGCCATGTCGGTAGAAGGCCGATTGGTAAACCGGCTTGGCAAGGCTTGCCGTTGCCAGTTTTTTCGGCTGGGCTTGCTCAGAGCCAGGAAGTGGCTTTTCATGGGTAATGCACGGGGCGGTGTTGCCAAGTTTTTTCGCCACCATGTCGGTAGTCCATTCGGCCATCATCCGGTAGGTCATCAACTTACCGCCGGTGATGGTTACAAAGCCGTCCAGGCCGTCACGTTCGGCGTGATCGAGCAGGACAATGCCACGGCTGATATTTCGACCGCTGGTGTCGCCATCGACAGCGACCAACGGCCTGACGCCTGCATAAGCGCGCAATACCCTGGTATTGGCCATGATCGGGGCGAGCTTGGTGCCTTCCTCGAGTAGGATGTCGATTTCTTTGCTAGTGACATGAAGATCATCAATCTTGTCGTAATCGATCCGCTCAGAGGTGGTACCGATCAGCGAGATGGTATCGCCAGGCACCAGGATGTCCGCATCGGACGGTTTACGGCAGCGGTTGATCACCAGGTTGTTGATACGGTAATCAAGGATCAGCAATGAGCCCTTGGCCGGGAACATCTTGATCGATAAATCCCCATATTCACAAATTTGCTGGCCCCAGATCCCTGCAGCATTTATCACTTGCTTGGCGCGGATTTCGAATGATTGACCTGTTTTCATGTCCAGGCAGTAGACACCACGGACCGTTGCCCCGTCTCGGATCAGGCCGGTGACATGGGTGTGGTTAAACAGGCGGGCACCATGTTCAACGGCATCCAGGACATTTGATGCTGACAAGCGGAACGGATCCAAGGTGCCATCGGGGACTTTTACTGCGCCAATCAGTGCAGGGTTACAGTTGGGTTCGAGGCGAAGTGCATCTTGAGGTGAAAGTTGTTCAACATCGATATCAGCAGCCTGACAAGATGAAATAAAGGTTTTCTGGAAATCGAGATCATCATCAGGCAGGGAAATGAATAGCCCTTGGGTATCTTCAACACAATGGCGTGCAATGTTTTTCAGAATGCGGTTTTCCTGGATGCATTCTTTGGCCGATTCCTGATCGGTTACGGCGTATCTGGCTCCCGAGTGGAGCAGACCGTGGTTTCTTCCTGTTGTCCCAGATGCGAGATCATCTTTTTCAACTAGGATGCATGGGATTCCGCGCAAGGCACAGTCACGCATAATACCTGTACCGGTTGCGCCGCCGCCTATAATCACAACATCTGTTTCAAACCAACTATTCATGTTCGTTTTCGCTTATTGTCTTTGGTCCGTGGATCAGGAAATGGAAAATTCCTTCGACTTTATGCGCTTTAATATGCCATTTTTTGTAGGGGTAATATTTGATCGGCTACACATTTATGAGCGTTCGCGCATTCGAACGCGCTTATTTATGATTGTTTGGCTGAAAAAGAAACAGTTTGTAGGGCGATCAGCCCTTCTTCTGGCTGGAAAAGCGCCTAATTAGACGTTTTATGGATAAACGAAACTGAAGGCACCTATATGATTGCCAGAGGTATCGGGGTATAGAGGGCCGGTTAGGCGATAGCTTTGCGTCGCTCGCTTGAAATAGGTGTATAGCCGACGGGGTGGAAGCGGGTGCAGTCACGGCCGGCATCTTTGCAATCGTACAGCGCTCTGTCGGCGCGATCTATCAAGGATGAAAGAGAGTCGCCGTTAGCATAGTTGGAAATACCAATACTTGTCGTGAAGCGAATCGTGGTGTTATCTATACCTGTTTCGATTTCCAATGCGCGGATGCGCGATAGCATTCGAACGGCCATTCTCTCTGCGTCGCAAGAGCTACATTGTGGCAGGAAGAGGATAAACTCTTCGCCGCCAAAGCGGCCAAACAGATCGGATTTGCGGATGTGTTGCTGCATAAAATGGGCAAATTCTTTCAGTACTTTATCACCAACACCGTGTCCCCATGAATCGTTGATCCGCTTGAAGCGGTCGATATCAAACAGCAGAACAGAAAAGGGCTGGCCTTTTTGCGCACAGCTAGCGAGGTACTTGTCAGCCAGCTGCAATAGCATCCGGCGGTTGTATACCCCCGTAAGTGGGTCGAGTGTGGCCTGACGGTAGAGCCGCATCAACATGTGCAATTTGGAGAGTTGAGACCAAACAACCATCAGGGCCAATACGTTCTGTAACCAGTAGCTGGCGATATTTTCAGGGTTTAGCAGATGACCGGCCAAGTAATCGACCAAGAGCTGTGTGATAGCCGTCACCGCCAGCATGCAGAGGCTTTCTTTTAAGGTTACTGGCAGGATGGTTAAGATAGCGACATGCACAATCGGCAACAGGGTATAGCCATAGACAAAGCCACTATAGACCGTTGGAAAATCCAGAACCCAAGCGGTATAGAGGTAAAACAGGTTAATACTGCCGACCATCAAGGCCATATACCATTGGGCTCGTTTTAACGTCGTATACTGGTGGTTTTCCCACGCAATCATCAACAGTACGCCACCAAGCAGCAGCCTAGATGCCGCTATCTGATGGTTGACTGGGTCAGTGAGCAATATCAAATCAAAGGGGAGCCAGAGAATAACCAATATCCCCCAGACCGAAGAGAGCATGGTGACCCGGCTGCGAAGATATCCGCTACGGGTATTTCTGAAGCTGGTGGAATGAGCGCGGGCACTCCAAAGATCGGGGATGTATAACTTGAGTGATTTGAACAGTGACAGCAGTGAAGAGGTCATAGCGATTATCCTTGCTAATGTCTGTTAGTCCTAGATCTAAACCGCTATTGATCTTTACTGGCGAGTAATTGCTATTATTTCACGCTGGCGCACATTGTTCAGTGATATTGATCCAAAATACAAGCCACAATTGCCTAACTTTGTTAACAAAATAAGAACGATAAGCCTAGCTTCCGCTAGGAACGGTTGTTTCACTGTTGGTATCAAAGGGAGGAATTGCTATCATCCATCCACTTTGTTAGGCCTATCTAGATAATCCCATGAACACTGCTTTAATTTTTCTGATCCCTGCTTTGCTTGGTGCCCAGTTGATTCTGAGTTTGGTCCTTACCAAAGGTGAGATTTGCCCTGGTCAGCGGGGAAGGGTCCATAAAACGTTGCCTGCTCTTCTTGTGGGTTGGTTAGTCGTAGCACTGGCCCAACCGTATGCTTTCTTGCCGCTGGTCGCTCTGGGCTACTTCACCCTCAAAGTCAAAACAGGCAAAACCCGCGATGCGGGCCCTCTCAATGTCTTTTATGCGGCTAATGTACTGGCGTTTTTTGTCTGGTTTTCTCTGCTACCGACGTTGACTCTACCCGTGGCCATTTTGAGTTTGTTCAGTATTGCACTATTTGGGTCACTGGCTGCTCACATCCTGCTGACACAGGCGCGAACCCGTCTACAGGCGTTTCACCGCTTGCTGCCGTTTGCAGGGTTTGTCAGTGCGATGGTAAGTGTTCTTTGCCTGCTATGGCTTGCTTACCAGCTTGATGAGGCTCAATTGGCGTTATTGACTAATAATGTGGTTGCGGCTTTGGTTTTGCTTGTAGCAGGTTTGCTTGTGTGGTCGATGCATCTGTTGACTGGCAAAACGGTTAACCGTTGGCAATTGGTTGTCGCTGCTGGCATTTTAGTGATCTCAGCCAACATGCAGGTCGCATTAATGTAATTTTAAGGCTGTTTAGCCTCGGCAATATCGGTGAAATGTGAGGCGGCGCTTTCTCTTTCCGCCTCATTCTGTCTATGCTTACTCATGAGTGAATACTTACCGAGGGGCAGGCAGTATGGAGATTAATAATCTTTTGAACATGGATGGCAACATCGTTCTCGGTATCGTGAACGAGCGATTACGCCTTGAGTGTTCGACCGTCGAAGAGTTGGTCAGTCGCTACGAACTGGACTTCAACGAGTTAAATCAAAAAATGGAAGACTTGGGTTACCATTACGATCCTATCAACAACCAATTCAAATAATTCCACCTCACCTTTTGTCCTGGCTGCATCGGCGTCAACCGCTATCATGCAGCCTTAATTCCTTCTAAATGAGTCTGGCATTGTTGTTTGGCCGTCGCAAAAAACGCAGATAAATAATGCCGTTCGCGTTCTTGCGCCCTAATGGCTGCAAACAAGCGTCGCCACAACCCATCACCCAATGGCTTGCTGATAATCAGCCCCTGACGGGCAAAGTCATAAACTGCCCAGTTTGGCAGTGCGGCAACACCCAGTCCAGCAGATACCATCTGTATCAGCATCAGGGTATTATCCGCTTGCTTCCAGTTGGCTGGCTCTACGCCAGCTGGTTGCATAAAATGCTTCACGACATCAAGCCGGTTTCGTTGTACCGGATAGCTCAGCATGGTTTCTTGGGCCAAATCTTCAGGCAAGATAATGCTTTTGGTAGCCAGTGGGGACTGCGGAGAAACGATCAGACGCATCTCAAAATCAAATAGGGGTTCAAAATGGATGTCACTGCGGGGCTGGATATCTGAGGTAATAACCAGATCGAGTTCACCCGCGCCCAGAGCGGGCAGGGGCTCGAAGCCAAAGCCGGATGAAAAGTCGAGTGCAACATTGGGCCAGTGAATTTGGTATTCCTTGAGGGCCGGCATCAGCCACTGGAAGCAGGAGTGGCACTCGATCGCCATGTGAAGGCGGCCATTGGTATCTTCTTTCAGGCTGGCTAGCTCATGCTCGGCCTGCGCCAGTCTTGGAAACAGATCATCGGCAAGCCGCAATAAGATATCGCCCTCAGCCGTAAACTTCACGGGGCGGGTTTTACGCAGGAAAAGCTGGCTGCCTAATCGCTGTTCCAAATCTTTCAGTTGATGCGACAAAGCAGATTGGGTTAGACAGAGTGTATTGGCTGTCGCGGTTAGCGATCCGGTATCTCTCAACACAGTGAGTGTTTTTAAGTGTTTAATTTCAATCAAATCGCTTCCTCTTACTTTTCTACTTTGGTGCTATCCCTGAAACGCTTTTTAATGTAGCGAGAAAATATAGCGGTGTAAACATCTAGACGGCTAAATGCAATTGTATCTAAAAATACACAAGTAAATTCTTATGAATTTTATTCAAGATAAACATTAATGATAAGAAATTGCTCATGGTCCGAGCGTGGGTCATTGTTAGTCCAACAAAGAAGAGAATGCATGGACGGAGCAATAATGATTTTAAAAACAACAACACATATTTTGGGATACCCGCGAATCGGCAGCCAGCGCGAGCTGAAGTTTGCCCTGGAAAAGTACTGGCGTGGCGACATGTCGCAGGCCGAACTGAACGAGGTTGGCAGCTTGCTGCGTCACCGTCATTGGGGGGAGCAATCGGGGGCTGGCCTAGATTTGGTCACCGTGGGTGATTTTGCCTGGTACGATCATGTCTTGGGTACCAGTATGCTACTTGGCCATTTACCCAAGCGCCACCGCAGCGGTTTCCCGGATTTAGATACCTTGTTCCGAGTCGCCAGAGGCAAGGCGCCGACGGGCTGCGGATGTGCGGCTTCGGATATGACCAAGTGGTTCAACACCAATTATCACTATATCGTGCCGGAATTTAGCCAAGATGATGAGTTCACCGTCAGCTGGCCACAGCTGTTTGAAGAAATTGCTGAGGCGAAAAAAGCGGGCCACAAGGTGAAGCCAGTACTGCTGGGGCCGGTTTCCTACCTTTGGCTGGGGAAGGAGAAAGATGCTGGATTCGATAGGCGCACATTGCTGCCAAGGTTGCTGGCTGCATATCAGCAAATTCTCAACAAATTGGCAAAGCTGGGTGTTGAGTGGGTTCAAATCGATGAACCTGCCCTTGGTGTAGAGTTACCCAAAGAGTGGGTTGATTCATTCAAGCTCGCCTATCAGGTGCTCCACGGCTCGCCCAAGCTGCTGTTGACCACTTACTTCGACAGTATTACTCATCAACTCGATACGATTACCGCACTCAGTATCGATGGGCTCCATGTCGATCTCACTGCAGCACCGGAGCAGTTCGACGAGGTGGTTGAGCGCTTGCCTGAAGATTGGGTATTGTCTGCCGGGGTCGTCAACGGCCGTAACGTCTGGCGCGCGGATCTAACCGCTTTGGTCGAAAAGCTGAAACCGGTCAAAGCGAAACTGGGCGAGCGGTTGTGGCTTGCGTCTTCGTGTTCATTGCTTCACAGCCCGATGGATTTGGACTTGGAAACAGAGCTTCATCCCGATGTTCGCCAGTGGCTGGCTTTTGCCAAGCAGAAATGCCGTGAGCTAACCTTATTGTCCCAAGCCTTAGATGGTAACGATATTGCGCTCGAAGAATGTGCTCGCTACAGTGCGCCGATTAAGGCCCGGGCAACCAGTAGCCTGGTGAATAACGAGCAGGTGCGTCAACGAACAGCGGCGATCACCGATGCGTTGGCGACAAGAAAGCTACCTTACGTCGAGCGCGCCCGTGTACAGCGTCAATCATTGGGGCTGCCCCTGCTGCCGACGACAACCATTGGGTCATTTCCTCAAACCACTGAAATCCGTTCCCAGCGCCGGGACTTCAAAGCGGGCCGGTTGGCAGAGCATGACTACATTACCGCAATGCAGGGGCATATCAAGGATGCGGTTGAGCGCCAGAGCAAGTTGGGGCTTGATGTCTTGGTGCACGGAGAGGCTGAGCGAAATGATATGGTGGAATATTTTGCCGAGTTACTCGAAGGCTTTGCAGCCACCCGCTTTGGCTGGGTACAGAGCTATGGCTCCCGCTGCGTCAAGCCTGCGATTATTGTGTCAGACATCTACCGTTCGGCACCGATGACCGTGTCTTGGGCGCACTATGCCCAGTCGCTGACGGACAAACCTGTTAAGGGGATGCTCACCGGTCCCGTTACCATTTTGGGCTGGACGTTCCCGCGCGAAGATCTCAGCCGTGAGGCGATTGCTAACCAGATAGCACTGGCGCTGCGGGATGAGGTGGCGGACTTGCAAGATAAGGGGATCAATATCATCCAGATTGATGAGCCTGCGATCCGCGAAGGGATGCCTCTCAAGGCAAGCCAATGGCAAGCCTATTTGGATTGGGCAGTGAAAGCGTTTAAGATTTCCGCCGCCAGTGCCGAGCCGCAAACCCAAATCCATACCCACATGTGCTATAGCGAGTTCAACGATATGATTGAATCGGTGGCCTTACTAGATGCTGATGTGATCACCATCGAAACCTCTCGCTCCGACATGGAATTGCTTGAAGCTTTTGAAGCGTTTGACTATCCCAATGAAACTGGGCCCCCTGCCGAAATGGCCCAGGGGCTCCGGTGTCGTCTAGGAACGACCTTTGATATCGTCAAAACTAGGCTTATAGTCTGACTTGGTGTATTTGGTCTTTAGAGCTGGAAATTGAGTTCTTTCCTTTTGCCCCTGTAGCTCTTTGCTGGAGGGGGCATAATTGGAGGGTTGGTATTTTACTGTCTGAGGAGAAACCACACTGTTGTCATTGCGGCCTTGCAGCTCGTAAGCGACGGCAGAATTAGCAAAGCATAACCCTGCAATAATAATGAACGCGACATTTTTCATAACAGCCTACCTTAGCAAGATTTAAAGGGATACCGAATTGCCTTCTTGCCCAAGCGATATTCTCGGGGTGCATATCTTAATGTTGCTTGGGTATATTTAGCTTAGCTGATAAAAAATCATTACTATGATGATTTACAAAACTTTAAGTTATCGAATAGTCAATAAAACCGGATTGCTGGCATAATATTTTATTTTGCGGTATCAGAAGGTATATCTAACGTATTGAATAATTGCGTAATAAATATAATTATGCGCTGACAAGCGGTCGTGGCCTTAATTTGCACGAAATATGAAAGTTTCGTGAGTGAAAGACTAATGTGGACCATTGACGGCTTAGAGTTGGTTTGGGTGCTCGATAGCCAGCTTGAAAGCATCCGGAAGGATACTTGGTCTTTTCTGCCTTTCGGTTTGTGGCTCCGGATAGCGCGGTAGCTTTAGCCAGTTACAGGCTCTCGACCATAGCTGGGCGTCAATAGATGGATCGATATCCATAAAGTTACAGCCTTCCTCAAACGCCTGCGGATAAACTGGGGAGTTGCTCATGGAACCGAGCAACGGAAAACGCAGGTGACCTAATACCCGTTTGAGCAATTCGATTCCTTGGGGTCCCTTCTCGTTTCGGGTGGCGACGATAGCCACCGGTATGCGTCTATGCTTGCCGGCAGTGGTATTTATGAGTTGTTGGGTAAAATTGAGCATCGCATGGATATCGACGGGGGTGGGCTGTACCGGGATCACGATGCGATCGGCAAGTGCGATGTAACGTTCAAGTTCGACGGCGCTAAAATTGGATGGGGTATCAATGACGATGACCTCGCATTCGGTATCGACCTTGACCGCAAGAGAAAACAGCTGTCCGCGGTCGAAGTTGAAGTGATGACCTTTAACCCGATCGTTGTTGTGGCTCCAGTAGTGCGAAGTTCGTTGCTTATCGAGATCGAGTAACTCTGTTCGGCAGTGGCGACTGAGTACACTAGAGAGTGAGATGGCAAGCGTGGATTTTCCAGCTCCTCCTTTCTTGTTCAGGACCAGTATTTTTTGTGCCCGAGATGACTTGAGCCCACAGAGTTTTCGCACAGAACTCACTTAGTTGTTCTCCAGCTTTTTTTAGTACTTATCGCTAATAAGCGACGACATCGCCCAAAAAATAAATAAGAACAAGATAAAAATGACAAAAGGCGCCTCTGGCGCCTTTTTTAGGGGAATCGCGGTATTAAACGGTTACTCAGCGTCGGTACGAGTAAAGGTCAGCGTATGCTCTGTACCTGTTAGAGTCAGCTGGTTACCCGCCACTGTGGCCGTGCTCCAATCCATAAGCGTAGTGCTCATGACACGTTCCAATTCCATTGCAGGCTCGGGACAAGCCATCATGGTCATCCCCATTTTCTCGATGCGAAGCTTGCCCTCATTGAGCTCGGCTTGGCCAAAGTAACGGTTACAGCCAGCATGACCATTAGCACCTAGATCTGCAGATAACTGCAGATTTGGTGCTTTGAAAGGTTCCGCAAGCTGAAGCTCGTTACCATCAACTTTGTTCAGTACCCAGTTAAATGTGGCAAGGTCTGTTTGACTAATCATAGCGGTGGTCGGCTTGCTATCAGTGTTAGAGGCACAGGCGGCAAGGAGAGCAGGTACTGCCAGTGCAGCAAGGAAACGTTTCTTCATTATCATTAATCCCTAGAAGTACAGATGATTACTGGGCAAAGTATTATTTTGCTGAATACTATTGTTGGTAATCAATTGTACGCTGTTTTTTATCTTGTTTTACAATATATATCAGATTTTCGTGTGAGAGAAAATAAAAAACACACTTAACACTGCAATATTCAGGTTTGGTTAGGTTTTAACCTATATCCAAGCAGTTTATCGCACTTGGATATAGAGATAGTAGTTTAAATAACTCTAAAAGAAAAAATGTTAAGCCCGCGTCATTTATTCATAGTCCAATTAATTTCGCTGAGCCTGTTACCTTGGTGTTATTTGGGGGGGGCTGCCTTGTTTATCATGTGCAGATGAACATCTTGTTGCGGGAATGGAATAGAAATCCCTTCTCGGTCGAAGCGCATTTTGACTTCTCTGGTGATATCCCAGTAGACGTCCCAATAATCCTCGGTCTTGACCCAGGGACGCACGATAAAATCGACAGAAGATGAATTGAGGGTATGTAGCTTGATCGTAGGCTCGGGCGAGCGGAGTACCATCGGGTGCTCTGTGATGATTGCCTCAAGCACTTTCTCGGTCTTTTCGATATCATCACTATAGCTAACGCCAAAGACCATATCGACCCGGCGCACCTTTTCATGAGTGATATTTTTGATGGTATCACCCCAGATCTTGCTGTTGGGTACGATGAGGATCTGGTTATCAAAAGTCTTGATTGTGGTGCTGACTAGACTCATATGGCTTACTTTGCCCGAGGTGCCACCGGCTTCGACAAAGTCGTCGACGTCGAAAGGGCGGTAGATCAGCAGCATCATACCGGATGCAAAGTTCGACAGCGTGTCCTGCAAGGCAAAGCCGATGATCACCCCGGCGACACCGAAACCGGTCAGGACCGGAGCAAGATTCAGGCCTATTTGCGACAGGGCAATCAAGATACCTATGCACAATACCGTGTTGCCACTGATAGAGATGAAAAAGTCCTTCATCAGTTGCGACATCCGCAGGGTCGGAGCCGAGACCGCCCGGGTGACGATATGCCGGGTGATGTTTTTCAAGATTTTAAAGATGAAAATGATGAGCAGGAAGATGAATATTTTGAACAGGGCCTGCGGTGTGTTTTGTGCTAGCCAGTCACGAAAATCTTCTAGCCAGTCGGACAGCAATGACAGGATGACCTTGTAGTCTAATATCTCATTGGTCAGGTTACCGGAGATCACGAACAACTGCTTGGTGAAATCGGTGGTATCGATTTTCATTTTGTTAGCAAGATCGACGATAAACTGCAGGTTGTCGATATCACTGGCGACTTCACGCTGGGCGAAGATGTACTGCAGTTGCAATGAGGCCTTTTCTTCATCGGCGGCAGATCTGATCTGGCCCGATAGCACGCTTTCCTGCTGGTGGTCAAATGATAGCTTGGCGGATAAAAAATCGAGTCGCTGCTCGATGTCTTTGATCAGAGCCAGCTTGCTCTTGTCGGCCGGGGTGCCCAATAACTCCAGCCAGCCGAAATTGACCCACTGTTCACTCAAAATAGTGTGGTAGAACGCGGTAGTTTCGTTGAGTGTTTTTTGGGTAATGAGCTTCTGTTCAAGATCCACATCATCGAGATCGTTTTGCAGTATGGCGATCCGTTTGAACAGAAAATCAATCGCTAGGTTAAGGTACTCGACCTGTTCATTGACAAACTTCGTGACTTTTGGGGTGTTCTCTTCGGTCCGATTCTTGATTAGGTTTTGCAGTTCAGCCCGGATATCCTCATTTTTCTTTAGCACCTGCATATCGATGATGTTTTTTGCTGTGCCGACTTTTCCCTGAGAGTCCTTGTAAAGCTCAGCCATTTCGGCGTCTAACTGTTCTATCTTGGCAAATTCATCCTTTTTTTGATCCGAGGCTTGTTCGGTTTCCTCGGCAAAAGACAAGAGGGAGAAGAAGAGGGCGAAGATAACTAGCCAGCGCATGAATCGGACTCCGAGCGATACCTAAGTATCAATAAACATAGAAATCCATTGCGTTGGTGCTGGCTTAATTTCAGGAAAGGAAGGAAGAAAAATGTTGACTGAGAAAAAAAGGCCCCCTACTTGAGGGGGCAATATTTACCATCGCTATTATTATTCGTCAAAATTCTGCATACGATTTGAGGAAGCGAGCAAAAGGCTATTAACCGAAGTCACCGTTTACATAACCGCGGGTACGGTCATCAGCTGGTTGGTTGAACAGCACGTCTGTTGAGTCGTGTTCGACCAGCTCACCCATCAGGAAGAAGGCCGTGCGGTCAGAGATACGGCGGGCCTGCTGCATCGAGTGGGTAACGATAACGATGGTGAAGTCTTTCTTCAGCGATTCCATCAAATCTTCAATTTTCTTGGTCGCAATAGGGTCAAGTGCTGATGTTGGTTCGTCCATCAGGATCACTTCTGGTTCCATTGCGATGGTACGGGCAATACACAGACGCTGCTGCTGACCACCCGACAGGCCGAATGCGTGTGATTTCAAACGGTCTTTCACTTCATCCCACAGGGCAGCACCACGTAGCGAGCGCTCGACCACTTCATCGAGGATCTTCTTGTCTTTAACACCCTGGGCACGAAGGCCGTAGGCAATGTTCTCGTAGATGCTCATTGGAAACGGGTTCGGTTTCTGGAATACCATACCGACTTTAATGCGAAGCTGAGCTACGTCGATGTTGCCGTAAACATCTTCACCATCCATAGTCAGCTTGCCGTCGATTTTCACGCCTTCGATCAGGTCGTTCATACGGTTAAGGCAGCGCAGCAGTGTCGATTTACCGCAGCCCGACGGACCGATTAGTGCGGTAACCTTGCGGTTAGGAATTGGCAGGTTGATTTTCTTCAGTGCCTGGTTCTCGCCGTAGTAAAGGTCTAGATTTTCAATATTAAATTTGTTCATGGTTCTCTTCCTCAAAAATTAGTAAGTCGCAGTATTGAATCGGCTAGCGATGAGCTTCGTTAGCAAGTTAATAACAAGAACAACAATGATTAGAATGGTGGCGGTTGCGTATGCCTGGTTCCATTCGTGAATTGTGTATAGCTCCTGCGTTAGTTTGTACAGGTGAACGGTTAGCGTACGGCCAGAGTCGAACATGCTCTCTGGGATACGGGCAACCATACCTGCTGTCATGAAGACCGGTGCGGATTCACCGATAACACGACCTACACTGAGGATGATGGAGGTAACAATACCTGGCATAGCGCTTGGTAGGATTAGTCTCCAGATGGTGTAAATCTTTGATGCACCCAGACCATATGAACCTTCACGGTAAGTCTGAGGAACAGCCATTAGTGCTTCTTCCGTTGTGCGGATAATAACAGGGAGGATCAGGATACTCAGGGTCAGGGCACCTGACAGGATAGAGTAACCAAAGCCCATTACGACAACGAAGAATGTCATACCGAACAGACCGTAGATAATCGACGGAATACCGGCCAGTGATTCAGTACAGAAACGGATCACTTTAACTAGCTTACTACCCACTTTTGCATATTCTGTCAGGTAGATAGCAGTCATGATACCCAGTGGCGCAGCCACACCGATTGAAGCGGCAACCATGTATAGGGTTGATACGATCATTGGCCAGATCCCTGACTCTTGACCGATGGTGGTGTAGTTGTTGGTGATGAACGACCAGTCTACATAAGACAGGCCATTGCTTAGGATGTACCAAACTACCCACACTAGGAAGCCTACAGTGATAGAGGCTGCCGACCAGATAAGCGCCAGAGAAATTTTGTCTTTCATCTGCTGCTTTTGTGTATTTGTACCTTTAAGAGCCATTGTGATTACCTCGCACGCTCACGGTTCAGATAAAGAAGCGCACCGTTCAGTACCATGATGAAGACCAGAAGAACGATACCCGTTGCGTAAAGTGCACTTGCGTGCAAGCCAGTTGCGTATGACATTTCAATCGCAATGTTGGCCGTCAGGGTACGGGCCGAATCCAACAGACCTTGTGGCATTGCCGGAGAGTTACCCATAACCATGATAATCGCCATGGTTTCACCCAGAGCACGAGCAACACCCAGGATAACGCCGGTCATGATGCCTGAGCGGGCAGCTGGTACAAGCAGCTTAAAGATAGTGAACATTTGCGAGGCCCCCAGAGCGTACGAACCTTCTTTGTAAGTACGGGGTACAGCGCGAATTGATGTTTCAGATACTGTGATAACCGTTGGCAGGATCATCACCGCAAGCACGATGATACCGGCCAAGATGGTGTTACCCGCAGGTACGGCGAAGACATCTTGAATCAGGGGGACGATGATAACCAAGCCGAAGAAACCGTATACAACAGACGGGATACCTGCCAGTAGTTCAATCATCGGACGGATTGTATTGGCAAGGCGCTTAGGAGCAACCTCGGCAATGAAAATCGCCGTCAGTACGCCGATTGGCACACCCAGAACAACCGCACCTGCAGTAGAGACTACAGACGCCACGATCATCGGAGCGATACCGTAAAGCGCTGGTGGAAGCCAGTTGGTGCCGAATACGATAGAACCCACACCGGCTTGGGCAAAGGCATCGTAGCCTTCGCGGAAAATAAAGTAGCCAATTAAGATTAGCGAGAGAATGCCAAGTGCGGCACTCGATAAAAATAGGTATTTAAAAAACAGTTCGCGCCAGTCGACTTTATCTTTAGCTTTCAGCGATGAGCCTTTGGCTGAACTTTCAATGTTATTTGCGATGGTCATATTTTTACTCCAGATATTGGCTAAACAAGGTTTATCCGAATACCGAGGAATCAACAAACCGGCCACCACCATCAGATGATGACCGGAAAATAAAACGTTTACTTAGTTAACAGCGATGTAGCCTTTGTCAGCAACAATCTTCTGGCCTTCAGCACTCTTAATCCACTTAAGGAACTCAAGTGCTTCTGCAGATGGGCGGCCTTCTTTGTAAAGTACTAGGAATGGACGCTGTACACCGTACTCACCCGCTTGGATAGCTTCAACTGATGGCTTGTGGTTGTCGATTGATAGCGGTTTAACAGAACCATCAACAGAACCTAGAGAGATGTAGCCAATAGCGAATGGGTTGTTAGCAACGATAGTTTTTAGCTGGCCGTTGCCGCTTGCTACTTGTGCACGCTGAGAGATAGCTGATACTGAAATATCGTTGACTTTCATTTTCAGGTTCATGATGTCTTCGAAAGCACCACGGGTACCAGATGCGGTGTCACGAGTTGCAACAACGATTGGCTTGTCTTCACCACCAACTTCTTTCCAGTTGGTGATTTCGCCTTTGTAGATTTTGGTCACTTCTTCTTTAGAAAGGTTAGATACTGGGTTGCTTGTGTGTGCAACGACCGCGATACCGTCACGAGCGATAACAACTTCTTTGATGTTGTCTGCTTTCTCAGAATCTTTCAGATCGCGAGAGCTCATACCTAGATCAGAAGAACCATCGTGGGCAGCACGAACGCCGGCAGATGAACCTGGGCCCTGAACCTCGATAGTGACATCATGAGATTGTGCGTAGGTCTCACCTAGAACTTCCATGATAGGTGTAACAGAGTTCGAGCCTACAACAGAAACAGTTTCAGTTGCGATTGCTGGGTTGATAACCATTGAACCTGCTAGGGCTAGTGCACCAATAACCTTTGTTTTCATTTTCCTAATCCTTAAAAAGCTGGCCTTATTGCCAATAGGTTTGAATGAACGAGGCCAAGATTAGGGAAGAAGTATGACAGTATTGTTTCAGTACTTTGAACACTCTATGACGCTGTTCATAAATGTTTAATACCTGTCCAATTTGATCTCTGTTCCAGTTATTGCTGCAACCTGTATGGGGGAATACAAGTAATTTACCCACTAATCAGACAGATAGTATGGCCATGATATGGCGGGGGGATGAGAGTGGCCGCGATGGAGCAGGCTGAAATTGGCGCCGAAATCCACCTGGTTTTACCACTGTAAAAAGACCTGTCGAAGTTACCCTTTTTTTTCTGATTATCGCCTTTTTGCTTCATCAGCTGTTGCTGTTATGCCCAATTGGACAAAGTTTGCGCGCTGTAACTGGGGGGGATTGGCCAGATGAAATCAATCTTTGATGTTGGCTCTGATACAATTACCCCCACTCCAAGTTCAATAAAAGCATCATGATGATTAAAAAAGCCCAACAGATGGTGGTATTTAATGCTCTGACCCATCAGCGCAGCTTTACTAAAGCCGCACAACTGCTCGATATATCCCGCACCCAGGTCAGTAAGCAGGTCCAGCAACTGGAGCAAAGGCTCGGGGTACAGTTGGTGCAGCGCACGACCCGTTCATTTGCCTTGACCGAAGCGGGTGAGCGCTTTGCAGTGCACTGTGCCAATATTGTGGCTGAAATAAACGAAGCGGAAAGCGAGCTTGTTCAGAGCAGTGATAGCATGCAGGGGATTTTGCGGGTTGGCAGCGCCCAATCATTCGCCCGCCATCACATTGCGCCATACCTGGCGGCTTTTCATCAGCAATACCCTCAGTTAGATGTTGAGATGAGCTTATTTGATCACAAGGTTGATCTTATCGCCGAGCAGCTGGATTTGTGGATCGGCATGACGGATTCGCCCCCGGAAGGGTTCGTGGCACGGCATTTGGCCGATTGTCATTTCGTCCTCGCCGCCAGCCCTGACTATCTGGCCCGACGTGGTGTGCCTTATCGACCTGAAGATTTGGCGAGCCATAACTGTATTACTTATTACAGCCGGGAGCGCAAAGATAATATTTGGAGTTTCGAGCAAGGCGGCGAGCAGCAAAATATCAAGGTATCGGGAAATTACCGGGTCGATTCGGCGGATGCGATCCTTGATGCGACCTTGTCAGGCCATGGGGTGGGGTACTTGGCAACCTACCTATTGGATAAGGAGTTTCAGGAAGGGCGGCTGGTCCGTTTACTGCCTGATTGGCAGCTCTCCCAATATATGCCGCTGTATGCTGTATATCCCCGTTATCAGTACCTGCCAAAGAAGGTGCAGGCCTTCCTGGATTTTGTCAGGGGGAAAATTGGTGAGCCAGTGTACTGGGACAAGGTGCTTTAATCATCAACCGGCCACCGAATACGGTATCGTTTTCGTCTGAATCGAGGAGAGAATTGTCAACTATAGTGACAATAGTATCCCGTATATGCACCAATCATGACTAAACAGCATGATTTGCCGTTTCTATAAGCAAAATCCAAGGCTGATGTGGCTAAAGTGTAAATATGTGTAACAAGTTGATCCTTGTCACAGTTTTAATTCTGAATAGAATGCCTCCGCAATCGTTTACTAACAAATTTGTGGAGTTTGGCCATGAGCTATCTGGTCAGTGCACTAGGCGTGATGACGCTTTTTGCGGTTGCAGTTCTATTCTCTGAAAATCGTCGTGAAATCAACTGGCGTACCGTGGGTGGTGCCTTTGCCATTCAGCTAGTTTTTGCCGGCTTTATCTTATATGTCCCGGTAGGTCGCGAGATCCTCAACTCTGTGTCCTCGGCGGTTTCAGGAATTATCGATTACGGCCGTGTGGGCACTGAATTCCTGTTTGGCGAACTGGCTCAGTTCAAACTAGGCTTTATTTTCGCGGTGAATGTCCTACCAACGATCGTTTTCTTCTCAGCGCTGATCTCGGTGCTGTACTACCTCGGCGTTATGGGCTTTATCATTCGCAGCATCGGTGGTTTGCTGCAGCGTATGCTGGGCACTAGCCGTACCGAATCGATGTCGGCGACCGCGAATATCTTTGTCGGCTCGGTAGAGGCACCTTTGGTTGTGCGTCCTTACCTAGCCAAGATGAGCCGCTCGGAACTGTTTGCCGTGATGGTAGGCGGCCTGGCCTCTGTGGCTGGCGGTACTTTGGTTGGCTATGCGGGCCTGGGTGTTGATATCAGCTACTTGATTGCTGCTAGCTTCATGTCTGCCCCAGCAGGTTTGATGATGGCAAAAATCTTGGTGCCTCAGACAGAAGTGATCAACGATGACGACGCGGCCGATGAAGGCGGTGAAGACGAGCCAGTTAACATTATCGATGCGGCTACGCAGGGTGCATTGAGCGGCCTGCAAATTGTGATGGCCGTTGGTGCCAGCTTGTTGGCGATTATCAGCTTGATTGCGTTGATCAATGGCGGTCTGGCTCACGTGGGTGACTGGACGGGGATCGACAACCTGAGCCTTGAGTTGATTTTTGGTTACCTGTTCGCGCCAGTGGCATGGTTGATTGGTGTGCCTTGGTCAGAAGCCACGGTAGCAGCAAGCTTGATTGGTAAGAAGATTGCCGTTAACGAATTTGTTGCGTTTGCCGATCTGATTGCCGTGAAGGATCAGCTCAGTAGCCACTCGCAGGCTATCGTAACATTTGCCTTGTGCGGTTTTGCCAACCTGACTTCTATTGCCATGCTGATGGGAGGCCTGGGTGGTGTTGTACCAAGCCGACGTCCTGATATTGCCCGCCTGGGGTTCAAGGCAATCTTTGCTGCAACCTTAGCAAACCTGATGAGTGCAACAATCGCCGGCGTGTTCTTGTCTTTCTAATAACTAGCTAGGCAATCAGCATACAAAAGAAAACAGAGTGCAACGCACTCTGTTTTATTATCAATAGTATGCTCTCGGGGAACATACGAACTGCAATGTAAGACCTAAGGACCATTTGAGTATAAGTGGGCAATCCGGTAGTGTCTGTCTCACTAGTGATATATGGACCCGATATAGGCGATATGATGAAATCAGACGTCGATAGGCTACTCAATCAACATTGCGAACTTATTCATTCGGAAGATAAGAAAGTGGTATCACACCGTCAACGCGAGGACGGTGATTGGATAATGCACTCCCTAATGCTTGAAGGGTATGATGTTCCATTTAAATTCAAGCGCAAGAAAAAGTACCAATCATTGACGGGGGCAAAGGTTAATCTGACCTATTATCCGGCTTCTGAGGTGGTGGCCGGATTGAGCTTTGAAGTGATGAAAGTGGTACGGATCAAACGCGCCTGACGGGAATAAAGCAAAGCCATTACTCGTTTCCTTGCGCGCATGTTGGGTCGGACACAAAGCGGAAGTTCTTGTACTCGGCCGTTACGGTAGTGGCAGGGTCTTGGCTGAATTCGCCAGCCCAGTTCGAAATCTGATGGCTGGTTGCCCATACATTGGCCATTATCCTAAGCCGGCTATCTGTTACTGAAGGGGTGGGATCATCGCCAGTGCTCTGTACGCTGTGGACTAGCTTGCCATCAACATACCAGTTGATGGCGTCTTTGGTCCATTTGATGCCGTAGCGGTGAAAATCTTGCGAGGCATCGAAATCCAAGTAGATAAGGTGTTCGTGGCTGCGGGCGTGGCTGTCATGGTTGGTCCAGTAGTTGACTTGCATGACACTGGTATTGTGGCCCAAGAACTCGATATCGATTTCGTTGTGCTTGCCATTGCCATCTTCTGGCTTGTCATAAGGGCCGGCAAACAGGAAGAATGAGCTGATCACTCCAGGTTCCGCGATTGGTTTTATTTCCACTTCGTAGCAGCCATATCCATAAAAATCATGGCTTCTTAATTCACCAGATTGAAACTCAAACGCATCCTCGCCGTTGGGCGCGTGACTTAAGGTAATTGCCATGCCGTCTGCCGAATGAGAAATGGCTTCACCTTCCCAGCGGCTGTCAAACGGAAAACCATTGCACCAGCCATCGGATTTCCACCAAAGCTCAGTATTGAGTGCGGTAAGGGGATCTGTTATTGAGTTACCAGCCAGCAAAAACGGCGACATTGTTAGCATATTGAATAAGCCTGCTGTATGGAGTAGAGATCGTAACGACATAAAGACTGATCCATGAGAAATAAAAGTGCCAGAACTAAATGTAGCAGGATTTTTTTGCTCTATAGCTGGAGGGCCGTCTTGGATTTGAGACGAAATTTAAAATTGTGCGACAATGCCTTTAGCGGGCACTAAAGTACGGCATTGCTTGGCTTAATGAGTGGAGTATAGTGACGTTTTTTATACCATAATGCACTTAATATCAGTGAGTTGGTGTTAATGTTGTAGGCGGTGTTTGGACCGCCATTTAGATAGACGCCGGTGGGGACCGCTCGATGTGGCAGACTGTTAGCGACCACCTGTTCGGCAAGTTCGTACCCGAAATCATCACCATCAAATAGTACACTCAGAGCAAAGGCCGCTTTATTGCTAAAAATTTGCGGGTTTTCGATCGGTTGACCACCTGGTGCGATACTGACCCACGCCTTGCCATAGATATACATATTGTTGTAAGAAAACCACGGCGCTCGGCTCATGGCATCTTCGGCAAAGACCCAATAGCTTGCTTCCTTGGTTGATTTTAATTTATGTAATTCGAATAGGGCATTGAGTTGGTTCCACCATTGCTTCTGATTGCCGATTTCAATGCCCAACAGCACATAGGGATCCGTAGTGAAATAAGCGAGGTTTCTCTGATCAACCACAAGTGGGATCCCCTCGACGGTCACTTGGGCGATGTCTTGCTGCTTGTAGGCTGTACTGACATCAAAGCCGAACAGTTTATAGCCGTACGCGGCATATTGCAGATAGCCAAGCCGGCCCTCTTGGCGGTAGTAACTCTTTTGGCCCGTTTTGAGCTCGCCGTACAATGTACCCTGGAATACCGCTTTCTCTAATTGCCACTTATCGACAATACGCTGGATAGCGGGATTGAATTTTGGTTTGTGAGTTCGGACTATTTCAAGCCAGATTAAAAGCCTGCCTATGTCCAAAGCCGACCAGCCATTGCCATTGGAACTGTCAGTACTATATCTCCCTGAGGGGGTAGCCGTACGGGTGCTGTATTCCCGGTTAGGTAAAGACTGTTCGTAGAGCGGGAGTGCCTGCAGGGTAGCCAGGGTTTTTGTCAGTTTGTCATTGGCTTGTTCGGTTGTGATGAGAGCCAGTCCTTCGGCCGAAAGTATGGCGGCAATACCACTGGCGACATCCCACATTGTCGTGTGATGGTAGCCCTGTACAGAATCGAAAAAGCCTGTTTGCTCATTCCAATTTTGTTCGAAATAGTAATAGGCTTTTTTGGCAAGCAGCCCTTCGTTTCGGCTAAGGGTGACAGCAGAAAGAGGGAAAGTTGTTAGCTCCGTACGGGAGGGAGTGGCAAGCACTGGAGGTGCGGCTTTATTCTCCGAAGCTTCTTCTTCGTTTGTCACCTCGGGGGCTATAGCTCGTCGCTGGAACTGGACATCATTGTCTGTGATGCTCTGCTGGTTGGAGATTACACTGCGCGCGCCATAAAAACTAGGGTAGGGCTCTTCTGTTTCGGTATTAAAAGCAGCCATCACTGAAAACGACATCAACAGTGCAGTACACAGAGCAGTATACAATGCTGTTGTTCGTAGTGCTGTTGTCGCTCGCATAACTGCTTTTGGCATTAAGTCGGCATTCCTTGTCTATCTACTTAGTTAGTTATATCGGTTTAGCCCACAAGTTGGGATAGTTTGGTACTGGCGTAGAGAAAAAGTGTGACGCTGCTCTCGTAGTTAACTGTTTGAAGTTTAGTTAATTATCTCCAAATTCTTCATTGTATTTTTTGTGCTTGCCCTATAATTAATATACTGCTAGTGGCGTATGGGGGCTTAAGGATACGTTAGCAACGTGGTGATGGGCTTACTTTAATCATAAAAAGCGGTGATCATATGGAATTTGGTATCGTATTCTGGTTCTTCTTTTATTTGGTGTTTTTCTGCTTGTCGACCTACCTGGGTTACCAGAAAGGGAATTTAATCGCCGGTATTTTGTTGGGCTATGTCTTGGGGCCGATTGGCGCTTTGCTGATTTACCTGAGTAAGGACAGAAAGCACATCACTTGCCCGTCCTGTCATGCCGAAATTCATAAACGGTCATACATCTGCCCCAAGTGCCGGGTGAAAGTAGGAGTCAGTACAAAAACCGCTCATGAGGGTTGATATGAAACGTAGTAAAAACAGCGCAAACGTATCGTCATCACCTTTAGTTCAGCATAAGCAGAAATTCATGTTTTTTCCGCGCCGGTTAGCCGTTCTTGCCGGTATCATTATCGCTATGCTTTTGGTTCAGGTAGGGTACTTCTATTGGCAATATGACCAAGGGCAAATGGACTATTCATTAGTCCAGAATATGTTTGATGAATACGAACAGCAGCTGGTGGAGAAACAAACGCTAATTGATGAGTTTCAGCAGCAGCTTGCCTCAAAACAAGCCCAGTTGGAAGAGCAGCAACGGGTGATTGATGAGCTGGATGATCGGCTGCTCAAGCTGGATGAGCAATATGTTTTCCTCAAACAGGAAATTAATGCCACCAGTACTCTACTCGTTGATAAAAATAGCGAGATTGCGTTGCTTGAACAACAGTATATTGATTCACAGCAAGCCCTGAAGAAGAAAAGCTCTCAGCTCTATAGTCTACAGCGGCGTTTTGACAGAGAAGTAAATATTGCAATAGCTAAAGAGCGGAGGAAGTTGACGGAATCGCAATTGATGGTGGATCAAGAGCTTGCCCAACTACAATCTCAAGAAGCTGAAATTAGCGCCAAGATCTCCAGTGTTGATGAATGGGAGAGAAAGCGGGCTGAATTTGAGAAGCTGTATGCCAGTTCTGCACTTGAAAAGCAAAACGAAGAGCGGGTTAGTAAACTAATGGATCAATTCAATGAGCTTCGGGTTGATCTGGATGTCGTGAACGAGTGTGATAAAGACTACCTATATCGCTACAATGAGGCAAAAAGTCTGCTTAATCACATTAGAACCTTTATCCAGAAGTATAAAATGCGTGAGGAGTTTTATTATTATGTTATTTCTAATGACAGTATGATTAATTCGCAAAATCGCAAACTGTGTGTGGTTGACTAATGGTAGTGATAGATAGTGCTTCTAGGACAGAAAAAGACAACGTGGGCGGGGAACTTTAATTGTCGAACGGCATACCAGTAAATAACTGGCAAAGTCGTGAATATTACTGTTGAGTATTATCAAAACGCTCGATTGGCTGCTTTGCAATTTATACAGGCTCATTATTTCATTTCACGAGAGGGCGTTGCATCCTGCTGGGTGTACAAGGGGCTTATTGCCACATTACCAGAATAGCGGCTAAAGAAAGCAGCACCAGTGCCAGGATTTCCTTGGAGCTGATACGCTGACTAAGCCAGAAGTATGAAATGAAGATCATAAAAATGATTTCGACCTGGCCAAGTGTTTTTACATAGGGTACTGTTTGCAGTGACATGGCACTGAACCAGCCAAGAGAGCCGATCACACTGGTTAAACTTGTCATGATGACGAGCTTAGGCCTTACGTACATAGCGGCTAAAGTATGGCGCTCTTTCACTAACAAATAGGCAGTGATCAGCAAGGTTTGGAGCAGTATGACTAAAAAGAGTACCCAAGCGGCGCTGAAAGGAAAGGGAAGTTGTAAGCTCAGGCTGGCTTCTCTGATCCACAATGACGTGAGGGCAAAGGCTGAACTGCAACTCACCCCAAGCAGTAGGGTTTTCAGTGATAGCCTGCGCCACCCTGACGAGCTGCTCAGCAACAGCACACCTAGTGTCCCCAGCAATACGCCTATCCAACCCGTAAAGGTTAAAACTGTCCCGAAAAATAACACGCCAAGTACCGCTGAGACCGGCGCTTCACATTTTGCCAGCCCTGCACCAATGGCATAGTTTTCTAGTTTGAACAGCAATACCATCAGGCCAGTAGCGATTATCTGCATGACAGCTGCGCCGATGATATAAAAGCAGAACTCGCCACTAAACTTTGGCATCGGTGCACTTTGCCATTGATACAGTGCGATTAAATACATCAAAGCAAGTGGGCTAGCAAAAATAAAGCGTGCCAAGGTTGTACCCGCCACACTCAAATCTTTGCTTAATTTGCTTTGAAAGGCATTGCGCCAAGACTGGCTAAGAGCGGCGAGGAGAGTAAAAGCAATCCAGCTAAATGACATTACGATTCCATCGTGTTGAAGAGCGGCTGGTCAGTGTAGCGGACATGTATTGAAGATGGAAAATAATTGGTTATTAATCAGAAAGAAAAAGAGTAAGCGATGGTGATAGAACCATCTTTAAATCGCCCAGTATCTTCGCCACGATCAGATGAGTTCCAGCGGTTTCCAGAGTAGTTGTTGTATTGAATCGTGATGGTACCCGGGCGCCAGTCAAAATAGCCAAAACCGTAGGTGTAGTCCGGATTCCAAGGTTGCTGTTGTGAACTGTCGAAGTAATAAAAAGCGGTGCCGTTGACATACCAGTTGCCAAATATGGAGTATTTGCAGCCCAGACTGAGGGTTTTGTGCCCTGTCATATAAGAAGTGGTTGCTAGGTCGAAATATTCAGGCGTGTAGTTGAAATCAATTTGACAGCCAATGGCCCCTTCATCGGTAAAGGTCAGCCAGCTTTTTACTGGGTCGACGACAGGAAACTTCCAGCCCAGCGACCACGTTCCCTGAT
Organism: Photobacterium gaetbulicola; assembly: GCF_003025515.1. Taxonomy (NCBI): domain Bacteria; kingdom Pseudomonadati; phylum Pseudomonadota; class Gammaproteobacteria; order Vibrionales; family Vibrionaceae; genus Photobacterium; species Photobacterium gaetbulicola. Next base: position 89,099 of record NZ_PYME01000013.1, on the reverse strand, counting down.
CGAAGTTGGTAATAGGTTGCTCATCGGTGGCTTTAAACCGATTTCCGCCATAGTTGGCGTACATCAGGCTGAAGGTATAAGGGCGCCAGTCACTGTAGCCAAACACATAGGTAAAGTCTGGATTCCAAGGCTGCTGTTGATCACCATCCCAATAGTAATAGAGGGTGCCTGACACAAACCAGTTGCCCAAAATAGTGTACTTGAGCGACAGGGTCGTGGTCATGTTGGTATTGGCTGGGCCGTTGGTGGCATTGGCCGGAATATTTGCCGCAGGTGTTTCCAGCAGCGGATAACCAAACCCCAGGTTGCCACTGAGCCCGTGCAAGAATGACTTGTCCTTATTTTCCTCCCACTCCTCGAAAGGAAAATGAAAAGAGCTGGATACCCCTTTCCAGATCAAATCGGCTTCAGTTTCCTCCTCATCTGTTCCAAAGCTTGGGATCTTGCTTGCTGGCGTTAGGGGTGGGGAGGATGGGCTTGGAGCATGCTTGCGAGATTCGCTCATATACTCATCGGCCATGCAAGGCATGGCAGAGTACAAAAGCCAAATTAAATAACCGAAGCAACGCAAGCCCATCTCCTTATGTACTGAGGAGTTAACAATCACGAGTAGTAGCTTGCCGTAATAGCAACGAAAATCAACTACCAGTAAATATTTGAGGTAACGAACAGAAAATGAACAATTTTTTGTTGTGTCTAATAAACCTTACTAGAATGAAGCTGTACATAAAAGTAATTGCATATCGTTTGGTGAAAATAATTGATGTGCAAGCATATATTTTATGTTTGGGAGGCATGGTTTGTAGGTGATTGGATGAAGAAAATCTTACTGGTCGATGATAACAGAACCATGCTTTTATTCATGGAGAAAGTCCTATCCAAGCGTGGTTTTGATGTCATAACCGCGAACGATGGCATGCATGCATTACAGGTGCTTGAGGAGCGCCCTGATATTCAATTTGTCCTTAGCGACTGGATGATGCCGGAGATGGATGGGATTGAGCTTTGCTCTAGAGTGAAGTCGGCTAATTATGGCCGTTATCTATTTTTCATGCTGTTGTCAGGCAAAGATGACAAAGAATCCATTGTCAGCGGGATCAATGCTGGTGCCGATGACTTCGTGGTTAAAGATACTCACGTCGATGAACTGGAGGCGCGTATCCAGGCTGGCTTTCGGACATTGGCATTGCACAATGAAATCACCGCCAAAAATGAAGCCCTAGACGCGGCTTACGCTACCATGAAAAAGGATTTGGATTCGGCGGGTGAGTTACTTAAACGCTTATTGCCAACAGAAAACACCATGTCTGGGGTAGAGTTAAGTTATGAGTCTATTCCTAGTGCACAAATTGGCGGGGATATGCTTGGCTACATGAAGCTTGATGAAGATCACGTCGCTATTTATTTGCTAGATGTCGCTGGGCACGGCGTATCTTCGGCACTGCTGTCTTTTTCTGTTCAGCAAAGTCTTTCGGTGAATTCTGGCCATAGCTCAATAGTGAAAACGACACTGGATGAGCCTCCTTATTACCGGCTAAATGAACCCCACGAGGTCTTAAGGCGTCTCAATGAGCGATACATAAGCAACGATCAGAACTTACTCTATTTTACAATGGTCTATGCCGTGCTGAACATTAAGACTGGGAGAATGGATTTTTCTATCGCAGGTCATCCCCCTTTGGTTTGGATGCACTCAAGGCTAGGGGATGCTGAGTTGGTTGGCCAGGAAAGCTTTGTCATTGGCGCGTTTGATTTCGTCGAATACGAGACATTATATATTCAGCTAGAGCCAGGCGACAAAGTCTGGATGTACTCCGACGGCATCACTGAAGCGGAAAAAGGTGACGAAATGTTTTCGGAAGAGGGGTTTCGTAAAGCGGTTGTTGAAGTGAATGAGCAGCCGACGACGTTACAAACAGAGTTGTTAGTTAACAGTGTAAGAAAATGGCAGCAGGCTGAACAGTTTGATGATGATGTTAGTGTGCTTGTTGTTGAATGGAAGGGCAATCCAGAGAGGGAGCAGCTATGCGATATGAAACTTTCCACCAAGGTCAATGCACGATTCTTCAAATAAAAGAAGAACGTTTTGATGCCAAGTTAGCACCAAGTTTTAGGGAAGAAGTCGAGAAACTGTCATCGGGTATTGGTGGCCATCTCGTGCTAGATTTGTCAGAAGTCCGTTTTATGGATAGCAGTGGGCTCGGTGCTGTGATGGCCGTATATAAAATGCTGCGAGGGAAGAAGATCAGCGTAGTAAATCCACAGCGTGCTGTTAAGGAGTTACTTAAATTAACCCGTATGGACAAGCTGATCACCAGCTTTGACACGATAGAAGATGCTGTCGCAACCATGGCATAAAGGAGTATGGCATGAAAGGAATGATCCTCGCCGCAGGGAAAGGAACACGTGTTAGGCCGATTACCCAAATTATCCCCAAGCCAATGATCCCGATTTTGGGTAAGCCCGTGATGGAATCCATGATTCAGCTGTTTGCATCACACGGCATTGATAAGATTGTAGTTAACACCAGCCATTTGGCCGAAGTTATCGAGAATTATTTTGGCGATGGCCATCATTTCAATGTCCAGCTTTCATTTTCCTACGAAGGTGAAATTGTTGACGGCCACTTTGTCAGCAAGGCACTCGGCTCCGCTGGTGGGATGCGAAAGATCCAGGATTTTTCAGGATTTTTTGATGAGACCTTTGTCGTTGTCTGTGGCGATGCATGGATTGACTTGGATCTCACCGAAGCAGTTCGCCGCCATAAACAACACGGTGGTATTGCGACGATTGTGACCCGTGATGTTGCGCCGGAAGAAGTGTCTAAGTATGGCGTGGTGGTAACGGATAATTACGGGAAAGTGACCAGTTTCCAAGAAAAACCGTTGGTAGAAGAAGCGCTGTCGACCCAAATTAATACCGGTATCTATATCTTTGAGCCAGCAATCTTCGATTATATCCCTGCCGAACAGGAATACGATATCGGCAGTGAGCTATTCCCCAAGCTGGTGGAAAGTAACGTCGACTTTTATGCGACTAGTATGGAGTTCCAATGGTTGGATGTCGGTAATATCAGTGATATCTGGGCCGTAACTAGCGATATCATGAAAGGGAAAGTGCCTGGCTATCCCGTACCTGGGACACAAGTCAAACCGGGTATTTGGGTGGGTATCAACACGGTTTTTGATATTGATAGCTGTGATATTACGCCTCCGGTGATTGTCAGCAGTGGTTGCGAAATCCAGCCCGGAGCGATCATTGAAGGCCCTGTTGTTATTGGGGCAAATTGCAAAGTGGAATCGGGCGCAGTGATAAAGCAGAGCTTAGTGAGTGAATATATCCATGTTGCCTCAGCTGCCTATGTTCAAGATAAAACCGTGTTCGGCGATTACTTCATCAGTCATGATGGTTATACCCAGTCTTTGAATGAACTCAAGGCGGTCAATATTCTCAATGATCGGCGCCAAGTACAGCCTATGATGGGAACTTTGGGAAGCATTTCTACTTATGTCCCCTCAGGATCCGATAAAGAGGATGAAATTCTTAACTAAATAATTAAGGGCTTATCAATGGATATAGTTACTGAGCGGTTTAGTAAGCTGTACAGCAGTTCTCCGGATGTATCACGTGATATTGCTGAAGATATGCAGGAATACTTGCGAGGAAACCAAATCTCGCAAGCAATCATTGATCAAGTTGAACTATGCCTTGTGGAAGTGGTGAATAATGCCTACGAGCATGCTTATCAGTATTCCAATGAACAACCAATAGAATGCTCATGCTTTTTTAACTCCGATAACGAGTTGGTCTTTGAAGTATCAGACTATGGCAAGTCAATGAGCAAGGAGGAGTTTAACCGCGCAGTTAGTGGTGAGTTTATTGAACCTGATCCTGATGATCCTGAAACATGGACCACATCGGGACGGGGATTCATTATTGTCGTTCAACTTACTGACAATCTTGAATATATTAAAAATGGTAATAAAAACACATTTAAAATATTTAAACGCGCTCTATAAATAGGTGGAATATGAGAATAATACTGTTGCTGACGTTATTCTCATTATCTTCTTGTGCTTCTTTTTCATTAAATAATGATTGGTTTGTTAATAATGAATCATTAAATGGAAACTGGCGCCTAGAGATAATTGATGATGAAAACAGGGTCAGACAGTTCAGTGTTTCTGTACCTGGACATTGGAAGACATCAGGATTCAATTATGCAGGCGCCGCTTACTATGACAGGCAGTTTGAACTGGATAACCTAGGTAAATTAAGCCGGTATTGGCTTGAGTTTGATGGTGTTGATTATGAGTCTGTTGTTACTGTTAATGGAAAATACGTTTCACGCCAAACGGGTTATTTTGTTCCCCACCATATGGAAGTCACCGGCCTCGTTCAGCGTGGTGGGAATGCTCTAAGTGTATGGGTCAATAGCCCGAATGAGCCGCAAACAAAAGATTGGTCTTTGCGTAAATCCTTGATCAAGGGAGTGCTGAATCATCATGACACCCGTCCGGGGGGGGCTTGGTCCGAACGAGGGCAAGACTGGAACTCTGGAGGTATATGGGGGGATGTCATTTTGAGGCAAACTGGCCCAATAGCGCTAGATACGCTTAAGGTTAGGTCGAAGGTTCACCATATCGATAATTACATTACTTCGGCAAGGGTCGAGCTGGCGGTAGACTCGACCCACGTGGCGATAGCAACAGTAGAAATGGTGCTAAAGCGGCAGGGAGACTTTCAATCTGAAAGATATACCGTTGAACAAGAGGTTACAGCGGGTCAAAACTCGCTTGTGCTTAATATTCCAAAAGCGGCCCGGGAGCTTTGGTGGCCGTGGGATTGGGGTCAGCCAACGCTTTATGATCTTACCGTTTCTGTTTTCATTGATGGCCAATTGTCGGATAAAAAAACCGTTGCTTTTGGCTTTAGGGAGATAGCGCTAGACAGTGAAACGAAACAGTTTCTGGTGAATGGGAAACCCTATTTTATCAGGGGAACCAATTATATCGCCAGTCAATGGCTGGGTGAGGTAGCTGTCGAACAGTATCGGCAAGATCTCGACTTGATGAAAGAGGCCAATATCAATGGTGTTCGTGTCCACGCCCATGTGGCTGGTAAGGCATTTTATGAGTTGGCAGATCAAGCCGGCTTGGTGGTTTGGCAGGATTTTCCATTGCAATGGGGATATAGCGACACGCCCAGTTTTGCAATTGAGGCGGCCCGACAAGCTAGAGCGATGACAGACTTATTGTTTAACCACCCTTCGATTGCATTTTGGGCGGGTCACAACGAACCGCCGTGGGATGCCTCCTGGATGCAGTACAAGTATCCCTCATATCAACCGGAACAGAATAAGCTGTTGTCAGAGAGAGTATACCAAGCGCTTTTGAATGCAGAAGACGGCAGGGTAGTGCGCAAGGCCTCCTATACCCATGAACACCCGTGGTTAGGTTGGTACTCGGGTTCCTATAAAGATTACCGGACTTACCAACCCTCGATGATTGTCAGTGAGTTTGGCGCACAGGCAATGCCGAATTGGGCAATGATGCAAGAAATCCTCGATGGGCAAGCGGATTGGCCTATGAGTAACGATATGTTGAACACCCTTGGCTACCATAATTACCAGCATCATGAAACAGTGAATATTGCTCATATTCAACAAGGTGAATCGCTATCACAGTTCTGGAATAATTCACAGGAATATCAAAGGCTAGTAACCAAATTTGCTGCCGAGCACCTAAGGTTGAATAAAGAGGAGGGGGTTGCCGCGATATATCAATTTATGTTTGTCGATAGCTGGCCATCGGTTACTTGGTCCGTATTGGATGTCGATAGGGTACCTAAGCCGGGTTATGACGCTTTGAAGGAGTCATATCAGCCAGTATTGGCTATTGCGCAAGTTGACCTGACAGCCTTGCAGCCCTCGCTGACGTTGAGCGTGATTAATGACTCTCTCATCAGTTTTAATGATGCCTCATTGGTGGTGACTAACAGCTATAACCAGCAGAGCTGGAAATTCGAAGGGCTTAACATTGCTGCTAATTCGTTGGTTGAGGTTGCAAATCAGCAGCCTATAGACGGTTTGGCTTCTTATTTGACGTTGGAGCTTAGGGATAACAAGGGCGAAACAGTGAGTATTAACCGCTACCTTGCACAGGATTTGGAAGGCTAGATTATGACAAAGGTGCTTAGTTATATCATGGGAGCAACGGTTGCCTTCTCGGCACAGAGCGCAGATATAATGGTAAACCAGTCAGGGTACCTACCGGCAGGGGATAAGTTTGCCTATGTATTGGCAGAGCAGGCCAATGACGTGCAATTAATATCTGTCGCAGATGGTCGTGTCGTTGCCGAACTGGAACGATCAGACGAGGTCATCTTGCCTGATGAGCGTAAGGTCACTTCAGTTGATTTTTCGCAGGTAAACCGCTCGGGTTGGTATCAATTGGTGACCGGCAGTGGCCAATCTGTGCCTTTTCAAATTGGTGCCGATGCCTACCTTCCGCTTAATGAGCGCTTGGTTCACGCACTCTATCTACAGCGTTCAGGAATGGCAGTACAAGACATTTCTACAGGTATGAACCGCCCAGAAAGCCATATGCTAGATGGCCAGATATTTCGAACTGATGCTTTCCATAAAGCCGGTACCCAGTTGGATGTTGTCGGTGGCTGGTATGATGCCGGCGATTTTGGTAAGTATGTGGCGACAACGACCATTACCGTTGCGAGATTGCTAGAGGCATACCGGCAATCCCCTCAGCTGTATGCCCAAACCAAACTACCGGGAAGTGAGAGGCCTGCCATTATTGATGAGTCCATCTATGCACTGGACTGGCTATTGAAAATGCAGCGCGAAGACGGTGCTGTGTATCGTAAGGTATCAGGTGCTAGTTGGCCGGCTAAAATTGGTCCTTGGCAGGATAACCAACCCCGCTTTATATATGGCGTTAGTACGCCTGAAACCGCTAAATTCGCTGCGACCATGGCCTTTGCCGCACGAGTTATCAAACCATACGACGCTGACCTATCGCGCCAATATCTCAGTGCGGCAATCCATGCCGCTAACTACCTCTCAAGCCAAGAAGAGCAATATATCGATTGGCAAGAAGGGGATGACAGTGGCTCCGGCCCATACATGAAGAGCCAGTTTGATAAGGAGCTATCCCTGGAGACCGATGTCGATGATCGGCTTTGGGCATATGCCGAACTCTATATCACCACAGGCCAAGCGAAGTTCAAACGTGCCTTTAAAGAAAGGTATGACCCGCAATGGATAGAGATTTTCGAGTGGAAGAACCCGGCAGCAATGGGGGTATGGCACCTCATTTTGGCAGAGGAAAAAGGTGAGTTTAGAGATCAATTGGCTAACGACTTAGACCAAGTCGCATCTCGCTATATTGAGCAGGTAAACCAGTCCCCCTTTAGGGTGGCCAACCAGCGTTTCATCTGGGGGTCTAACAAGATGACGGCAGAAGCGGGAATTTTGATTGCCTGGGCAGACTTTGCCCAAGGGCACTTAGAAAACCGTGCCTCGGTTCAGTCTCAAATTGACTACCTTCTGGGCGCCAATGCCTTCGATATGAGTTTTGTAACCCACAGTGGTACCTATTCGGTTCGCAATCTTCATCACCTATACCGAATTGCGACAGGAGTCAGTTTACCTGGCTACCTCGTTGGTGGACCGAATGAGATGGCACAAGCCGGGGTTGCGCCAAAAAATATGGGAATGCTGAGTTATGTGGATAGCGAGAAGTCCTATGCAGTTAATGAGTTCGCTATTGATTACAACGCCAGTCTGATTGGTTTGATTGCCGTGCATCACGCTTACTTTAATCATTATTAACCGGAGTGAAAGCTCATGGATTTTTATTTCAAGGAATTCGAACATCGTAAGCCACCAGAGCCGGTGCCTTATAGCATGTCGAGAGAACTGCTCTACCAGTACCTTGCCACCTGTAATCTCACTTTGGGTATATGGTATTTGTGGTGGCGCTGGACTTATGCGCTGAACTACGACGCTATGTGGTTTTCCTTCCCGTTGGTTTTTGCCGAGTCTTGTGCCTTTATTGGTTCGATACTCTTTACCTTCAATTTGTGGAAGACCAAGGATGAGCCGAAGAAAGCCCCACCCCATACCATCAATGAATGCGTGGCAAAAGACAGCCCAGAGGCCGGCGAAACCAGACCGATCAGTATTGATGTGTTTTTCCCGAGTTATGATGAGGAGCCAGAGCTGGTCAGGTTGAGTATCGAGGATGCCCAGAAGATCCGCTATCCCCATGATATTGATATCAGGATTTTTATTCTCGATGATGGCAAGCGCTCGTCGATGAAGGCGTTGGCTGAAGAGATGGGTGTCGAGTACATCACAAGGGAAAGCAACATTGGCTTTAAGGCGGGAAACCTGCGTAATGCCTTGGAGCAGACGTATGGTGACTTCATTGTGATTTGTGATGCTGACACTCGACCGTTTCCGACCATTCTTGAGCATACCATGGGCTACTTCCGTGACCCGGATGTCGCTTGGGTGCAGACTCCACAATGGTTTTTTGACTTACCTGAGGGAGAGCGCCTGCCACATTGGCTGCAGCGTAAGTTGGGTAAATGGGCAGTACCGTTAGGCCGTGGGGTGGAGAAGCTCTATGGGCCGGTCAAAATAGGTGAAGACCCGTACGTTAATGATCCCCAGATGTTCTACGACGTCATCCAGCGCCGCCGTAACTGGGTGAATGCCTCCTTTTGTTGTGGTGCGGGGTCGATCCACCGCCGCGAAGCGGTCATGGAAGCGGCGCTCCGCAGCTACAGCGAGCAGATCAGCAAAGAGCACAAAGAAATCGAAAAGCAGATCCGTAAGATCACTAAAGAGAAAACAGTTGATCGGGATGTTTCTGATAACCTGCGCCAGGAGATCATTTTCGATACTGAGTTCACCCCTTATAAATTCCATGTATCGGAAGATATCTACACCTCTATCGTGTTGCATTCGGATACCGAAAGGAACTGGCGCTCGGTCATGCACCCCGAAGTCGAGAGCAAGATGCTGTCACCGCAGGATCTGCAGACATGGACAGTGCAGCGATTCAAATATTCCGGCGGTTCGATTGATATCTTTATGAATGACAACCCATTGTTTCGGAAGGGGATGAGCCTCAAGCAGAAGATGATGTACGGTGCCAGCTTCTGGTCAAATTTATCGGCGATCTGGAACATTATATTTCTTACCTGTCCGATCATTTACTTCCTGACCAGTATTGCGCCGGTCAGTGCCTATGACGTGACCTTCTACTTGCACTTCATTCCGTTTGTCCTGACGGCGGAGCTGGCCATGATGGTCGGTACGTGGGGAGTGGCGGGCTATAAAGGAAAAACCAATTTCCTCTCCTTCTTTCCGGTCAATATGCGGGCGCTGTGGACCGTTCTGCGCGGGCGTAAGATCAGTTTTCCGGCGACGCCGAAAGAAAGGCAGGACGGTACCTTTGGCCATTTGGTCATACCGCAGAAGCTGGTCTTTGGTCTGAGCTTATTTAGTATGTGCTTCGCATGGTTCAGTTATTTTACCGGCATGTTTGGCAGCTATTCTATTGGTGGTTTGATATTCAACAGTTTTTGGACAATCAACAACATGATGGCGATGTGGGGGATGATTGCTGCCGCTTATTGGACGCCACCACCAGTAAATAAGACGCAGGAACAGGAATCTGAGGAATTAGAATATGGAATTTAAGCAAGCAGTCGTCAATGCACGGCATCATATTGTCTTTTTGCTGGGGCTTTTTACTGCACTCGTCATTGCGTTCAATATTGAAACCCGTGATTATGGCCGTATTTTAGGCAACATTACGTTCGAGGCCACTGAAGAGATCCCAGTCCGAGAGAGCCGTGTACTTTCCGAGCAAGAGTTTGGATGGGCCAACACCGCTTGGACTTATTTCGAAAATAATTACCAGGAAAATACCGGACTAGTAAATTCGGTGGATGGCTATCCATCAACTACTATGTGGGATACCGCGTCTTACCTGATGGGTCTATTAGCCGCCGAAAAACTCAATATTATCAGCCAGAGCAAGTTTGAACTACGGATGGAAAAAGCGCTACATACCCTTGCTCGCCTTCCGCTGATAGATGGCAAGCTGCCGAACAAAGCTTACAACACCCAATCCATTGAAATGGTGGACTACCAAAATAATCCTGTAGCGAACGGTATCGGTTGGTCGGCCATCGATATCGGTCGGATCTTGGTGCCATTGAACATTCTGGTGTGGCAGTACCCGCAATTTAACAGCCATGTAAACGCTGTGCTCAATCATTGGGATGTGGGCGTCATGATCAAAGACGGTTATCTGTATGGCTCTCGCCCGCACCAGGACGGTGGTACTGAGATGGAGTTGGTTCAGGAAGGCCGAATCGGTTATGAAGAGTATGCATCAAAAGCCATGTCACTGATGGGACGCGATGTATTTAATGCAATGAAGTATATCGATTATCTTGAAATGCGTAATATCGATGGCGTTGATATTCCGACTGACTTGCGCGATCCGGCGAAATTCCATGCCCATAACTATGTGGTCAGTGAATCTTACATCCTTGACAGCCTGGAGTTTGGAGCGGATAGCGTGTCGAAGATTTTTGCTCACCGTGTCTATAAAGCACAGGAAAACCGTTACAACCGTACTGGGATTTTAACCGCGGTGAGTGAGGATAACGTCGATGAAGCGCCTTACTTTGTCTACAACACCGTATTTTCCGATGGCAAAGAGTGGAATGCGATAACAGACCAAGGTGAAGATGCTTCACACCTCAAAACGCTGTCGACTAAGGCGGCATTTGGCTGGTATGCCCTCTATGACACCCCGTATACTGATTTGTTGATTGAAGATGCCAAAAATTTATTCTCAGAAGAGAAAGGTTGGTATTCAGGCCGTTATGAAGTCGATGGCCGGGTGAATAAAGCAATTACTGCCAATACCAATGGGATAGTTTTGGAGTCGTTGGCGTATATCGAAAATGGAGCCTTGCTGAGTGTTGGCGTTAGGTAAAGCGCAACTGTGATAGGGAGTATCGAATGCGTTATATCATTGTTTGCCTGTTAGGGGCTTTGGCTACCGGTTGCGGTAACAAATACAGCAGTTTTTCCGATGATGTGGTGGACAGGAAAAGCCATTGGACGATTCCGAAAGCCCGTCAGGGGCAACTGACGGAGCAAGAAATGGACATGGCCCGCATTGCCTGGAAGTATTTTGAGAATAACTACCAGGAGTCAACGGGTCTGGTCAATGCGGTAAATAACTATCCTTCTGTGACTTGGTGGGATGCGGCCTCTTACATGGCCGGCATGGTAAGTGCCTATGAATTGGGGATCATCGAAAAGGAAGAGTTCAATCGTCGTCTTATTCGTATTTTGACCACCTTGAACACGCTTGATCTGTTTATGAATGAGCTACCCAACAAGGCGTATAACACTCAAACGGCGGCTAAAGTGGACTACGGCAACCAACCTGGCGAGATTGGTTATTCGGCGCTTGACCTTGGTCGCTTGCTGATTTGGCTGCATATTATCAAGCACCGTTACCCAGAGTATGCGACCAGCATCGACTCGGCGGTATTGCGTTGGAATTTTTGCAATGTCGTCGATGAAAACGGCACCATGTTCGGTGCGTTGCTGGAGAAAGACAAACCTGTTCAGTACTTACAGGAAGGTCGCTTGGGTTATGAAGAGTATGCCGCAAAAGGGTTTGAACTATGGGGCTTTGATACCACGCAGGCGGCAATGGCGGAGCCTTACAGCACTATTAACCTCTATGGCTACGATGTACCATACGACACCCGTGATCCTCGTAAGCTCAAAGCACACAGCTACGTGGTCACTGAGAGCTATGTTCTTGATGGTATCGAATTGGGGTGGGACTTGGCGGATGACCGCTCAGCCCATGACTACAACTATTCCAATGACTGGATTGCGGAATTTGCCCTGCAGATATACCGGGTCCAGGAAGAGCGCTATAAGCAAACTGGTATTATTACAGCCCGTACCGAGCACCAGTTAGCAGGGCCTCCTTACTTCGTGTACGACACCATATATACCGATGGCTTCGCGTGGAATACCATCTCGGAAGTCGGTGAGTACCTTCCACAATACTCTGCGGTAGCCATCAAGGGGGCAATGGGGATGTGGGTGTTGTGGGATACCGAATATACCGACTTGTTGTTTGATCACGTTGCGCATTTGTACGACCGCGAAAAAGGGTTTTATGAGGGGATATTTGAAAACGGTACCGGCTTGATCAATACCTTTACCTCAAACAATAACGGTATCACCTTAGAAATCTTGCTATATAAACAACAGGGTAAGCTGCTTACCTATAAAGACAATGTTGCACCAAGCCTGTGGGAAAAAGCGCTTGAATCACCATTTGGTTATGAGGGGCAGTGCTTGCCTCGCAGAGGGGCTTTCAATAGTAAGCTCAAATAGCCGTAGTAAGGGAATAGATGTTGAGAAATACGGTGATTGCAGCCTGTTTATTCTGCCTGACATCCTGTGGAGTGGTCTATCGAGGTGTCCAGGACGGAATAACCTCGGTCAATGAGTCGCAGATGCTGCGGCAGGGCAGGTATGGTTCGTTAACCGAGCAGGAGCTGGAATGGGCGCAAATTGCCTGGACCTATGTAGAGAACAACACCAACCTGACCACGGGGTTGGTCAATGCTCTCGATAACTATCCGACAACCAATTTGTCAAATCTTGCTGATTACCTGATTGCCCTGATGGCAGCCCGTGAATTTGAGTTTATCACCAGCAAAGAGCACGATGAACGCCTGACGCTGGTGCTCAGTTTTCTTAACAAAATGCCCTTGGGCCTAACTGGTGTCCCCAATAAGGTCTACAGCACGGGCACCGGGATGATGGTTGATTACGCCAATCAACCTGGTGAGCTTGGTTGGTCCTCAATAGATATTGGACGATTGCTGATTGCCTTGGCGATGGTCAAACAGCGTAATCCTGAATTTTCCGAATATGTCGATAAGGCTGTCTTGCGCTGGAACTTCTGTGAGTTAGTCACTGAAGACGGTGAGCTATACGGTGGTGCGATCAATAACGGCTATGTCCATCGTTATAAAGAAGGGCGCTTGGGTATCGAAGAGTATACCGCCTACGGCTATCTTGATTGGCACATCGTGCCAGAAAAAGCCATGATGCTCGATCCCTACGAAGTGGTCACAATAAACGGTATTGATCTGTTGTTTGATGGCCGTGATCCCCGGGATTATGATGTGCTTCGTCCCGTCTACAGCACGCCCTATTTGCTGCTGGGCCTGGAGTTTAACTGGGATGAGATTGATGACATGCGCTCGTCAGATGCCAAGCATACCAATGAGGTATTGGCGGCGATGGCTGATTCGGTATACCGCATTCAGGAGTCCCGTTGGGATGTTGATCGTATCTATACCGCCCGCGGGGATCATGTCGTGACCGGGGAGCCCTATTTTGTCTACGACAGTATCTATGCGCTGGGGACGCCTTGGATCACCGTGGCTGAGGATGGGAGTTCCCATGATGACAAGGCGCTGGTGTCTACCCGGGTGGCCTTCCAAATGTGGGCCTTGTGGAAAACAGATTACACTGAACGGTTATTGACACTCGTGCGTGAGTTATACGACCCAGAGCGAGGCTGGTATGAAGGGCGCTACGAGCTGACCAGCAGTTATGAGAAGAGTATTTCCCTACAGACCAATGCCGGGGTGCTTGAAGCATTGTTGTATAAAGCAAACGGTAAGTTGTATCAGCCGACCAAGAACCGTGAATACCGCGACGTCCAATTTGATTCCCGTTTTTACCATCCTCAAAAATGCTTGGTGGAGACATTCCGATGAATAGGATTTTCCGGTTAGCTATTGTTGTTGGTGTTTTTGCTTTTGCGCCATTGAAGGGAATTGCTTCTACGGTGGATGTGGAGCTGAATTACTATACGAAAGCAAATTATTTGGTGAGTGCAGGGCGTTACCAGCAGGCCTCAGAGCAATGGCACAGGTTGACGATTTTGTTTTTGAGCTCCGAAGCCAAGTTAGGTCGTAAGCGGATGTGGCAATATGCCGGATTGTCGGAGGCGCTGGCTGCTATTTCGGCGGATAAGGCTAATGATGCCATGGCTTATCAATATTGGGCCGACAGTACCCGTTATCTAATGACCGGCGGGACGAACTGGAAGCAGATGAAAAAGAAGCTTCACCGCCGCTATGAACACGCCAATACCTTGCTTTCCACCCAACTGCAGGTGGCCGATTTAGCCTCGAGTATTGATAGTGAATGGGAAAATGAGCTGGCTGTGCTGCAGAGTTGGGATGAAAAGCTTTCACTATTTAGTTTTGAAAGCCCGAAGTTGGGTCTGGCTGACGGCCAAGATAGAGGCGCAGCAATTCAGCCTGTGACGGCCACACCGAAAGTGATCCCTGCTTACCAACCACCACAGGGTGGTAAGAAATTAAGCGGCTTAAATACGTCATACAGTAAGGGGCAACATGTTATACCTTCAGGTGCTCCGGTTGAACCAGTGCAAGGGGGAAGCTCGGCCAATACTCAACCTGTGCAAACTTCTGAAAGTGCGGGTAAGGAAGTCCAATTACCTAGTGTTATTGAAACGGACTTCGAGCCTGATGAAGCAAAACCAGTACCTATTTCCACGGAAACATCAGTCAGCCGCCATTTGGTGGTTTCTGATGCCGAGGTTAAATTACAAACTGCCCCAGTCATGAGTAAAGGGATTGTTATCTCAGGGCCTCAAAAGTCGGTGCGCGCCTCTGATCCTGAAGTAAAACTAAATACAGGAAAAGAAGTAAAAAAGGTCATTTCGCCTGCTGATACTTCTGAAACGGATGCCCAAGAAACTAACGGCAAAGTCCTTGTTACACCGGTTGAAGAAATTGAATACGAGGAGCAGGACTTAAAGCAGCTTGCAACTCCGAAAAAGCAAAGCCTAAATAATCCACAGCGTGCGGACAGTCAGCAAATGATTATTCCTATAGGGCATTTCGAGCAACCAGAAAAAATATCGGTCGCTCCTTTGCAACGAAGAAGCTTTGCTCCGACATCTCAATAAAGGCTCTCCATGATGAGTTTTTACCTTTATCAGTTGCGACTAGGGTGAATAACACATTCATACACTATGTGAAATAAAGCTACTTAACTGCTCATCAATGAAAAATGTTGCTTAAAAGTTTTGTCATTACTCCGCTCGTTACTAATCTTATTCTAAGCCCTGTTGTCGTTGTGGGTGATTACGTAAAGGAGTAGCCAAGAGGGATAAGCAATGACAGCATCAGAAATAATTGCTCAACAAGCTTTTGAAGACGCCAGTGATTTTTTTGATTTAACCGAAAAGCAGCATCAACAACGGCTATTGAGACTTGCCAATATATTATATTGCTTAACTGATCTCACAACGGATTATTATAAACAGCTGGCATCTTCAGATAATTGCCCTCTCGAATTTCGTTTGGCTGTGAAATTAGTTGAGTCTAAACGTTATGTGCTCAAATTAAATCGACCTGTGTTAGTCGGTGTTGTATTTGCCATGTGGGGAGAACATAACCGTCTAAAGAAGAAATCTCCGTTGAATCCAAATGGAGAAGATTCACTACGGGTTAAAATTGAACAGCTCAACTGGATCACCATGGGCTCGATGGTGGACTGGCATTTATATCCGGTCGATGATGGCTGCCCCGACAATAGTGCGGGTATCGCCGAGCAAATTCTCGCTGATCATCCAGACAAAAATAAAGTGTCTGTACTACGCCTTGTTGATGCATTGCCTGTTTCCGAAGGTCCACTGAAAAACCTGGCGTCGGCAGATGATTCCCGAAAAGGGGGCGCGATTATCCTAGGTTGTCAGCAAGCATTAACGGACAACGTCGATTGCGTCATGTATACCGATGCCGATAACTCCGTACACCTTGGTCAGTTAGGCTTATTACTCAAGCCGTATGTCTCCGAAAGTGTCAAAGTGGTACTGGGTAATCGCAAGCACCCTGATTCTATTTTGGTTAAGCAAGAGGAGCGCTGGGGAGTGGGGATCAAAACATTGCGTCATATGCAGCGGATGATTGGCCGCGCAATATTCAGCAATAATATTCAAGACACCCAAGCCGCGTTCAAGCTCTATGATCGTGAAGTTATCAAGTATATTCTGGCCGAACCATCAGTCTATGATTTTTCCTTTGATACCGATTGGATCTTTGCGGCAATGAAAGGGGAATACCCATTGTTGACCGTGCCATTTGCTTTTATTGATTCCGATGAAGAGTCAGCATCGCTAACCCAGGGGCCAATGACGACTTGGTATACCTTATTAAGAGGGTTGGCGACAGCGGCTAAGGCTCGGGATATTGACCATAATCATGAGATGGTGAGGATCTTTGAGGACCACATCCATAGTCATGCAGATCTTGAGTTGATCATTGATGATTTGCCTGAGCAACTTCGGGATATTGAAGAGGTCGACATCGGTGATCCGCTTATTTTCGCACCTCGAGAAATTGAACATTGGTTGGTGGAAAAAAAACAGGTTGATGTGGAAACGCTATCCTAATCTCTTGGGGTTGAATGGAGCATAGCGGATAGTCAATAAAGCCCAAACTGAAATAGGTAGTTTGGGCTTTGTTATTGTGGAAAGCTAGATCGCGGCTTCGTCTACAAGATAGAGAATAGATTGGTACGGAATGCCACTGTGGTGAGATAAACCAATTTCACAGGTTCTGCTGTTGCTAAAGCCTCGGGTGCAGTTTGCCGGGACTTGCTCTTTTAGTGGTGCAACTGCGGCCTCATTCAATTCTGGTGTGGTAAAGCCTTTGTCTCCCGCCCAGCCGCAGCACTGGATATGTTCAGGAAGAACGACCGTTTCGGCACACGCTTTAGCCAGTGAAAGCATGTCGGCCTCCAGCCCCATCCGGCGAGAGCTACAGGTAACGTGAAGCATAACCGTCTCTTTTATTGGAGAAAGAGAAAGGTGCGGCAGCAAATAGCGTGATACAAAACCAACCGGTTCGAGCACTTCCAAAGGCTGGGTAAAGTTTTCGATACTGCGTTTGGCACAGGGGCTGGTATCCATCAATACCGGATAGGCGCCTTCCTTGCTTGCCTCCCAGAGCAAGGATTCCAACTCTTTGGCTTTCTGATTGGCAATATCGTTCATTCCTTTGCTGTCATAGGGCATACCACAACATTGGCTACTGAGCTTTTCTGGGGTGATCACCTCAAAGCCAGCTTTTTTGAGAAGCGAAAGCGTCACTTCCGTTAGCGGACGGCTGTCTTTGGCTGAATCCTGTTGGCCCATAGCTCGGCTGGCACAAGAGGGTAGATATACCACTCTCTTGTCTGAGTTTTCAGCCTGTACCCGATGTGCCGTAGTTGAGAGCGACTGACTGAGCTTATGCGGGTTAGATTGCGGATATTCCGGTATCCAAATGGGGGTTGCACCTTTGGTCATTTTCCTCAGGCCATTGGTAATGGTGCCGACCACCTTATCGCCGACCAGTTTGCGGGCTAGCTGATTGCTCTTGAGGCCGGCTTTGACCATGGTTGTGGTGGCACCGAAATGATCAGCGGTCCAGCGGGCGATGGGAGTAAAGCGCTGGTATTTATCTACCCGCAGTTTCTTAACCAGATCACCGGTATTAATGCCAACCGGGCAACGGTCGGCGCACAGGCCGGTCGCGGCGCAGGTGTCGATGCCTTGGTACTCAAAAATTTGCTTCAGCTCATCGACGGGTGGGCGTCTGCTGTTACCCGCCAGGTATTGCCGTTCGCGGTGTTGCAGCTCGCGGTAAAGCACAATCCGCTGGCGCGGCGATAGCGTCAGTGTTCTTGAGGGACAGACAGGCTCGCAAAAGCCACATTCAATACAGCGATCAATCAATTCATCGGCTGCCGGCATCGGCTTGAGGTGGGAAATATGCGCCCGTGTATCGTCATTGATGATCACTCCCGGGTTCAACAAACCTTCGGGATCAAACAGGGCTTTGATTTGTTTCATCAGGCGATAGCCATCATGGCCCCACTCGAGCTCGACATAAGGCGCCATATTGCGGCCGGTGCCGTGCTCGGCTTTTAGTGAACCTTGATATTTGACCGCGACGAGTTCGGCCACATCATCCATAAAGCTGCCATAGCGGTTCACTTCTGCCCCATCCTCGAAACCTTGGGTAAAGACAAAGTGCAGGTTGCCTTCCAGGGCATGGCCGAAAATGATCGCTTCGCCGTAGTGGTATTTGTCAAACAGCTGCTGAAGCTCGCGCACACCCATGGCTAGGTGCTCGACCGGGAAAGCCACATCTTCGATGATCACCGTTGTTCCCGTTTCCCGCACGGCACCGACTGCCGGAAACATGCCTTTGCGGATCGCCCACAGGCTGGCGATGGTAGTGGCATCGGTGGTAAACGGTGTCGAGTGGGTGATGGTGAAGTCTTCCAGCGCCGACATGACCTCGACGCATTGCTGCCCTAGCTGGTGGCTGCAGCTGGCACGGGTTTCGATCAGCAGAGCTGCCGATTCGAGATCAAGCGCTTGGATATAGTCCGGCATACCCGGTTTGTCAGCGACTGAGCGTAGCGCTCTTCCGTCCATCATCTCGACAGCAGAAACATGGGTGTTGGCCAGAACTGACACCGCTTGGCTGGCGGTTTCGATGTCACCAAAAACCAGTAGGGTAGAGGCCTTGTGGGGATGCTCGATAACCGTGTTGTAGGTAATGTCGGCAATAAAGCCCAAGGTGCCCTCAGAGCCAATCATCAGGTGCTCAATGACATCAACTGGGTCGTGGTAGTCGACCAGCGCATTGAGGGCATAACCGGTGGTGTTTTTCAGGCGGTATTTGTGGCGGATTTTTTCTGACAATTCAGTATTTTGTTGGGTTTCCTCGACCAGTTGAGCGAGTCCTTCAATCAAATCTGGTCGCTTGTTTTTGAACGCCTCTATGCTAGCTTCGCTGGCGGTATCGAGCACGGTACCATCGGTGAAGACGATGGTCATGCTATTAACGGTGTTGTATGAGTTCTGTGCTGTGCCGCAGCACATCCCGCTGGCGTTGTTGGCTGCGATACCACCGATTTTACAGGTATTGATCGACGCAGGATCTGGCCCGATTTTTCGCTGGTAAGGGGCAAGGTAGCGGTTGGCATCAGCGCCGATAACGCCAGGCTGGAGGCGGATTTTCTCCCCTTGGTCAAGGATGCAATGGCCGCGCCATTTGTCGCTCAGGGTAATGAGGACTGAGTCTGAGATGGCCTGGCCGGATAAACTGGTTCCCGCAGCACGGAAAGTGAAGGGGATGCTCAACTGGCAGCAGGACTGAATGGTGAAGATGACTTCATCTAGGTTGTTGAGGCGCAGAACCAGTTTGGGTATGAGGCGGTAGAAACTGGCGTCTGTGCCGTAAGCCAACCGCTTGGCTTCTTCGGTGATGATCCGTGCCTCATCAATCTGGGTAGCGAGTAGGGCTTCTAGCTGTCGGTATTTGTTTTCCATTGCTCATCCTGCACCAGTCGTATGACTGAATTGTTGAATGCTGTATTCATATTACTGATCTCAATGATTATTGTTGGAATGCTTGGCTGGGATTGAGAGTCAGGACTATAAATATTTTCTGTGGTTCCATTAGAACAGTGAATTGCTGCGGGTGGTAAAGGCCAGCAAAGCGGCTGGCCTATTGTATTGATAATGCGCTGGAGTTAACCCATCAAGACATCTGTGATATGCAGGCCATAGATGATTGTGAGACCGATAATGCCGCTCATCACCAGGTAGTAGAGCGTAGGGATAATGGTTTTGCGCAACGTGGCGCCTTCGCGGCCAAGCAGGCCGACCGTGGCAGAGGCGGCAACGACGTTATGGATGGCAATCATGTTACCGGCCGCTGCGCCTACCGCTTGCAAGGCAACAATCGCGGCACTGGATACGGTCAGCGTCTGGGCGACTTCAAACTGGAACTGGCTGAACATCATGTTGGACACCGTATTCGAGCCGGCGATGAACGCCCCCAAGGCACCGATGGTTGCACTCAATGCCGGGAAGAAATCCCCCACCAATCCGGAGACAAAGTTAGCCGTCGTGACCGGCATACTGGCCAAGTCAGCAGTGTTGACGCCTGAGTTGATAAAGATACGTACCATAGGAATAGTGAAGACCAATACGAAACCCGCACCAATAAGGGTCTTGCTTGATTCCTTGAAGGCCTCGGTCAAAGGGCTAAGCTTACGTGATTGAAGTAGTACAGCCACAATTGCGACAAATACTAGGATCCCGCCCGGCAGGTATAGCGGCTGGATAGAGGCGCTGATCCCCGCTTCACCTAGGATGTTCGAAAATGAAAGACTGACACTGACCAGCAGCGCCTTGAAGTCGGCACTGACACGGCTGGCGACCAATACCACGGCAAGTAGCACATAGGGTGCCCATGCCAGCGCCAGGTTCATTGGCTTGTCAGCCGCTTTGAGGTCGATTTTCAGTGACCCCAACCACTCTGAAGGCCATTTGTCTTCGCTTTCAAAATCCCATTGTTTTTGAGGCACAAGGAAGCCTTTCTTGGCTGCGGAAACCACGATGGCTAGACCCAATAAGCCACCAATCAAGGATGGGAACTCAGGACCAAGCAGCATACCTGTCAAAGCATATGGCACCGTGAAGGCGACGCCGGCGAAAAGGGCAAACGGCAAGATATCCAGGCCCTCGGTCCAGCTTTTGTTCTTGCCGAAAAAGCGGGTCAGCATCATCGCCATCAGAACCGGCATCAAGGTGCCGATCGTAGCGTGGATCAACGCGACATTGGTGGTGATCTGCTGTAGGTAGATATCCCAGCTCGAACCTTGGCTGAGCAGTGTTTCACCAATGTTGTGGGTATCCAGTCCTTTGTTGACACCGACAATAATCGGGGTACCGACCGCACCGAAAGAAACCGGCGTGGATTGGATCATCATGCCCATCAAAACGGCAGCAAGTGCAGGGAAACCGATAGCAACCAAAAGAGGGGCTGCGATTGCTGCTGGGGTACCAAAGCCGGAAGCGCCTTCGATAAAGGAGCCAAAACACCAGGCGATGATGATGGCCTGTATCCGGCGGTCACCGGAGATATCTGTAAAGCCGTTTCGTATGGTGGTGATGGCTCCAGTATGTTTTAGGGTATTGAGCAGGAATATTGCTCCAAACACGATCCAGAGTACCGAAACAGTGATGGTTAGCCCCTGTAGCGAGGAGGCCAAGACGCGGGTTGCTGACATATCCCAGCAGAGCAGGGCGATGGCAACGGTCAGAAAGAAAGCCACCGGCATGGCTTTCTTTGCGGGCCAGTTCAGTCCGACCAGCAGAATAGCGGCAACCACTATCGGCGAGAAGGCAACGAGTGCAAGTAGGGTGTCGTTCATGATTATCAGTCCTTCGGAGTGCTGTTTTGTAATGCATAACCTATGCATCAATGAACATAAATGTTGTTTTTGTAGTTGGTTTTGTTAACTGGGTGTGACGATATCGCTTTATTTTTATTTGGTATAGGGAAATAATGAAAAATATTTCTTCCAAAAATGGACTAATAATGGCGAAGGCAGATGACTTGATCTTGTTTGCTCAGGTAGTGGAACATGGCTCATTTAGCAAGGTGGCAGAGTTGAATTCTCTTACTAACTCGGTAGTTAGCAAAAGAATTGCCCGCCTGGAGGATGATCTGGGGGTACAACTACTCTATCGTACTACCCGAAAACTCACGGTTAGTGAGGCGGGGAAGGTGTTATACCTGGGTTCTAAAAATGTGAAGCAGGCCGCGATGGAGGCGGTGGATGCCGTTAGTGGGTTTGGCGAGAAAGTCAGCGGCCACGTCAAGATGTCTGTACCCACGATATCTGGCGACTTGCTGCTGGCGGATGCAGTGGCGGAGTTTTGTGCCGAGCATCCCGGCTTTACGGTCGATATGTCACTGGATAATCGTTTTGTTGACCTGATTGAAGATGGTTACGATTTGGTGATCCGAACGGGCTATCTGGAAGACTCGAGTCTTATCGCTAGGCATATTCTCGATTCACAATGGGTGATTTGTGCCGCACCTCGATACATTGCCCTAAATGGCAGGCCGGAAGTGCCTCAAGAGCTGGTCGATCATAACTGTCTGCAGTATGCCTACCAGACCACAGGGGCGTCAGACTGGCAATTCATTGGCGAGCAGGGTAACTATATCCTGCGGGTGAGCGGGAACTTCTCGACCGATAATGCGGCGGCACTGAGAAAGGCGGCATTGGGCGGTTATGGAATTGCCTACATGCCGCGCTGTCTGGTTTACCACGATATTATGGAAGGGAAACTGGTCGATCTCTTTCCTGACCAAGTGGGCAAGAGGCTGGGTATTTACGCGGTCTATCCCTATACTCGCCAACCATCGCAGAAAATCAGGTTGCTGATTGAGCACATTCGGTCGCGGTATTTGGCTATCAAGCATTACTTTTAACCTCGGGGCAATCAGCATACCGGTTGAGTCTAATCAAATAAGATGCTGGTGTAGTCTGTCATCTGTTGTTCGGAGAATCGGTCAACAAAACAGGCTTTTTGTTCTGAATCGCAATAGACCTTATTGCTGAATGAATAGCGGGTGGTGTCGAAGTTTTCACTGCCAACTCGGTTGATCAGTTCCAGCATTTTGTCCTCGGCCTCTTGGCCCAGGAACTCTTTGGTGAATGCCATCGAAATGCCATAGCTGTCGACGCAAAAACCGGCTTGCCGGTCGCAGATCACACCGTTGTCGGGAGAGAACAGTGGTTCATGGATCGTATGGCTTTCACTGAAGGATGCAGGGCTGAAGAGGAACAAGCCGAGGGAAAGCAATAGCGGTTTCATGGCGGGTACCTTGCGGTAATGGGTTTCCACTAGTATTGATCAAAAATGAATTTAATACGAAGTGATACAAGATCTTTGTTTGGGTTGGCAGAAAATTACTTTTTAACACAATAATATATAGTTAGGTCTTTTATTTATTCTGATTCAATTAGGTCTGTTATGAACTGGTATCTTCATGTATTGAAAAACTACGCGGTCTTCAAAGGGAGGGCGCGGCGGCAAGAGTATTGGTATTTCTTCTTGTTCAACATCATTATCAGTATCGCGCTGTCGATGCTTGACTCGGCGCTGGGTAATCCGGGAGCGGGTGAAGGAGCGGGGATTATCGGAACTATTTACTCACTCGCCGTGCTTGTTCCTAGCATCGCTGTTGGCGTGCGCCGCTTGCATGATATCGGTCGAACAGGTTGGTGGATGCTGATTGGCTTGATCCCGTTAATTGGCCTGCTGGTCTTGCTGTATTTCTTCGTGCAGGACAGCCAGCAGGCGGCTAACGAATACGGTCCGAACCCAAAGGATCCGACATCGATTAACCTTACCATGTAACTTGGGTATAAGCGTGGCAGCCTGTCGGGAGACTTGGCTTCCACTGCGTTCGTCCCTGTATTATTTTTAAGAATTGATACAGTTTTCTACTATCCCAAATACCTCTCATTTTTGCTTAACTCTCTTATTATTAAGGAAGATATAGCAATTCATCTGTTATGCATCCTCCCAATCCACCCTGTTGCATCATCTACAATTAAAGCCACTATCCAGTGATTTAGTCTGTGGTGCCCTCTTTTTTTGGACATTCGTGGCGAATAGGGATAGTTCGGTTGGCAAACTGATTAACTAGTACGACAGCATACGTGGAGTAGCATGATGAAAATGAACAAGATCGCGCTCTCGATTTTGGCGGTTTGTGTTGGGTATTCTGTGGGGAGCTTGGCCTCAGGAAAGTATGACGACTATGACGATGATGATAAGTATTCATCGTCCTATGAGAGTGAAGGCAATTCATCTTCAGGTAGTTATAGTCACTCTGATTATTCTAACGATGGGGGAAGTTATTCGGGGGGCGGTGGCTATTCCGATGATGACAGTTCAGATGGCTACGGCGACGATGATGGTACTAAACAGCGCCTGGCTCTCAATCTTGTGGGCACCGGCGAGATGTACCCGATGACTGTCCCACCGTTAGAAAAATATGGCCCTCCGTTGGATGCGATTTGCTTCGATGTCGAATTGAAAAACATCCATGACAATCAACTCATAGGTTGGGCGACAGACTGTTTGTCTGAGATACAAGGGGCACCAGAAACAGGCATTCAACTTATCGGAACCACCTTTTTTTATTTGCCAGATGGTCTGTTGATAACCCGGGGGAATACGACGGTTCAACCGGTGCTACAACCTACAACCACCCCAGGCGGCCAGTATATTTCTCATATTACCGGCGCATCGAGTGATGAAAATGCCGTCGTTAAAGGCTACGGTGAATATCGCTGGCACAAAGGAACCGTTCGTCTTTCTGGCATGGTCGATCTAACCAACTTTGATGGCACAGAAGGTTCACCAATGTTCTTTGATTGCTTGTTCATCATTGAACTAGAAGAATACCAACCGGAGTTCAAGTCATGGTATGACTGGTATCGCTACCGGTACTACCAAGAGAGCTTCTACGAGGAGTACCATTCAGACATGTATTACGGTGAAGACGATGATAGTCATTATGGCTCGGGTGGCGAACGCTATAAAGGCTATAAAAACAAGGGATACAATCGCGATAAGAGCTATAACCAAGGTCAAGATTACAGCCATAAAGGCAGTGGCTATTAATTGGCTGTCATACAGCTTAACGCCTGAATAAAAATTGAAGCCTGAAGTGATTCAGGCTTTATCATTAGTGTGGTTATGTGACTGGTAACTACTTGCGAGCAAAGGTGTATGTTCGGTAGCCACCAATCAGGTTACGGGCTTTGAAACCGTTATTGACCAACTGGCGGTAGGCGACGTTTCCGCGTAACCCGACTTGGCAGTAAATCACAATTTCTTTGTCTTTTGGCAGCTCGCCCATGCGCTGGCGGAGCTGGTCGACAGGAATGTTGATTGCGCCTTCCAGGTAGCCCACATTTTTCAGCTCGCCGGGATTACGCACATCAAGCAGCAACTGGTCATCTGTTAGGTTATCAATCTTATCGAAGTGGATTGGCTTCGCATCACCTTTGATAATGTTGCTTGCCACAAACGCCGCTTGGTTGATCACATCCTTGGCACTGCCGTAAGGTGGGGCATAGGTCAGCTCGAGGTGCTGCAGCTGTTCAACCGTCAAGCCTGCTCGCTGGGCGACCGCCATGACGTCGATACGCTTATCAACCCCATCTTTGCCAACGGCCTGTGCACCAAGGATTTTGCCTGACTGTGGTTCGAACAGCATTTTGAACGACACGATTTCAGCACCAGGGTAGTAGCTGGCATGGCTTGCGGTATGGACATAGACTTTTTCGTAGTCGATACCCTCGCGTATTAGCTGCTTCTCGTTTTTGCCGGTTGAGGCGACGGCAAGATCGAAGACTTTGCAAATTGCTGTGCCTTGTGTGCCTTGGTAGGACTCGTCGCGGCCAAGCATGTTGTCGGCGGCCATACGGCCCTGGCGGTTGGCCGGTCCTGCAAGCGGCACCAGTGTTTGGTGGCCGGTGACGAAGTCGGCTTCCTCGACAGCATCGCCCACAGCGTAAATAGCCGGATCACTGGTCTGCATCTTATCGTTGGTGTAGATGCCGCCAAGCTCACCAATTTTCAAGCCGGCTTGAGTAGCGAGTGCCGTTTCCGGACGTACACCGATTGCCATAATGAGGATATCGGTATTGAAGGTGTCGCCGTTGTTAAGATGAAGGCTCAGCGCTCCGCATAGGTGCTGGTGCTCGGCACTCTCTCCCGCATCTTCGTTGACGACAGAGTCATTCGGGTGGTATTTGACAGATTCCAGCGCCACACCGAGGCGTAGATCAACGCCCTTGTCCCGGATCTCTTGGTGGACAAAGCCGGCCATTTCGCGATCAACCGGCGTCATGACCTGATCTGCCATCTCTACCAGGGTGGTTTTGATGCCAAGCTGGTGGAAGGCTTCCATCATTTCCAGGCCAATAAAACCACCGCCGACGACTGTGGCATGTTCTGGCTGGTTCATTTCGATCGTTTTGAGGATCTTATCCATATCAGGAATATTACGCAGCGAGTGCGTCAGCGGATTATCAATACCAGAGATAGGCGGAACAATTGGCGCAGCCCCTGGGCTCAGCAGCAGGTAATCGTAGGACTCTTGGTACACGCTGCCGTCGAGCATATTCTTGACGGTCACGCTTTTCTCCTCGCGATCAATAGCGATGACTTCATTCATGACTCTGACATCGACATTGAAACGGGCCAGGAAGCTTTCAGGAGTCTGTAGCAGCAATTTGCTGCGCTCGGTGATGTCGCCTCCGATATGGTAGGGAAGGCCGCAGTTGGCAAACGAGACAAATTCACCGCGCTCGAACATGATGATTTCAGCATCTTCGCTCAAGCGGCGGGCACGTGCGGCAGCGGAGGCTCCGCCTGCCACACCGCCGACAATCAAAATCTTGGTCATTGATATCTCCACAAAATGTTTTTCAAGCTAGAAAGAGTATTAATTAACGAGCTTTTGAGATTATTGCCAGTGACGAATCACTTGAATCCGAACTTTCCAAGTATGTTGGCGGCTGGACAAAAGCCGGTAAACGCACTTTGGATCAGGTTGGCGCCAATAAATAGCGTGAACCAGTAAAAGCTGGGGTGAACCCAGATAGTCAGTGCGACAGAGACGAAAATCATGATGCCGGCAAATACGCGTACTGCATTTTCTAATGTCATAACTTTTCTCCCGGGCTGGTTTTATCAACCTCATTAACTTACTCAAACTATAAATATATATTTTAGTATTGTCTAATGTATTTTTTGCTAAATTAGTATTGACTTAATTCTTTTGTTTAGTAATCTCTAATATAGAGCCGGGGCAGTAAAGCATAGGAGGGGTGATGATTGATGTTCAAAAAATGCATTGTCAGGCCGATGAGGTTGCGAATTGGTTGAAGATGCTGGCACACCCTGAACGCTTAATGGTGCTTTGTCAGTTAACGCAAGGTGAGCTGCCGTTGAAGTTGCTACAGCAGAACTCCAGTCTGGGCCAGTCAGCCCTTTCGCAGCATCTTGCTATCCTGAAGGCCCACCAGCTCGTCAGTTTTCGCAAGCAGTCGCAACAAGTGTTTTATTCATTGGCTGATGAAAAAGTCCAACGGTTAATTGAGGCATTGCAGAATATTTGCTGTGCCGATGAGAAGAAAACGGAGATGAAAAAATAATGTTTGTAATTCCATGGGATGCTTTGCTTGGCGGTGTGTTGCTGGGGTTATCCGCTTCATTGCTACTGGCGGTTAACGGCCGAGTGGCCGGAATTAGCGGGGTACTGGCCGGGTTGCTCAAACCTATCAAGGGGGAGTTTACCTGGCGTCTCTTGTTTGTTGTCGGCATGGTGGCCGCGAGCCTGGTAGCCCCTTGGCTGGGTTTTGAACTGCCTCAAACGCTACCGGTAAATGGAGCGGTGTGGTTGAGCTTGGCAG
This sequence comes from Photobacterium gaetbulicola, assembly GCF_003025515.1. NCBI lineage: Bacteria > Pseudomonadati > Pseudomonadota > Gammaproteobacteria > Vibrionales > Vibrionaceae > Photobacterium > Photobacterium gaetbulicola. The sequence continues at coordinate 61,609 of NZ_PYME01000013.1, read as the reverse complement.
GGTTGCTGGTCGGGATTGGCACCAAGTTGGCTAACGGGTGCACCAGTGGCCACGGCATTTGCGGAATGGGGCGTTTGTCCAAGCGCTCGATTGTTGCAACCTGCATTTTTATGGCCTCTGCCATTATTACTGTCTTTATCCGTCTTCATGTTTAAGAGGCAAAAATGATAACTCGTGTTGTAGCTTTAATTTCTGGATTGTTGTTTGGTCTTGGCATGATGGTGTCCGGGATGGTAGATCCTGTCAGGGTGATAGGCTTTCTTGATTTTGCCGGCCAATGGGATCCAAGCCTTGCCTTTGTGATGGGCGGAGCCATCGCGGTGTTTATGCCGGTGTATTTGTTGGTGGTACGCAAGATGGAAAAGCCGGTTTGTGAGACGGATTTTCGCTTGAGCCAGAAGAAATCGATCGATGCGCCTTTAGTTGGCGGTTCGATTTTGTTTGGTATCGGCTGGGGGATGGCTGGGATCTGTCCGGGACCCGCTGTCACCTCGTTGTCTGGAGGCAACTTTGGCCTGCTGTTGTTTGTGGCTAGCATGCTGGCAGGAATTTGGCTTGGCTGCCAGCTCCAGAGCAAGCTAGAAAGTGATGACCAGCTCAAAGTTAGTCATGCGCAGATGAACTAATCTGGATAGCGAACCTCAGCACGGCGGCAGGTAAGAGCCTGCCGCCATTATCCAGCACCCTGAATAAACTTGCGCATATGTGATTCTGTTGCTTAACAACAGGAAAGGGGGGAGTGTTATGACAGCGAACGTCAGACAGGGCTTGGTAGCAAAATTCCTCAACAGTTTTTTCCCGCCAGTGCTTATCTTTTTGGCCTTGGCGGTTGGGATGTCTGCTCTGCTCCTGACCCCGAGGGAAGAAGATCCCCAAATCATCGTACCTATGGCTGATGTGCTGATTCAGGCTCCGGGTTTGTCACCCAGGCAAGTCGAAAATCAGGTTACCCAGCCGCTGGAAAAATTGCTGACCCAGATCGATGGCGTGGAAGATGTCTACTCGACGTCGATGAAAGGCGCGGCTCAGGTCATCGTACGTTTTTATGTCGGAGAGCAGCGTGAAGATGCCCTGATCAAACTGTACAACAAGATCTACTCGAACCTGGATCTGGTACCTGCCTCGGTGACGCAATGGGCTGTCAAGCCGGTTGAAATTGATGACGTGCCGATAGTGGTTGCCGCGCTCTACAGTACAGATCCTGAACTGACCGGTAATGCGCAGTTGCGGCGCATTGCCGAGCAGGCGGTGAACCAGCTACAGGCGCTGGATAATACCAACAAGGTAGCGGTTGTCGGGGGCAATCCCCGGTTGATCCAAATTTCCCTCGATACCGTGGCGATGGCAAGTCGCATGACCACGGTGGATGATATCCAACAGGCTTTCTCCCTGACTAACCAGCACCGCCAATTGGGCGATATTCACCAGCAAGGGCAGGTTTTCCAGCTGGAAAGCGGCCAGTTTTTCCGTAACGCCCAGGAAGTGGCACATACTGTGGTGAATGTGGTCAATGGCCAGCCTGTCTATTTGCAAGATATTGCCACGGTGACCGACGGCCCCGATGAAGCATCCGACCAGACATGGTTCCGTTGGGGGGCGGCAGCCGGTGCTGGCAACCAACAAGCCCGCGAACCCTATCCCGCGGTGTTTCTCTCGGTTGCAAAACAAAAAGGCAGCAATGCGGTTTGGGTTGCCAATGATGCTATTGCGTTGCTGGACGAGATGGTACAGAACCAGTTTCCGCCGCATGTCAAAATGACAGTGATCCGTAACTATGGCGAAACCGCCAACGAGAAAGTGGGCAATCTGGTTTCCAGCCTCGGTCTGTCGATCCTGACGGTGGTGGTTTTTGTCGGGGTCTTTCTAAACTGGCGTGCGGCGCTGGTGGTTGGGATCGCTATTCCAATCAGCTACGGTGCGGCGTTGGGGATGGACTTCGCCTTTGGCTATACGATTAACAGGGTAACACTGTTTGCCTTGATCTTGGCGCTGGGCCTGATCGTCGATGATCCCATCGCCAGTATCGATAACATAGAGCGCTTTCTAAAGCGCAAGGGCATGTCCACTTCGACGGCTATCGTCATGGCAATGGCAGAAATCCGCAGCGCGCTGCTGATGTCGACCGTAGCGATTGTGATTGTCTTTACGCCGATGTTTTTCATCACCGGGATGATGGGACCCTATATGGCACCGTTGGCATTTAACGTGCCGGTCAGTGTGGTATTCAGTACGGTTGTGGCTTTCCTCATTACTCCCTGGCTTGCCAAGAAAATCCTTAAGCGGGCTGATGGCTCCGGGCATTACCGGGTCGAGCAGTCACTGCTGTATAAAATCTACAATAAAATGCTGACGCCGCTGCTGGCACGCAAGCGCAATAGTGTGATTTTTCTGTCAGTAGTCGCACTGGCTTTTGTTGCCGCGGCAATGCTGCCAGCCTTGCGGATTGTACCGCTGAAACTGCTGCCTTATGACAACAAAAATGAGTTCCAGCTGGTGCTGAACATGCCTGAGACCAGTAGTGTCGAGCAGACGTCAAATGCGTTGAGTAGCTTTGCCGATTACCTGCAGCGTGTGCCCGAGGTGGTCTCGGTTTCCGGCTTTGCCGGCATTGCTTCGCCCATGGATTTCAACGGGATGGTCAGGCATTACTTTATGCGCTCGATGCCGTATCAGGGAGAGCTTCGGGTCGTTCTGGCGCAAAAGGATCAACGTCAGCAACAGTCACACGAGATGGTTACTCGGCTTCGGGCTGATCTCACTCGCATAGCGGAAGGGGTGGGCGCAGATATTCAGCTGGTGGAAACGCCGCCGGGGCCACCTGTTATTGCCACTATAGTGGCCGAAGTCTACGGCCAGCCGCAGACCCCTTACCACCAGTTACAACAGGCGGCCGATAAGGTGGCGCAACGTTTGCGACGGGAGCCCTTCGTGGCGGAAACCGATACCTCCCAAGAGGGGGGACGGCACAGCTGGCGGTTTGTGGTGGACAGTGAAAAAGCGGCGTTGTCAGGGATATCGGTTCAGGATATTAACCACACCCTGGCGGCAGCAAACCAAGGTCTGGTCGTTAGCTACTTATACGATGAGCATGAACTTAATCCTTTGCCAATAACCATTCGTTTGCCAAGTCAGCAGCGAGATGATCTGGCGGCGCTGGAGAATTTGTATGTCCGCGGCATGCCAGGGATCGCTAAGCGGGTTGAGCAAGGGCGGGTTGTTGATGCCGGCCAGCCGTTGGTGCCGTTGTCTGAGCTGGGACGCTTTGAACTAATCGATGCGCCGCAACCGATCATGCGCAAGAACTTGCGCCAAGTGGTGTACGTCTTTGCCGAGGCGACGGGGCGCGTTCCTGCTGAGGTGATTGCCGATGTCGCTGCTGATCTACAGGCCAGCCAGTGGGATGGTGCGAGGCAAACTGGTCAGGTCAGGCCGCTAAGTGGGCGTACTTACCTCAACAACGGCGGAGGGGATCCCTGGCATCTGCCGCCGGGCATCAATGTTGTCTGGAGCGGTGAAGGAGAGTGGAAGATCACCCTGGATGTATTTCGCGATCTCGGGATTGCTTACGGTGCAGCCTTGCTCGGGGTGTTTGTGGTGATGATACTGCAAACCGGCTTGCCTGCGGTCTCCGGTATCATTATGTTGGCGATCCCGCTGACGGTGATTGGGATCATGCCCGGCTTCTGGCTACTTAATGTGGTTGGAACAACAGAAATCAACGGGATACCCAATCCGTCGCTGTTCACCGCCACGGCCATGATCGGCATGATTGCCCTGGCCGGGATTGTGGTACGCAATTCATTGGTGCTGATCCAGTTTATACATCAGTCGCTGCGTGACGGCGAGTCGCTGAAACCCGCGTTGGTCAAAGCGGGCGCTGTGAGAATGCGGCCTATCTTGCTTACGGCCGGTACCACGTTGCTGGGTAACGTGGTGATCACCCTAGATCCCATCTTCAATGGCCTTGCCTGGGCTATTATATTCGGCATCACGGCTTCGACACTCTTTACGCTGCTGGTGATCCCGGTGGTTTACCATCTGGCTTATGCCAACAAACCCGGATATGGCCTGCCTGCTGAGCCAGGCAGTATGCCCTCAGACACATCCTCGGAGCCGTCGACTGGTTGTCCGTCCCAGTCATCAGCCGCTTCAGTCAACCACAGGAAGTCGCAGTCATGAGTATGAAAAGAATAGCCGTAACAATTGCCGCGTTTGCAGGCCTTGGTATCCTCTTCTTTACCATTTCTGGCGGATTTGTCGCGAAGCTGGATACCGAAAATCTGGCGCCACCCGGCGAGGCGCTGGCCGGGCAGGCTGTTGTCCGGGTGCAAGCCGAAACCTTGCCGGTTTGGCAACAGTATACCGGCAGTATTGTGGCTGATCAGCAGGCGACGTTGTCTGCCCGCTTGACGGCACAGGTTGCCGATGTACTGGTGGATGTCGGCGACAACGTCAGGGCCGGGGATATTTTGATCCGCCTTGATAACCTCGACTTGGATGCCAGAGTACGGCAATCGGAACAGGCGCTGGCAAGTGCCCAAGCGCAACTGAATATTGCCCGCAAGGACTATGAGCGAACCCTGTCGCTGTTCAAGCGTAAACTGGTCGCACAGTCCCAGCTGGACGAAGCCCTGAGTAACCGGCAGACAGCCGAAGCTAGATTTAAGCAGTCCCAAGCCTCGGTAGAAGAAGCGCAAACGACCTATGGCTATAGCATTATTGCCGCTCCTTTTGATGGGGTGATCACTCAGAAGCTGGTGCATAGGGGGGATATAGCATCCCCCGGGATCCCTATGCTCAGTCTGTACAACCCGGCGACACTGATGATGGAAAGTTATATTGCGGCTAGCCAGCGTTATTTGTTGGAGCTGGGCCAGCGCTGGCCGGTGATTCTGCCTGAGCAAGGATGGGAGCTGGAAGGGACAATCAAAGAAATCACCCCTGCTTCAGATGCCGGTTCGCGCAGTGTGGTTGTTAAGCTGGCTTTTGCACCTGAGCCACTGGCTCAATCCGGTTCCAAACCGCTGTATCCAGGCATGTTTGCCCGGGTCGGTATTGTGACTGGCGAGGAGCAGGTACTGATGGTGCCATCGACGAGCACGTACCGTATCGGCCAGCTGGAATATATAAAAATCGTTGATGGCGACCGGGTAGTGCCGCGCTTGATCCAAACCCGCCCCTATCTCGATGACAAGCTCATTATCAGGAAAGGGGTTACTGAGATGACGGATATTGTCGCGCAGCCGGATCCTGCGCACAATGGCGGATAGGCCTAACACAGAGGCAGGCACTACCCCTGTTCAAACCATTGTAATTTTTCATTCAGCGAGGTGACACTGCCAATGACAATCAATGCCGGGCTTTTAGCACCGCTGGCCAGTGCTGGCAATTGTGCCAGCGTCCCTGTCAGTACCCGTTGATCATACCGGGTGCCGTTTTCGATAATGGCGCAAGGCGTCGAAGCGGCAAGGCCATGGGTGATGAGTTTGTCGCAAATATGGCCACTTTGTTTGAGGCCCATATAGAAGACCAGGGTATTGTTAGAGTGGGCGAGGGATTGCCACTCGATTTCACGGCCGTCTTTTTGCACATGGCCCGTGATGAACTGGACACTTTGGGCATGGTCACGGTGGGTGAGGGGGATTCCCGCATAGGCCGTTGCGCCAGCCGCCGCAGTAATGCCCGGCACCACTTCGTACTTAATGCCGAACTTGGCCAGCTCCTCGAGCTCTTCACCGCCACGGCCGAAGATGAATGAATCACCGCCTTTCAAGCGGACAACCCGCTTACCTTCCTGTGCCTTTTGTACCAGTATCTGGTTGATTTGCTCTTGCGGAACACAGTGGAAGTCGAGCTTCTTGCCAACGTAAATCATCTCGGCTGAACGATCCGCCAGTGCCAAGATATCGTTTGAAACCAAACGGTCGTACACCACAACGTCTGCCGCCTGGATAACTTTGAGGCCTTTGACGGTCAGTAAGTCCGGATCCCCCGGGCCTGCACCGACTAGGGATACAAAGCCGCTGTTTGATAGTGTGTTACTGGTGGTCATGGCGATTCCCTTCAAGAAACTTGGATATAAAAAGTAACACTCGTTGCGGTGATTCTTATCCTAAGGAGTTATTACTTTTTATAGCCAAAACAATACAATAGCCTTATTGGTAAGTGTTGGCCCCGAGTCTTTACCCGGGACCAAAGAGTAATGATTATTTAGTAGCGAATGCAGGTGCTGCATCTATAACTGAATCATTCTCTACATTGTGTGCAGGAGCTGTTTTAGCGTGAGTCAGGTATAGCGGCACACAGGTAAACAGCAAACCACCCACTAGGTTACCAAGAATGGTTGGTACTAGGTTGAAACTCAGCCAGGTCGAGATGCCAAAATCTGCCCCCAGCATCATGCCCAACGGGAACAGGAACATATTCACGACCGCGTGTTCGAATACAAGCGCAAAAAAGATAAAGATTGGCAGCCACATCGCCGCGATTTTACCGGCAACGCTACGTGCGGTCATGTTGCCGATCACGCCGAGGCAAACCATCAGGTTGCACAGGATACCGCGGACAAAACAGGTGATCCAACCATTGGCACCGAGTTCTTCGAAGCCAACAGTACGTGCTGTGGCTGCTTTGATAAAGGTTTGACCGACAGCGCCCGGCTCAACACTGAAGTTCATGGTGAAGGAGAGGGCGATCAGGAAAGCAACGATCAGCGAGCCGATCAGGTTGCCCAGGCCCACCAGACCCCAGCAGCGTAAAACACTGCCCCAGGTAATCCCCGGACGGTTTTCAAATTTTGCCAGTGGTGCAAGGCCAAATACGCCGGTTACCAAATCATACCCCATCAGGCTCAAGATACAGAAACCGACAGGGAAGACGAGGGCCCCAACAATGCCAATACCTGTCTGTGTAATGGTGGTGATCGCCACAACGACTGCCAGCGAGAGAATAATCCCGGCCATCGTGCCACGCAAAAACAGATCACGTGTCGATGTGCGGATTTTTGCCTCGCCCGTATCAATCATTGTCTGAACGAATTCCATCGGTTTTGAATAGGACATCATGTCACTCCAAAAAGTTAAAATAAAAATTGAATAGTCAAAGGCTCTTACTTTCAAAGTGGGCGAAGAGCCTTTTCGCTATTAAATCTTTGGCGTTTAATCGGTTAGGCTTAAGCCGCGATTTCGACTTTGCCGTTGGTCACTCGGGCAGTGAAGGCTTTGATGCTAAAGCGCTCATCTTCCATGCATGCTCCAGTCGACAAGTTGAAGCGTTGTTTTTTCAGTGGGCTCGCCACCCAAAGTTCGTCCAGGTGTTGGCAAATCAAGCCGCGTGATAGCACATTGGAGCGGGCAAATGGATCCATGTTGCTGATAGCGAAGATCTCTTCAGCCTCGCCTGGACGAAAGATGGCAACTTGCTGGCCGTTGAACAACGCACAGACGCCAGTACCTGGGGTGATATCTTGGATATCGCAAATTTGTTCAAAAGCCATTATGAGTTCTCCAATTCAACGTGCAGGATATCGCCAACCGCACCAGGGTGTTTTTCGATGAATGTTGCCGGACGGTGCTGATCACGTTCAGTAACGAAGACCACGTTGTCATCACGCAAGTCCGAGTTGATGAAGTGGGCAAAGCGCGTCAGCTGCGACTCGTCGTTGAGGGTCGCGGCCCATTCACACTCGTACTCATTGACCAACTTGGCCACGTCAGCTTCTAGTTGCGTGTTGATACCGAGTTTGTCTTCGACAATCACTTGGCGTAAGTAGTCCACACCACCTTCCATGTTTTCCATCCATACCGAGGTACGTTGCAGCGGCGCTGCGGTACGGATATAGAACATCATGAAGCGGTCGATGTACTTGATCAGGGTTTCCTGATCCAGGTCGCTGGCCAGCAGGTCGGCGTGACGAGGCTTCATACCACCGTTACCACAGACATACATGTTCCAGCCGGCATCGATGGCGATAATACCAAGGTCTTTGCCTTGTGCTTCGGCGCACTCACGGGTACAGCCGGACACACCGAACTTCATCTTGTGCGGGGTACGGATCCCCTTGTAGCGGTTCTCGATAAATGAACCCAGGCCGACAGAGTCTTGGACACCGTAGCGGCACCAGGTCGAACCCACACAAGTTTTTGCCATACGCAGTGCTTTGGCATAGGCCTGTCCGGTCTCGAAGCCAGCACTGATCAGCTTGCGCCAGATCTGCGGCAGGTCGTCTTTCTGGGCGCCGAACAGGCCGATACGCTGCGCACCGGTTACCTTGGTATACAACTTGTATTCTTCAGCCACGGCGGCCAGCGCGGCCAGCGCTTGAGGCGTTACCTCACCACCGGCCATACGCGGGATCACCGAGTAAGTCCCGTCTTTTTGGATGTTGCCCAGAAAGTTATCGTTGGTGTCGTGCAGCTTGACCAGCTGCGGTTTGAGGATGTGCTCGCCCCAGCAAGAGGCCAGGATCGAGCCTACCAGCGGTTTACACACTTCACAGCCGTAGCCTTTGCCGTATTTATCCAACAGCTCATCGAAGGTTTTGATTTCTTCGATGCGGATCAGGTGGAACAGTTCCTGGCGTGAGTAAGCGAAGTGTTCACAGACATCGTTCTTCACTTCGATGCCGGACTTCGCCAGTTCGGCGTTAAGCACCGAGGTGACCAGCGGGATACAGCCACCACAGCCAGTCCCCGCGCCGGTTACGGCTTTGATGTCAGCCAAAGTATGGTTGCCATCCGAAACCGCCTGGGCGATTTTTGCTTTGGTTACGTCGAAGCATGAACAGATCACTGCACTATCTGGCAGGGCATCCGCGCCCAGGGATGGTTTTTCTGCACCAGCATGGGCCGGTAGGATCAAGGTGTCAGGGTGCTCCGGCAGCTCCATTTCATTGAGCATCAGCTGCAGCAGATCACCGTAGTCGGTGGTGTCGCCAACCAGCACGGCGCCCAGTAGCTTCTTGTTGTCTTCAGAAACGATAATACGCTTGTAGACTTCCTGCTCCTCGTTTTGGTAGATGAAGCTCTTGCAACCCGGGGTACGGCCATTGGCATCGCCGATTGAGCCGACTTTTACACCCAGCAATTTCAGCTTGGCGCTCATATCGGCTCCTTCGAACTGATTGGCCTCGCCAATGAGGTGAGAAACGGCAACCTGTGCCATCTTGTAGCCTGGGGCAACCAAGCCGTAGAACATGTCATTCCAGGAGGCACATTCACCAATGGCGTAGATATTGGCATCTGATGTTTGGCAGTGATTGTTGATTGCCACCCCGCCACGTTGTGCCAGATCGAGATCCATTTGGCGTGCCAGGTTGTCCTGTGGACGGATACCGGCAGAGAAAACAATAAAGTCCGTCTCTAGCTCGGTGCCGTCGGCGAAGCGCATGACATTGCGGGAATCTGTACCTTCTGGGGCAATTTCCAGCGTATTTTTACTGGTGTGGACATTGACACCCATACGCTCGATTTTCTGGCGCAGCTGGTTACCGCCAGCCATATCCAACTGCTCGGCCATCAGCTTCGGAGCAAATTCGACAACATGAGTTTCAACGCCGAGCGCTTTCAGGGCACCAGCGGCTTCAAGGCCAAGCAGGCCGCCACCGATCACAACGCCGACTTTGCTTTTCTTGGCACATGCTTCGATAGCCTTTAGATCTTCGATTGTTCGGTAGACAAAGCAATCTTTGCTTTCGTTACCCTTGATAGGTGGTACAAACGGGAAAGAGCCAGTAGCGAGGATCAGTTTGTCGTATTGAATTTCACGCCCAGTGCTGGAGTAGATGATACGGTTTTCGCGATTGACGTTAATGGCACGTTCGCCGAGGAGGAGATTGATGGCGTGTTTTTGGTAGAAGCCTTCTTTGACGAGCGAAAGTTCTTCGGCGGTATGGTGGGAGAAGTATGACGATAGGTGAACCCTATCATAGGCGACCCGAGGTTCTTCACAGAAGACGGTTACCTCGTAATTGTCCATATTGGCTTTATCGACCAACTCCTCGATAAAGCGATGGCCCACCATTCCGTTGCCGATGATGGCCAGTCTCACTTTGCTCATAAGATCCTCTACTACAAAGTCATAAATTCTGAACGGGATCTTAATGAGACAAGGTGTGAATAAATATGACGTAAGTCAATTACAGTTTTGAATAACCCTAAAGTGGTATATCTTATAAAATCAATAACTTATATTAAATGCTATTGTACGACAAGAATAAATATGAAGAATTAAAACAATAAATATGAATGGAGTGGCATTGGGTGTGATGCTTTCTTACTGATTGTGAAGCACAGAGCGGGAACATTTTGTCGATGAAGCTGCAACAACCCACTGTCAGTTTATGGATAGTCAGGGGACAGTGGTTGATTTTTATCCTGAGCACTATCGTCGCGGAATAACTGACATCAAACTGATTAATTTCTCGGCGTACACTGATATGTTGTGATGTTGGTACTTGAATCTCGGTTCGTATTTGGTAAAAACAAAGGATGAAGAGGTTCCGGAGACAGGGATGACAACAGATAAATCGGTGGCAGAGAAATTACTGAGCCAGGAAATCATGGATCAGGTAAGTAAGCAAGGCGCCATCAATGCCCTCGAAGCAGTCTACAGTAAGGCGCGTTATGCCCGTTTTACCCGAGTGAAGTGGAGTGGAGATTTTTACGACGGCTTATTGTTCGACGATGGCAGTACCATCAGTGTTTACCCGGCCTCGTTTAACAAGCTCACCCTCATTGCCGCGAAATCGGGTGAAGCCGTGTCGGCATAGCGATATTGTGTGGTTAACGCCCTTTGAACCTATGTTCAAAGGGCTTTTTTTGCTTGAAATTCATTGTGTCAATTTTGCAATATAAGATTTCACGTGCAAGTGTTGATGTGCTCTTAATGTCCATATAAGTTGCTAGCTGACCAAACAAAACAAGGGTAATCAGTGGAAGGTTACCTTACTTATAGGGATTTATCGTTGTTGGAGTACGATTAATGAACAATAAAACCATGGGGAAGATCCATCTATCCTCGGCCTCTTCTTTAGCGAACGCTTGCGCTTGCCATTCTCAATCTGCTAAACCTTCCGCAAACTTCCAGTTTTACGGCTATTTTGCCGCATTCCGATTTAGTCACTAATTCTCTATTGCTGCTGTTTTCAACTGCAGCACATTGATAAATAGATTATTTCCCCATTTTGTTTTCTGTCCTTTACGAGGCGGAGACACATTATTACGAGACAAAATTGTGAATCTAAAACTGCTTGGTAGTTCTCTTATTATTGCGGGTACGGCATTGGGTGCCGGTATGTTGGCTATCCCTATGGTATTGGCCCAGTTCGGGCTGGTGTGGGGGACGTTGTTAATGCTGGTGATCTGGCTGGGAACAACGTATGCGGCGCTTCTATTGCTCGAAGCCAGCATCAAAGCAGGGGGCGGCCTTGGTATGAATACCATAGCCCGCAAAACGCTAGGTAAAGGCGGCCAGTTGGTGACGAATAGCTTGCTGTATGCGCTGCTTGTTTGCTTGTTGATGGCGTACATCATTGGGGCTGGGGATTTGGTACAGAAGCTGCTGTCCAGTATTGGCCTTGATCTGAGCCTGATGCAAAGCCAGGTTGCTTTTACGATGATCGCCGGAGTGGTTGTGGCGGCAGGTACTGCAGTGATTGATAAGCTTAACCGTGCACTGTTTGCCGTGATGGTGATTATGTTGGTGCTAACGTTACTCTCCTTGGTACCGACCATTTCAATCGATAACCTTATGGTCGCAACCAGCGACAGTAAAATTGACCTTATCAAAACCAGCTCAGTACTGTTCACTAGTTTCGGCTTCATGGTGGTTATCCCATCTCTGGTGACGTACAACAAAGAAGCGAGCCACAAGCAGCTACGTAACATGGTAGTGATCGGCTCACTTGTGCCATTATTCAGCTACCTCCTATGGTTATATGCGGCAATGGGCAACTTAAGTGCTGAGCAAATGGTTAATTTTAAGAATGTTTCTGAGTTGATTGCAGCGCTGGGGTCGAGCCACAGCATGATTAACATGATTCTGTCAGTGTTCACAGGTCTTGCTCTGCTAACGTCTTTCCTCGGCGTTGCGATGGCTTTGTTTGACCAGAATGTGGATACATTCCGCCAAAATCGAGCTGTGACCTATGTACTGACTTTCATCCTACCGCTGGCCGGTGCGCTGTTTGCCGCGGATCAGTTCCTATCGGTATTAGGCTACGCCGGTATTATCTTGGTGTTCCTTGCGGTATTCATTCCAATGGCAATGACTATAAAGCTACGCAAAGAGGATGACAGTGCCTTCGAGGCCGATGCTTCGGGCGTGTTGTATCAGGCATCTGGTGGTCAGCTGGCGATGGGCTTGAGCTTCCTGTTTGGATTCTTCTTGCTGGCTGCGGAGTTGATTTGATAGCAATATAAAGCGGTTGTGAAAAACCAATAGGAATAAGGGCGTTTACTGGGTAAACGCCCTTTTTGTTTCTACCTGAATGATGAAAAAGGCAAACAGGCTGGATAGGTAGGATGCGACCAAACAAAACTACCTGTTGAAGTTTTAGCGACCAAACAAAAACTTCTAACTGCTCTATGGAGTACTATTTGGAATAGGATAAAGCAGTGTTTTCCAATGGCATTGATAATACAAACTTTCGTGGTTTGCAGCTATATCTCGCCTTCATCCTGTAAATGGCGAAAAAGACCATTATTGTAAACTATTGTGTACACTGAGCTAGGTGCCACCAAGGCAAGGGGTGGGGGAGAAGAAAGCTTTTTGAAACAAGCAATTTGATCTGACTTGGGTATACAATGATGAAAGAAAAGGATTGTGAGGAGGGGACATATGTCCGGTCAAGCTGAAACGCTCTGGGAAACGGCAAACCGAGTTTCTGAGCGTGCGTTGGCAGATGGTAGCCTGATGCCGATAGTTACTGATGCCCAAGTATTAGAGGAAGAGGGGATCGCCTATTTTGCCCATGTCGTCACAGCTAATGCGACCAAGAAGTTCCGAGCTACCTCATCGCAAGGTAATCCGTTCCTGCCTTATGAACCATCTCTGTATGTCGGTGAAGCTGGAAAAGAGCATGTCTGCTTATTGAATAAGTTTCCGGTTCTGTCTCCCCATTTACTTATCTGTTCGAAAACGTTTGTTCCGCAGCAAACCTGCCTCGGTTTGAGTGATTTTCAGGGCTGGTTGAGAGGATTTGATCATCCCGATGTGTTTGGTTTTTACAATAATGGCCCTGTAGCGGGGGCGAGCCAACCCCACCGTCATATGCAGCTAGTCCGTTCACCTATCCCGTTGGAGCAGGTGATTGCCGCTGGGGAGCTGCCTTTTGCGCACCAGTTGGCGCCATTGCAAGCTCTGGATGCTGAAGCTCTGTATGATAGCTACCTTTCAATGATGGCGAATTTGGGGTTATTGGCGGAAGCGGAGGGGGGGAACTGCTCTCCTTATAATCTGCTGCTGACAGAACGTTGGATGTTATTGTTTCCCCGCAGCAAAAATAATATCGAAGGCATTTTTGCCAACGGAATAAACTATTCAGGACGTTTCTTGGTGAAGCATGCAGTCCAACTGGAATGGTTAAAGCAATATGGCTTGATGAACTATCTTGCTGACTGTAGCCGATAGATAGAGTCGATAAAATTAATGGGGCCAGTTTTTGTGGCGCATCGCTTGCGCCGGCAGGCAGCGTGATTATCTGATCTAAAGCGATAGGGGCATAAAAAAACCCGATAGCCAAGCTATCGGGTTTTTATCAGCTATTAAGCTTACTTAGATAAGAATTACTTCTTAGCTTCGCGCTCTTTAACTTCTGCGATTACCTGCTCAGCAACGTTTGCTGGACATGGTGCGTAGTGTGCGAACTCCATAGAGAACTGACCACGGCCAGAAGTCATAGTACGTAGGTGACCGATGTAGCCGAACATTTCTGATAGAGGAACGTCTGCTTTAATACGAACACCAGTAGTACCAGCTTGCTGATCTTTGATCATGCCGCGACGACGGTTAAGGTCACCGATTACGTCACCAACGTGGTCTTCTGGAGTGAACACGTCAACGTGCATGATTGGCTCAAGAAGCTGAGCACCAGCTTTAGGCATAGACTGACGGAATGCACCTTTCGCTGCGATTTCGAATGCTACTGCTGATGAGTCAACTGCGTGGAAGCCACCGTCGAATAGCTCAACTTCAACGTCAAGAACTGGGAAGCCAGCTAGGACACCGTTGTCCATCATGCCTTCGAAGCCTTTCTCAACTGCAGGCCAGAATTCCTTAGGAACGTTACCGCCAACAACAGTTGAAGTGAACTTGAAGCCAGAACCAACTTCACCTGGCTTGATACGGTAGTCAATCTTACCGAACTGACCAGAACCACCAGACTGCTTCTTGTGCGTGTAGCTATCTTCAATTGCTTGAGTGATAGTTTCACGGTAAGCAACCTGTGGCTGACCAACGATTAGGTCTACGCCGTAAGTACGCTTAAGAATGTCAACCTTGATGTCTAGGTGAAGTTCACCCATACCTTTAAGGATGGTTTCGCCAGTTTCTTCGTCAGTCTCAACCTGGAATGATGGATCTTCTGCAACCATCTTACCGATAGCGATACCCATCTTCTCAGAACCGCCTTTGTCTTTAGGCGTTACTGCGATAGAGATTACTGGAGTTGGGAAGATCATTGGCTCAAGAGTACACTCGTGCTTAACATCACATAGAGTGTGACCAGTTTGAACGTTCTTCATACCAACAACAGCGATGATGTCACCAGCTTGTGCTTCAGTAAGCTCGTTACGCTCATCTGCCTGCATCTCAACCATACGGCCGATACGCTCAGTTTTACCTGTTGCAGAGTTAAGGATTGTGTCACCTTTCTTCATCTTACCAGAGTAGATACGGATGAAGGTTAGGGCACCGAAACGGTCGTCCATGATCTTGAACGCAAGAGCACGTAGAGGTTCGTTTTCATCAACAGTTGCAACTTCGCCAGTAGGCTCACCAGTTTCTGGATCTGTTAGCGGCTGAGGATCTACTTCTGTTGGAGCAGGTAGGTAGTCAACAACTGCGTCTAGTACTAGCTGCATACCTTTGTTCTTGAACGCAGAACCACAGAAAGTAGGGAAGAACGCGATGTCACGAGTACCTTTACGGATACAACGCTTGATGTCTTCGATAGAAGGCTCTTCACCTTCCATGTAAGCTTCCATTAGGTCATCGTCCTGCTCAACAGCAGTTTCGATTAGCTCTTCACGGTAAGCTTCAACGTCGTCTACCATGTCAGCAGGAACGTCTTGGATTTCGTAGTTTTCTGGAAGGCCAGTTTCGTCCCAAACGTAAGCTTTACGGCTTAGTAGGTCAACAACACCAACGAAGTCGTCTTCACGACCGATAGGAAGAACCATTACTAGCGGAGTAGCGCCAAGTACGTTCTTAACCTGATCAACAACGTTGAAGAAGTCAGCACCCATACGGTCTAGTTTGTTTACGAAGATCAGACGAGATACTTCTGATTCGTTCGCGTAACGCCAGTTAGTTTCTGACTGAGGCTCAACACCACCAGAACCACAGAATACACCGATACCACCGTCAAGAACTTTAAGAGAACGGTATACTTCAACTGTGAAGTCAACGTGTCCAGGAGTATCGATAACGTTTAGGCGGTGGTCGTTCCAGAAACAGCTAACTGCTGCAGACTGGATTGTAATACCACGCTCAGCTTCCTGCTCCATGAAGTCAGTAGTTGATTCGCCGTCGTGTACTTCACCAGTTTTGTGGATCTGGCCAGTAAGCTTAAGGATACGCTCAGTAGTAGTGGTTTTACCCGCATCAACGTGCGCGAAAATACCAATGTTTCTGTATTTAGATAAATCTGCCATTGTTTTTCTCTATAAACAATTAGTGTCACTATTCGGTGGGGGAGTATATCACTGATTCCAGCAAACATTACATAGCTCATTTAAGATAAAATGAACATTTGCTTGTTTTTGCTCCGTCTTTTCAGGATTTCTGGCGCAAACGCTCAATAAACCCACAAGAGTTGGCTCTTATAACACAATCTGTTTCTACAAACACTGTCAAATTGCGCTTTGAACAGTGATCTAAGAGACCGTCATCATGGTTTTTCACCTAGTCATTGTCCACAGGTGATGAACGTTGTTGCTACCAAGACGGCAGCGCTCAGGCCGCCAAATCCGCTTAATTCTAGTCTCAATCGCTAAAAGCTACCAGTGGCCTAGGGTAAATACCCGCGGAATCGGGCACCGAACCACTGGCCTATGGTTGCTCGCCGAAGTAGGTGGCAATGTCTGCGAGATCTTGCTCGTTGAGAACGGACAGTTGCTGTTTCATCATGTCGCCATAACTCCCTGAGCGCTCGCCGTTTTGGTAGGCTTGCATCGCCCGGTACAGGTACAGGGGCGACTGGTTGTTGATGTGCGGGTAGCCCTCTTTTTGTGCAACTCCATTTTGTCCATGGCAGAACTGGCAGGTAAACGATTTGACCTTACCGGCATCGCTGTCACCTTGGGGCATGGTGTTTGACCATGCCGCAGAAATAGTAAGTGGGTTCAGTATATAAAGGAGGGAAAATAGGAGAGTTCGTTTCATAATTCGTATTCTTTTGTTTTGTATGACCACAAAATAATGCTATTGGCACTTGTAAGCAATCAACAGGTTACACCTGCTTACTAAAAACTAGCGTTCGAGCCGAGAATGAAATGGGTGGGATAATTTTGACCATCAGAGATTCATTTTCCATACTCAAATCAAGGGCAAAGGGAGAAAGGCTTTATGAAAGGGATTATTTTTACTGAGTTTCTAGATATTGTCGAAAGCCGTTTTGGTCTCGATGTTTGCCAGCAGATGCTTGATGATGCCGGCGTTGATGGAGCATACACTGCGGTTGGAAGTTATGATCACCGTGTTTTGGTAAAGATGATCGTTTGCCTGAGCAAGATCACTGGTGTCTCCCCGGAAGTGTTGCAAGAAGCCTATGGTGAGGCATTGTTTACCCGCCTGTTGAGCTCCTTTCCCCTGGACAATGGCGAAAAGCCCAACAGCACCTTTAGCTTCATTGAGCGTGTTGAGCGCCATATCCATACCGAAGTGAAGAAGCTCTACGCCAATGCGAACCCACCCCAGTTTGACTTTATCTCACAAACTTCCGCCCTGATGATCCTTGATTACATATCGGCACGCTGCTTGTCACATGTTTGCCTGGGTTTGATCCGTGGTTGTGTTAAGCATTTCAACGAAGATATGGCAATCAGTATGGAGCCTGTCAACCAAGATCAGAGCCATGTACGATTTACGCTGAAATTAAATGCGGGGTAACAATGGGCCTTGAACGCATGGATCTGGAACGCCAAGTTGCTCTGATGCAGAAGAAAATTGACCGGGAGCGCGACGCCAGGAAAATGGCTGAAATGCTGTTGGAGTCGAAAAGCCTTGAACTCTATCAGGCCAAGCAGCTGATTGAGCAGAACCTCGCGCAGGTGCGGGATAAGCTTGCCAGTGGGTCGGAGTTTTTATCCTACCAGCATAAGATGGATAACTTGTTGCTGAGTATTGGCCACACGCTGCTGAAATACCCACCATCGACTCTGATCATAAAAGATTTGCTTGATGCGCTGATCAACAGTCGAGTAGTGAGTGCTTGCGCAGTAAATTTCAGTTGCGACTCGACACCGGCGCTGAATATTGCCTATTTTTCCGGTATTGATAATACGATTGTCCCGCCGGATACATTGGTGTCTAGAGAGGAGTGCTGGGACGAGTCACAGCAGTTATATTGGCTCTCACTCGGCAACTCGGCAGTAAAGGGGTATTTTGTCACCCGCATCGGTAAGACGAGGGAGTGGCATATGACAGTTCGTAAGCATATGAACTTGATAGGTGAAATGCTGCGCGCGTCCATTGATCGACAGCTAAAGCTCGAGGAGGCGATTCGAGCGAGGAAATCAGCCGAGGAGTCGGAGAAGTTGACTCGTGATTTTCTGGCAATGATAAACCATGAACTACGAACACCTCTCAATGGCTTGTTGGGAACGGCTGAGCTGCTATCTGATACCGAGCTTGATAATCATCAGAATAGCTTGCTTAAGACTTTAAATCATTCCGGGGAATTGCTGCGGGCAATCATTAATAATCTGCTCGATTACAGTAAGATCAACGCTGGGATGATGGAGTTGGCCATCAAACCCTTCGATTGCCGGTTGATGGCCAACGTGCTTAATGACATCTTCC
This sequence comes from Photobacterium gaetbulicola, assembly GCF_003025515.1. Lineage (NCBI taxonomy): Bacteria > Pseudomonadati > Pseudomonadota > Gammaproteobacteria > Vibrionales > Vibrionaceae > Photobacterium > Photobacterium gaetbulicola. The sequence goes on along the minus strand of NZ_PYME01000013.1, from coordinate 43,369 downwards.
TCCAACCCGCCAGGGAAAAACAGCTAAATTTTTCGATTCACTTCGTGCCAAATTCGCCGCAATGGCTGATGGGCGATGAAGATCGGATAAAGCAAATCTTCGTCAATCTTATAGGTAATGCCATTAAGTTTACGGAGAAAGGCTTTGTATCCGTGACCATAGGGTGGCATGACGAAGCGCTACAGTTTGTAGTCTCTGATTCTGGCTGCGGTATTGCTAAAGAACAAATAGCCAGCCTATTTCAGCCATTTAAACAAGCGGATAATTCAAGTAAGCGTCAACACGAGGGGACGGGGTTGGGCTTGGCGATTTGTGGCAAGTTGGCTGAGCAGATGAAAGGCCGGATAGAAATAGAGAGTACAGCGGGGCAAGGGAGTATTTTTACGGTCACGCTTCCCTTGGACGTTAATCCGTCAGCGGTTATCAAGAACGACGTTTTGCGAAACAAAACCCTTCCCATTAGTGATTTGACTATTTTGGTGGTGGAGGATCTGAAAACCAATCAGATGATCATCAAGCTGATGCTGGCTAAATTTGGCATCACCCCTGTTATTGTCAGCAATGGCGAAAAGGCGCTGGGTATTTTGAAGTCGCAAGACTTCGATATCGTTTTTATGGATTGCCGGATGCCAATTCTTGACGGTTTTGCCACGACAAAATGGCTACGCAGTGAAGGTTACAGCAAGCCGATCATCGCTTTGACCGCGGGGACAACTAAAGCGGAGCGGGAAGATTGTTTTAGTGCCGGGATGGACGATATTCTTTCCAAGCCTTATCAGAGCGTGGAATTGCGGGAAATGATTGAAAAATGGGGAGCCGGAGCAGGCTCCCTGGGATAATGCTATGCGCCTAGGCTGGCGTTAGTGGTTAGAAAAACCTTCACCTTTGGCCATGCGGTCATACAGGATCACATTGACCGCCGCCGCGAGGTTCATACAGCCATTAGTTGGTACATAGATGGTTTCGCGACAGAAATTGGTAATGTCTTTTTTCAATGTACCATCTTCAGGGCCGAAGATATAAAAAGCCCGCTTCGGGTGCTTGTATTCCGGCAGCGGCTTGGCTCCCTCAACCAAATCAACGGCAACCGGTATGCAGTCGTGCGGGATGATATCTTTTAGGTTCTGGACGCCAATCAGCGGAATATCGCGAATGGTATTTTTGGTGTCAGTACAAAATTTCTTAGCAAGGTCATAACGCGTGCCTGTGTAGAACACACTATTAACGCCATAGCAGCCAGCGGCCCGCATGACAGAACCAACGTTTTCAGGGGTTTTGGGGTTGAATAGCCCAACACAGGCGTAACCTTTGCTCATAATTTGTATCTTTCCGGAAATTTACAACAGCGCGAGATTATACGAAATCTCGCGAAAAATGGCAGGGATACCCAGCAATTCTTGCATCGCCGAGCACCTTGTCGTTATCTGGCGGTATGCCTTAGCCGCAGCATTTTTTGTATTTCTTACCGCTTCCGCATGAGCACGGGTCATTACGGTTGGGTGTTTTATCAAACACGGTGGTTTTCGGCTTGTTGATCAGCGTTTCCAGCTCGACTAGATTTTCCTCAGTCTCGTTGTTGACCGTAATGGTGGCAACAATTTGGTGCTGTTCCAGCAGGGCTTCCACTTCGGCTTTTTTCTCATCGCTGTTCACAACAAGTTGCAGCGGGTTGATTTCAGTTCCCAGCTTTTTGGCCTGCTTGGTATTGAAGCCGTAGCTCTCGTGCTTCGGTTTTTTCTCAATGCGGCCTTTATAGAAGAACTTAGACATATGGTGTTCCTAACGTGCGAAATGGTGATGAGATTAAGGTCGGTAAACCTGAAAACCGGCGATATTAACGGCTTCAATAGCTTGTCGCAAGTGATCACAGCTTTTCACATTGCCTATTGAGTGGTTGTTCATTTCTCATTAGTGTCCTATCGTAAACATATACAATAAAATAAACTTATCTAATTCAAAGAGTAAGATGGCGTCAGCGGGCGCTGTTTGAAGACAGGTTTTTGCATGGAGGCCCAGATGTACAGATGCGTCTCATCGCTGTTGGTTGCGATGGCTATAGCTGGTTCGGTATCGGCGAATGAGGTGATTGAAAGCCGCTCTCTGGTGGGGTTTGGCAGTGCCAAGTATCCTGCTGACTTTTCCCATTTTGATTATGTCAATCCCGAGGCTCCGAAAGGCGGGCAGGTGACCTATGCCCAGGTGGGCACTTTTGACAGTTTTAACCGTTATGCGTCCCGAGGGGTCTCGGCGGCAGGCAGCGAAGCGATATACGATACCTTGTTTGTGTCGTCGGAAGATGAAATAGACAGCTATTATCCGCTCATCGCTGAAAAGGTTCGCTATCCGGAAGATTATGCGTGGATGGAAGTGGATATTAACCCCAACGCCAAGTTCCATGATGGCCAGCCGATTACGGCTGCTGATGTTGCCTTTACCTTTGATAAATTCATGAAAGAAGGGGTGGCGCAGTACCGGGTCTATTTCAAGGATGTGAAGTCGGTGACGGCCAAGTCGGAGCACACCGCCCGGATAGAAATGGTAAAGCCCAACCGCGAGGTGTTGTTGGCCTTGGTACAGGGAATGAATGTGTTGCCGGAACATTTTTGGCGTGACAAGAACCTCAGCGAGCCGCTCAATACCCCGCCAATTGGCAGTAGCGCCTATCAGATCTCGGATTATAAGCCCGGCCAAAGCGTGACCTACTCGCTGGTAAAGGATTACTGGGCCAAAGATTTGCCGGTCAATGTAGGCAGGCATAATTTTGGCACCATCAAGTATGACTACTACCGGGATGAAACAGTGACCCTCGAGGCGTTCAAAGCCGGTGAGTACGATATTCGCGAAGAGAACGTGGCCAAGTTCTGGGCCACCATGTACCAGGGGGCGAATTTCGATAAAGGCTACATTGTAAAAGAAGAGATCCCGCATCAGATCCCGCAGTCGATGCAGGCTTTTGTGTTCAATACCGAGCGCAGTTATTTCAGCGATGCCAAAGTGCGTGAAGCCCTTTCTTACGCCATGGACTTCGAGTGGATGAACAAAAGCCTGTTCTATAACCAGTACACCCGGACCCGCAGCTATTTCCAAAACACCGACTACGAGGCCAAGGGATTGCCATCGGAAGCCGAAGTTGCCGTTTTGGCTCCCGTAAAAGACAAGGTGCCTGCTAGGGTATTTACTGAAGAGTACCAACCTCCGAAGTCTGATGGTTCCGGTCGGATCCGGGTTCAGCTTCGCAAAGCCCTGGCCTTGATGAAAGAAGCGGGCTGGGAAGTACAGAACAAGGTCATGACCAATGTCGAGACCGGCGAAGCCTTTAGCTTTGAACTGCTGATGTATAGCCCGACCACCGAGCGTCTGGCGATCCCGCTGCAGAGGAACCTCAAGTTACTCGGCATAGATATGCGCTTGCGCACCGTGGATACCACACAGTACATCAAGCGTCTGAGAGACCGGGATTTTGATATGGTGTCTGCTGGGTATGGGGCCAATCCGTATCCGAGTCCGAATCTGATGATTGCCTGGAACAGTAATTTTATTGACAGCACCTACAACACGGCAGGGGTAAAAGACCCTGCCATTGATTACCTGACCGAGCAAATCGCCGAAAACCAGGAAAATCCGGACAAGTTGCTCAGCCTTGGCCGGGCGCTTGACCGGGTGTTGCAGTGGAATTTCTATGTGATCCCGCAATGGCATATCAGCATGTTCCGGGTAGCGAGCTGGGACAAGTTTTCCCGTCCGCCGCTGCGGCCAAAATATACCCTGGGCCAGGATACCTGGTGGATTGACAGTGAAAAGGCAGCCAAGTTGCCTGAGAAGCGGCGGTAACCATGTCAGCATATATTATTCGGCGTTTGTTGTTGGTGATCCCCACCTTGTGGGCCATCATCACCATCAACTTCTTTGTCATTCAGATTGCCCCAGGCGGCCCGGTGGAGCAGGCGGTGGCCCAGCTTGAAGGCCACAGCTCGGGGATCATGGAGCGCTTTACGGGCGGAGGGCAGGAGGTCGGCTCGCTGGAGCCGTCCGAGAATGGTTCGGGTTACCGGGGATCGCGCGGTCTGGATCCCGAAGTGGTCGAGGCGATCAAAAAACAGTTTGGTTTCGACAAGCCGCTGCTTGAGCGGTATGTCGATATGCTCAAGGATTATGCGACCTTTAACTTCGGCGAGAGCCTGTTCAAAGGCGGCAATGTCATTGATTTGATTATCGACCGCTTGCCGGTATCCATTTCGCTCGGGTTGTGGAGTACCCTGATCATTTACCTGGTGTCTATTCCGTTAGGGATAGCCAAGGCCATCAAGCATGGCTCGCGGTTTGATGTCTGGAGTAGCGCGGTGGTCATCGTGGGGTATGCGATCCCGGGGTTCCTGTTCGCGATTTTGCTGATTATCTTTTTTGCCAGCGGCAACTATTTCAGTTGGTTCCCGCTGCGCGGCTTAGTGTCATCGAACTTTGAACAGTTGAACTGGTACCAGCAAATTATCGATTATTTTTGGCATTTGACATTGCCGATTCTGGCCATGGTGATCGGCGGGTTTGCCACCTTGACCATGCTGACCAAAAACTCCTTTCTCGATGAAATCAACAAGCAGTACGTGGTCACCGCCCGCGCCAAGGGGCTGGATGAGCGCAGTATCCTCTACCGCCATGTTTTCCGAAATGCCATGCTGATCATCATCGCAGGGTTTCCGGCGGCGTTTATCAGTATTTTCTTCACCGGCGCGATGCTGATTGAGGTTATGTTCTCGTTGGAAGGGATAGGACTGCTTGGGTTCGAGTCGACCATACAGCGGGATTACCCGGTGGTATTTAGCTCTTTGTATATCATGACGCTACTAGGGCTTTTGCTGAACATTATTTCGGATATCACCTACACACTGGTTGATCCACGGATAGATTTTGAGGCACGTTAGTGAAACTGAACCCATTAACCAAGGAACGCTGGGCAAGATTTCGGGCACATAAGCGAGGCTATTGGTCGCTTTGGATCTTCTCGTTGCTGTTTTTCAGCAGCCTGTTTGCTGAAATTATTGCCAATGATAAACCGCTGGTGATCCAGTTTCAGTCGCAGTGGTATTTCCCTATTGTGACCCCATACTCGGAGACGGAGTTCGGCGGCGAATTCGACGCCGAGGCCGACTACACCGATCCGTATGTCGCCGAGCTGATCGAGGCCGACGGCTTTATGATCTGGCCGCTCATCCGTTTCAGTTACGACACCATCAACTACAACTTGTCGGGGCCCGCCCCGTCTCCGCCGGATAGCATCAACTGGCTTGGCACCGATGATAAGGGACGGGATGTCCTGGCTCGGATCATCTATGGTTTTCGGATTTCGGTGTTGTTTGGGTTTGCCCTAACCATTATATCCACCGTCATTGGTGTGATTGTCGGTGCTTGTCAGGGCTATTACGGCGGCTGGCTTGATCTGTTCGGCCAGCGCTTCATCGAAGTATGGTCGGGTATGCCGACCTTGTTCTTGCTGATCATATTGTCGAGTTTTGTCGAGCCAAACTTCTGGTGGCTGCTGGGTATTATGGTGCTCTTTAGCTGGATGGGACTGGTCGGTGTCGTGCGTGCCGAGTTTCTCCGTTGCCGCAATCTCGATTATGTCCGGGCGGCGCAGGCGATGGGGGTCGGTGATGGCCGCATTATGCTGCGCCATATGCTGCCCAACGCCATGGTGGCCTCGCTCACTATGATGCCGTTTATTCTCAGCGGTTCGGTGACCACGCTAACCTCGCTGGATTTCCTTGGCTTTGGCCTGCCGGCCGGGTCGCCGTCACTGGGCGAACTGCTGGCCCAGGGCAAAACGAACCTTCAGGCCCCTTGGCTGGGCTTATCGGCTTTTGTTGTTCTGTCTATCATGCTTAGCTTGCTGGTTTTTGTCGGTGAAGCGGTACGTGATGCATTTGATCCCCACCACCAGAGGTAACTATGTCACAACCAATTATTACCATTGAAAACCTGTCGGTGGGCTTTCAAACCGGACAGTCAGTCAATCAGGTGACCTACAATGTCAGCCTGGATATCCGGCGCGGCGAAACCCTGGCGTTGGTGGGGGAGAGTGGCTCGGGCAAATCGGTGACGGCCAATGCCATTTTGCGCCTGCTGCCGAAGTCTTCTACCCGCTACCTCAACGGTCACATTCACTATGATGGCATTGATATGATGAATTGTAGTGAAAGGGAGATGCGCGGTCTGCGGGGGCATCGGATTGGTATGATTTTCCAGGAGCCGATGATGTCACTCAATCCGCTGCACAAGGTTGGCCGCCAACTTTGCGAAACCTTGGCGATCCACCGCGGTACCCGGCAGCGTGAAGCGCAGCAGAAAGCACTCGAGTGGCTGAAAAAAGTCGGGATCAGAAATCCGGAAAAACGGCTGGAAGCCTATCCCCATGAGTTATCAGGCGGCGAGCGGCAGCGGGTGATGATAGCCATGGCGCTGATCAACGAGCCGGAGCTGCTGATTGCCGATGAGCCGACCACGGCCCTTGATGTGTCGGTTCAGGCCCAGATCCTCGACCTGCTAAAAGATCTGCAGCGCGAAATGGGGATGGCCATGCTGTTTATTACCCATGATCTGAGTATCGTGCGCAAGATTGCCGATCGGGTCGCCGTTATGCAGATGGGGCGGCTGGTGGAAACCAACACCATGACCGAAGTGTTCGAGCGACCTCAGGATCCCTATACCATCAAGTTGATCAATTCCGATCCGAGCGGGGAGCCCGTGCCTGTCGATATGGCGGCGACACCGATGTTCGAGGTCAAGGATTTGCGGGTGTGGTTCCCGATAAAAGGCGGGGTGCTCAAGCGGGTAAAAGATCACATCAAGGCGGTCACTGATGTGAGCTTTATGTTGCGAACGGGGCACAGTGTTGGCTTGGTGGGAGAGAGTGGCTCGGGCAAGTCGACGACCGGTATGGCCATTCTCAAACTGCTTGAGAGTAGCGGCGAAATTGTCTATCGCGGTCAAGATATCTCGGCCTTCAATCGCAAGCAAATGTTGCCCATGCGCAGTAAGTTGCAAGTGGTATTCCAGGACCCATTTTCAGCGTTGAACCCGAGGATGTCGGTGGCACAGATCATCGGCGAGGGATTAAAGGTTCACCAAAACCTGACGCCAGAGCAAGAAGACCAAATGATTTGTGATGCCATGCGCGATGTGGAGCTGGATCCGGAAACCCGCCACCGTTATCCCAACGAATTCTCGGGCGGCCAGCGCCAGCGTATTGCGATTGCAAGGGCATTGGTACTCAAGCCGTCATTTATCCTGCTGGATGAGCCAACCTCTTCGCTTGACCGAACCGTTCAATTCCAGGTGCTGACGTTATTGAAAACGCTGCAGCAGAAATATCACCTCACCTATCTATTTATCAGCCATGATCTCAGTGTCGTTAAGTCGCTGTGCCACTATACCTTGGTCCTGCGCCAAGGGCAGGTTGTCGAACAGGGAGAGACCCAGACTCTGTTTAGTGAGCCTAAACAAGACTATACCAAGCAGTTGGTCGCTTTGTCCTAGGTGGTAATACCAGACATTTGTAGCTGTGATGTTACGTGCTTCTCAGACATAATGTGTCGCCAAAGAGGCGTGCTTGTCATAATCGACTAAAATCTGACCAAATAAAGGTTTTACCTATTACTGTGATAGGCAAAACCTTCTGGTGCTTTTTAGTCGTGTTGATAACATCAATACCAACCTGAATAATGTCCTCTGAATCAGTGAGATAATAATTACTGATAACCTCAAAGCATTAATCAGCTTGGTATCACTACAATAATATGAATAACTTGTCCTGATGGATTCAGGCGAGTGGGAAAGCATTATGGTTAAGCCTGAAAATAATTGTATCGTCATCTTCGGGGCGTCGGGTGACCTGACCCATCGTAAGTTGATCCCAGCCTTTTACCACCTATTCGCGAATGGATTGCTCTCTGAGGAATTCGCAATTTTGGGGGTAAGCCGAACACACTACTCTGATGCTGAGTTCCAGCAGAAGTTGAAAGAATCACTGACAGCCAACGAAAAAGTTGATCCTCAAGTGTTGGATGCTTTCTGTCAGCGCCTGCACTACCAGGCCATCGATACCAAGAGCGTAGAAGATTATGCCAAGCTCAAAGCCCGTTTGGATGAGATTGGGCACAAGTATCGCACCGGTGGCAACACGACCTTCTATCTGGCAACACCACCTAGCCTGTACAGCGTGATCCCAGAATGTCTGGCCGCACACGGTCTGAACAAGGAAGACAATGGCTGGAAACGTCTAATTGTCGAAAAGCCGTTTGGTTATGACTTGGCCACGGCCGAGCAGCTTGATCATGACTTGCACGCCCATTTCCAAGAACACCAAATCTACCGTATCGACCACTACCTGGGTAAAGAAACCGTTCAGAACCTGCTGGTATTCCGTTTTGCCAACGGCATGTTCGAACCGCTTTGGAACCGCAATTTTATCGACTATGTCGAGATCACCGCGGCAGAATTCCTCGGTGTCGAAGAGCGTGGAGGGTATTACGACGGCGCGGGCGCTGTGCGTGATATGTTCCAGAACCATTTGCTACAGGTGCTGGCAATGGTTGGTATGGAGCCGCCGGCGGCTATCAATGCCGACTCGATGCGTGATGAAGTGATGAAGGTGTTCAAGAGCCTCCAGCCGCTTTCTGAAAACGATCTGCAAAATAACCTGGTACTGGGCCAGTATACGGAATCAGACGTTCGTGGCGATCACCTTAAGGGATACCGCGAAGAGCCGGGGGTGGCGGAAGATTCACGTACCGAGACCTATGTCGGTTTGAAGATGTTTATCGATAACTGGCGCTGGAACGGGGTACCTTTCTATGTCCGTACCGGTAAGCGGTTGCCAACCCGTGTGACCGAAGTGGTTATTCACTTCAAAAAGACCCCCCATCCAGTCTTTGGGGCCAATGCGCCGGAGAACAAACTGATCATTCGTATCCAACCGGATGAAGGCATCCTGATGAGCTTTGGCCTCAAGAAGCCGGGAGCCGGGTTTGAAGCCAAAGAAGTGAGCATGGACTTTCACTATGAAAGCCTGGAAGAGACGCACATGCTGACTGCCTATGAGCGTTTGCTGCTGGACTCGATGAAAGGGGATGCCACCCTCTTTGCCCGTACCGATGCGGTGAAGGCCTGCTGGCAGTTTGTCCAGCCGATTCTGGAGTACAAAGAAAACCCAGAGCACCTTTATGGCTATGCGGCGGGCACGTGGGGGCCGAAAGAAGCCGACGAGCTATTGTCTCGTGATGGCCGCGAGTGGCGCTTCCCATGTAAGAACCTGACCAATACCGACTATTGCGAGCTATGAGTGAGATGAATTACCACGTATTTGAAAATGCCGAGCAGGTTGTTCATGCATTGGCGACTAGCTTACAGGACTACAGTGAGCAGGGGCGTCCCGTTCATATCTCACTGTCGGGTGGCAGTACGCCATCCCAGTTGTTTGCCTATTTGGCCGGTTCTGAGTTTGCTCAGTCCATCCAGTGGCAAAACCTCCATTTCTGGTGGGGGGACGAACGCTGTGTCGCACCGGATGACGAGCAAAGCAATTACGGTCAGGCCAAAGCCTTGCTGTTCGACCACATAGCGATCCCTGCTGAAAATATCCACCGTATCCGCGGTGAAGACTTCGCGGCAATGGAAGCGATCCGCTTTGCCCAAGAGATGAGTTCAGAAATCCCGGCAAAGGACGGGGTACCTGAGTTTGACTGGATTTTGCTCGGCATGGGTACTGATGGCCATACGGCGTCTCTGTTCCCAGGGCAAACAGACTACAACACAACGGAAATCGCCGCGATTGCGGCGCATCCAGAGACTCGCCAGATCCGCGTGACCAAAACCGCGCACCTGCTGGCAAATGCAAAACGTATTACCTACTTGGTGCTAGGTGCAGGCAAAGCGTCGGTGGTCAAAGAGATTGCCGACAATGCACCGGCTGCACAAGCGTATCCAGCAGCCCAGGTTAGCGCGAAAGCGGGCACTACCGAGTGGTATTTAGATTCAGAAGCAGCCAAAGAGCTGGCATAAGGAGAGAAGTAAATGAAAGCTGATATTGGTGTTATCGGTCTGGCCGTGATGGGGCAGAACCTGATCCTAAACATGAACGATAACGGATTTAAAGTGGTTGCCTACAACCGTACCGTGGCGAAAGTGGATGAATTTTTGCAAGGTCCGGCGAAAGGGACCAACATTGTCGGTGCAATTTCTCTTGAAGATCTGGTTGGCAAGCTTGAATCGCCGCGCAAGGTGATGTTGATGGTCCGCGCCGGTGCCGTTGTTGATCAGTTTATCGACAGCCTGGTACCGCTGCTAGACGAAGGCGACATCATCATTGATGGTGGTAACACCAACTACCCGGATACCAACCGTCGCGTGGCAGCGCTACGCGAGAAAGGTATCCGCTATGTCGGTGCGGGTGTATCCGGCGGGGAAGAAGGTGCACGTTTCGGGCCGTCTATCATGCCAGGTGGCGATCCTGAAGCATGGCCACATGTTAAGCCGATTTTCCAGGCTATTGCAGCTAAAACCGATAAAGGCGAAGCGTGCTGTGACTGGGTCGGTAAAGAAGGCGCTGGCCATTTTGTGAAAATGGTTCACAACGGTATCGAATACGGTGACATGCAGCTGATCAGCGAAGCGTACCACTTCATGAAAGAAGGCCTGGGTATGTCTCATGATGAGATGCAGGCAACGTTTGCCGAGTGGAACAAAACTGAGCTGGATAGCTACCTGATCGAAATCACAGCCGACATCCTAGGTTACCGCGATGAAGACGGTGAGCCGCTGGTCGAGAAGATCCTAGATACAGCAGGCCAGAAAGGGACCGGTAAGTGGACAGGTATTAACGCCCTTGACCACGGTATTCCGCTGACGCTGATCACCGAATCAGTATTTGCTCGCTGCCTGTCGTCACTGAAAGAGCAGCGCGAAGAGGCGGCGTCGCTGTTCAACAATCCAATTACTGCCGTGGAAGGTGACAAGTCTGAGTGGCTGGATGCACTGCGTCAGGCACTGCTGGCGTCTAAGATCATCTCATACGCTCAGGGCTTTATGCTGATCCGTGAGGCGTCTGAGTCTAACAACTGGGATCTGAACTACGGCAACGTGGCGCTGATGTGGCGTGGCGGTTGTATCATCCGCAGTGCCTTCCTGGGGAACATCCGTGATGCTTTCGAAGCCAACCCTGAGCTTGCGTTCCTAGGGCTGGATAGCTACTTCAAGGATATCCTTGAAGGCTGCCTACCGGCATGGCGAAAAGTCGTTGCTAAGTCATTCGAGACTGGCCTACCAATGCCTTGTATGTCCTCGGCGCTGACCTTCCTAAATGGTTACACCACGGCTCGCCTGCCAGCCAACATGCTACAAGCGCAGCGTGACTATTTTGGTGCGCATACTTATGAGCGCACTGACAAGCCACGCGGCGAGTTTTACCACACCAACTGGACCGGTACCGGCGGTGATATTTCGTCAACAACCTACGATGTTTGATTCATTGCTTAACGGATAGATCTAACTGAGAGAAAAGGCGCTGATTATTCAGCGCCTTTTTGTTATGAAAGCAATGTAAATATGCGAGGGGAAGGCAATAGCGAAAAATTGTGATCGATGAAGAATATTTGGATTTGTTTGCTTGTTATTTAAACAATGAAGTAACAATCCCGTAGCAAGAAATCCAGTTTGTTCGACCTAAATCACGTAATTTATTGGGGGCTTAAACTGTGAGGGCGCAGACCCTCCGTTTTATGCGCCATAGATCACGCTAAATTGCATGACGAAATAAAATATTTAACATTTGCCTTACAATGTGATTATTATACTGACGAAGCATTAACCAATCATACAGGGAGTTTTTTAATGCAGTCGTTAGTTGATTTTCTCAATGGAATCATTTGGAGCCCGGTGCTGATTTATCTGTGTCTGGGTGCAGGTTTGTTCTACTCCATTACCACACGTTTCGTACAGCTGCGTCACTTCAGAGAGATGTGGCGTCTTCTGTTATCAGGCAAAAGTTCCGCTCAGGGTATCTCCTCTTTTCAGGCATTAGCCGTTTCACTTTCTGGGCGCGTAGGTACTGGTAACATTGCAGGTGTTGCTGCGGCTATCGGTTTCGGTGGTCCAGGTGCTGTTTTCTGGATGTGGGTTGTTGCCTTCTTGGGTGCCGCAACCGCATACAGTGAGTCTGCACTGGCACAGATTTACAAAGAAGAAGATGAAGACGGTCAATTCCGTGGCGGCCCGGCGTATTACATTGAAAAGGCGATGGGTCAGAAGTGGTATGCCTGGATCTTTGCGATTGCAACTATCTTTGCCTGTGGTGTGCTTCTTCCTGGTGTCCAGTCGAACAGTATCGGTAATGCGGTTGAAGCAGCCTTTGGCCCGGGCCAGATGATTGAGACAACCATTGGTACTATCAGTTTGGCGAAAATTGTTACGGGTACCTTTGTTTCTATTATCCTGGCCTTCATCATCTTTGGTGGTGTAAAGCGTATCGCGAACTTCACCCAAGTTGTCGTTCCTTTCATGGCCTTGGCTTATATCGTTGTTGCTTTCATTATCATCTTGCTGAACATCAACATGGTTCCGAGCATCTTCATGATGATTTTGGGCGATGCCTTTACGCCGATGGCGGGTGTCGGTGCGGCAATCGGTTGGGGTGTTAAGCGTGGTGTATACTCGAACGAAGCCGGCCAGGGTACGGGTCCTCATGCCGCAGCGGCTGCTGATGTACAGCACCCGGCTCAGCAGGGTCTGGTTCAGTCTTTCTCAATCTACATTGATACCTTGCTCGTTTGTTCGGCAACAGCCTTCATGATCCTGATCACTGGCGCATACAATGTCCACGGTGGGGCTGAAGGGGTGTTCCTGGTACAGAATCTAGCCGCAGAGATTGGTGCTAACGGTCCTGTCTTTACCCAGATGGCGATTGAAAGTGCGATGCCTGGTATCGGTAAGCCGTTCATTGCTTTTGCACTGTTCTTCTTTGCCTTCACCACGATTCTCGCTTACTACTACATTGCTGAAACCAACATTGCTTACATCCGCCGTTCGATGAAACTACCTGGCATGATGTTTGTGCTGAAAATCATCCTAACGGTCGCGGTATTCTACGGTACGGTGAAAACCGCCAACCTTGCTTGGGCGATGGGTGATGTCGGTGTGGGCTTGATGGCTTGGCTGAACATTGTCGGTATCTTGATCATCTTCTTCCTGTCCAAGCCTGCACTGAAAGCGCTGAAAGACTACGAGAATCAGCAGCAGGCCGGTGTCAAGGACTTTACTTTTGACCCTGTTAAGCTGGGTATCAAGAATGCCACTTACTGGGAAAAGAAACTCCACGGTAAAGTGGAAACTGAGCAGGTTGCAGACGACGCCGAGCCAGTGAAAACCACCATCTAGGTGAGCAGCCACAACAAACAGTTTAACAGCTGAAGAACAAGGCCATTGATATCAACTCAATGGCCTTTTTTATTTTGCCGGTTTTGGTGGCAAGTTGTGAAGTGGCCTAGAGAAAAGGGGCTTACTGTCACACTAGACAATCAACTAGTGGCATAATAAAGCGTGCAACTTGGCTGGCAGCAAAGCTGTCGGTAGTGCCATATACCTGACAGGCTTCCATCTAAGTTATTGAAAGCAAATGATGTCATGGGTTTGTCAGGTTCGTGTCGTTCTCTATTTTCCAGAACAAAAGTACAGTTGAGTCAAACAGCAGAAAGGATTCTATGATGATTGTCAGAAAGCTAAGGCTGCAGCGGGGTTGGTCGCAAGAGCATCTCTCGCAACTATCGGGTTTGAGCGTCCGGACTATCCAGCGTATTGAGCGGGGCCAGAACGCCGGACTGGAGTCCTTGAAATCACTGGCTGCTGTGTTTGACATTCCAGTTACCGAACTTCAGGGAGAGCCAGCAATGAACGACAAAGCACAAATTACCCCCGATGAAATGAAAGTCATCGAGCAGGTAAGAGAGATCAAAGGTTTTTATTCCCACTTGGTCACCTATGTCTTGGTGATAGCCATGCTGTTTGTGATCAACTACATGACCGACCCGAGTTATATATGGGCATGGTGGCCGGCCATGGGTTGGGGGATAGGGATCGTGTCCCACGGCCTGAGCGCCTTTGAAGTCTTTAACTTCTTTGGTGCAGAGTGGGAAAAACGCCAGATAGAGAAACGCCTGGGCCGCAAGCTATGATGTGGTTTTAAGGCCACCGGATACAACTGGATTAGGGGCTGGTCGTGACCGGCCCCTTTGCTAATTGCTCTAGCAAGATAGTAGGCACACACTCAACTTCATTTAATGATGGGGGCTCATATGTCATCGAAGGCCAATGAAGAGGCTGCTCAAACGGCATCCCCCCGTCAGTGGATGAGATTAGTTGCGGTGTATCTGTTAATCCCGTTGGTTTTATTGGGATGCGCTGGGGATGTGGGGTGGTGGCAGGGATGGCTATTTTCGATGTTGTTCTTGGCGGCCGGGATAGGTGGACGTATATGGGCCGAGCGACGCCACCCAGGATTAACTGCGGAAAGACAAAATAGTAAAAATATAGAAAAAGCAAAAGGCTGGGACAGAGTGCTGGCACCACTGATGGCGGTGAGCCTCGGGTTTCCTATGGTTATCGTAGCTGGGCTGGACCATCGCTATGGTTGGTCACTCGGCTTTGCGCCTTGGCTTGTTGTCACTGGTTTTATATTGGTTTTACTCGGATATGCTTTGGCTGTGTGGGCGCTAGCGGAGAACCGGTTTTTCTCCAGTGTGGTTCGCATTCAGACAGAACGTGGCCATGTGGTATGTGATAGCGGCCCTTACCGGTTTGTACGGCATCCGGGGTATGCCGGAAATATCCTGGCACTGTTCGGCCTTGTTTTTGCTCTGAGTTCGGTATGGGCACTGATCCCTGCGGCGGTGGCATCAATTATTACGCTGATCAGAACCGTACTTGAAGATCAGACTTTGCACGAAGAGCTGCCGGGCTATCGGGACTACGCAACACGCGTCTGCTATAGGTTGATTCCCAGAATATACTGAAAGATCTGAACGCCCTGTGCGAGCCTGAACCATTGCAATCGTTTTGCTGCTATCTTTTTAGAACCATCGGTTCTAGTTCGGTTTTGTCCAACTTCGAGCTAGCTGGACAGGAGACTAGCTATCAATATTCACTTATAACTGATTAATACACAATTCGAATTGATGTGATTAATGGAATACACATAAATAAGGCAGTCCAATGACTGCCTCTTGTTGGATAGAAACCTTGTTAATACTGGCGTCTTCGCCAACCAACGAATAGCATTGCTAACAGGCTTAATAGCCCCATCGAAGCACCACCACCTGATGAGCCAGCATCATCTCCTTAAATACAATCGCTAGTTGCTTAAAGCTTCAACACTGCCGCGCTAAGAGCAACTATCTGTAATTAAATGCATGATTTTAAAGGTAAAGGGGCTCGTCATCACACCATTAAAATGCAACCCTGTGAATATCAGACCTTCCCCTTTGAACGAGCATCAAAAACTTTTTTAATAGTGGTGGACTTTTTGTTGTTCAATTGCTGAGGATAAAAGATGAAAAAGGAACTTTTGGTTATATTGTGCTCAAGTGTATTGCTATTTGGCTGCGGTGGTGGCAGCGGCAGCGGTTCGATTAATGATCAAGATCGTGATCTTGATGGCGATAACAACTCAACTCGTTCTGATTACGGGATTTACGCTTTGGATAGTGAAGCTGAGGTGGTTCCCTTCTCGGTAATATTGAGCAAAAATGGAATAATATCAGTTGGTTATAATAATGGTGGGCTTAGTTTAAGTGGTTTTTCGTTGGTTGGAACAGAAGGCTCATCAATCAACCATGATTTTTACCTAAGTGATGATACAGGTGCGGTTAGATATAAAGCTTCACTTCAATTTGAAAGCACAGGGCAGTCTACAGGGGATGTATTACCATATACTCTAAAAATTCCACATTTTAACGTCGATGAATCCGGGCTTGTCATCTACGGGAAGACGGAAGGGCACACCGGTGGTGATGAACTACTTGATAAAGCTTATTCCATACCAACGAATGATATGTTCTATACATATAATGGAAATAACACCTTTACCATCACCGGACAGCAAGGGTGCACAACAACCGCTAAAGCATTGAATTCTGGCCTTGGTAATCCAGAGCAAATGCACTATGACGTACTGATTAAGGAATCAACTTGTGAGACCGATGATCACTCGACAGGACTGTTAACGATCATGCGTGTTGACTCTGTTCACACGCTTGGGATCGTTATTCAGCTCAAAAATCGATACTCTGGCTTTGCTGGCATCGCCATGTGATAAACGTTACTTAGTGATATTCCATGACAAGCCAGCTTTAGCTACCTTAAGTAAGTACTGAGTCATTGGTGTAGTTCATATATGGTCAACTAAAAAAAGGCCTTGCTCCAGCAAGGCTCTTGCTATGTTTATTAGCTATTGATTAATTTTCTTACTGTTTTAGCCAGTCTCATACATCTACATTCACCGCATGGTTGTTGTGTGAATCTGCGATCAAGTTTAATGCAGGGACAGGGAAAAATGGTTGTATGACAAACTGTAGCAAACTTGTTGCATATGTTTGGGGTATATTGTTAAAATCATCTTTATGATGGTGTTTTAAAAGGGATTTTTATGCGTTTTTCTGCTTTGGTTGTGTTTGTTTCAACTGTAATCTTTAGTGGTCATGCTTTGGCAAATGACTCTCAGATACTCCTTAAAAGCTTTCATGATTATGGTATTAAAAAATGTGACACATTTATTAGCCAAAATACTACCTTAAAAGGTAACTGGAACTTTTTTATCAATAAGCACGCAGGAGGAATTGATGGCCCTGTCACAGAGGTAACAGTTGTCAATATTTGGGGATCGAGAGGTGATACCGTAAAGACGGAAGATACTTATATTCAAACCCCAAAGAACTGTTACCTAAGACAAACTTGGACATTAACAGATCCTGGCTCATGCAGTGAAAATATTGATGGTAATCATTGGTATGTTTCTACGAAAATGCCAAACAAAGACTATACAACATACAAAAACTCTGGAGGGATCGAGTTACATGCTAAAGAAATCCAAGTCGGTAACTTTAAAGTGTGTGTTCAAGAAGGCTCTAAGCGTTTGTCTGCTAAGCACGGTTAGTGCTTTAGGTGTTGGAAACGAGATAAGTTAGTTCTTGACTGTTAAATATCTGCCCATCAATACATTGGTCATAAAATCAATCAAGCAACAAAAAACGCTTTCAATCAAAGTTAACCAAGTTAGCTCTTAATGAGTTAGCTTGGTTTTTGTTGGACTTTTGCTTACTCCCTTAATTTAAGTTCAAATAAAGGATTGCCACATTGACGGTAGTCTTGACATACCTGAAGTCATTCATCGTTAGCAAAATTAATAACCGGCATAGTTGGGCCAACGGGCAGCCATATCGGTTGCCCGGTTAAACTGGCTGGTGTTACACCACAAACTTGTTCATGATCGCGTCTTGCTCCCGGACTTTATTGATTTGCTCTTCCAGTGCCTGATCGGCGGCCGCCGCGGCATCAGAGACCTGCACACTGAGCTCTTTGATGTTTAGGGTGTTGGTATTGATCTCTTCGGCCACCAGGCTCTGCTCCTCGGCGGCAGAAGCGATTTGTAGGTTCATGTCGTTGATTTGCTGGATGGCCCCGCTGATCCTGACCAGCGCCTCGTCCGCTTCTTGAGATTTCTCCACCGTCGAGGCCGCAGTCTCTTTGCTCATGCCCATCACGTTCGCCGCCGAGCTTGCCCCGGACTGCAGTTGCTCGATCATCTGGCGAATTTCGGTGGTGGACTCCTGCGTTCGTTGGGCGAGTGTCCGTACCTCATCGGCCACAACGGCAAAGCCTCGGCCAGATTCACCGGCACGCGCCGCCTCAATGGCCGCATTGAGGGCCAGCAGGTTGGTTTGATCGGCGATTTCATTGATCACCTTGAGAATGGACTCAATGTTGCCCGTCGACGCTTCCAGTTGTTTGACCACCTCAACCGCCTGATCAATTTGAGCGGAAAGATCTGAGATGGCACTGGCCGTGTGGGAGACAATGCGCCCACCGTCTTTGACCGCGTCATCAGCCTGTTGTGCTGCCGTTGCCGCCCCCTGTGCATTATTGGCTACCTCAACCGAGGTTGCCGCCATTTCGTGCATGGCGGTTACCAACTGATCCAGCTCTTTCAGCTGGTTGGACATGGCAGAAGCTGACTGTTGGGCCCCGGCGGCAGTTTGTTCGGTGCCGAGTAAAATATCACTGCTGAGTGATTTAGATTGCAGGATCAGGTTTTGCAGTTTCTCGGTAAAGGCATTGAATCCTTTAGCCAGCCCCGCAAACTCCTGATCGGTATTGGTATCCAGCCGTCGGGTGAGATCGCCCTGGCCTGATGCCACATCCTGAATCGCGGTGTTGAGATCTGTCAGCGGTCGCATCAATACCTTGATCAATACTAGCAGGGCGATAATTCCGGCCACCATGGCGATTAGCGAGTAGATAACCGCATCTGTCCGAAGCTGGTTGACTGCGGCAAAAGCGACGTTTTCATCCAGTACCGCACCGATATACCACTCTTGGCCTGTGATCTGGGTAAAGGACAAGGTCACGGTTTTACCGTCTAGCTCAGCGTGGACGGCATTTGTTGCAATCGGGTGGTTGCCAACAAACTCGCTCATTGGCTTACCGTTAAATCTGGCGTCGGGATGGGCAATGGTCGTGCCATCACCCGCGACGATGAAGAGGTAACCGGCATTGAATAAAGAGACCTGGTTCACCAGCTCGGCCAGCCCTGACAGGCTCATATCGAAGAAGATCGCCCCCTGGAATTGCCCGTCAGAGAGCAAGGGGCTGGCGATGGAGACCAAAATCTCATTGCTGACAGAGTCTGCGTAAGGGGCAGTGATAACAATATCGCGGCTCTGCTTGCTGGCTATGTACCAAGGACGGGCTCGTGGCTCCCATGACTCCCCAGGATCCCAGCTCGGGTCATTGCTGGTGAAACTGCCGTCTTTTTCAAATCCCAGCCCGGTGAGCAAAAAAGCGTGTTTGAGAGTGGGTTGCTCAATGACGGTTTGGATATTGTCCAGTGACATGTCACTGGATACCAGGCTGGCGGTATAGGCAGCGAGAGACTTTTTGCTTGATAGTTCGGCATTGACCGTATTGCTCATGCCGGAAATGATTTCATCCATGCTTTGCATGACTAAAGACTGGATTTGGTTTTTGGTATTGAAATATTGGTTGGCAGACAGGAGCGAGAGTGCTGCTAGTAATATTGCCGATGATGTTGCGACAACTTTATGGCTGAACTTCATTGGATCCCTCAACAAGCACTGAAATTAGAATAACTATAATGTCGGCGCTGTAATGGAATTGTTAATCGACATTGTCGAGTATTGTGATCTGAGGTTGGATTTTTTTGCTGTATTGTTATTAAAAAGAAGTTTTATATGCTATCTGATGATTATTGATGTTGTGCTCAAGCGGATGGTAGAGAATGGATGCATTGAGTCCAGGGTGAAAACAAGAAAGGCAGGTAGCCTGCCTTTCTTTGAAGAGATACGAACCCGGTAGTTAGTCGATCAAACCATATTCATCGCGCAGGACGGCAATGATTTCTGCTTTCGGATTTTGAGAAAGCTGGATTTTATTGCCAGTGATTTTCGCGGCAATCTCGGTGTAGGTTTTCGACAGGTTCATCAGTGCATCCACCGGCAGCTCGTTGTCACGGGCCAGGGCGAAGCGCTCATCCATGCGGTCTTTGTTCAGCAGGATATCTGGATCCGGGAAGTGGTTCAGCAGCATCTGGCGGAAGCCTTCCTTGGAGTTTTCGATGATTTCACCATCGCGGTAAGCCGCACCGTCCCAGATACGGGAAGAATCCGGTGTGCCCACTTCATCCATGTAGATCAGCTTTTCATTGCCTTTGGCATCGGTTACGTAACCGAATTCGAACTTGGTATCGACGAAGATCTGATCCAACGCCGCCAGCTCTTTGCTGATCACATCGAAGCCTTCCTCGAGCAGTTGCTCGTAGCGGCCGATATCATCGGCGCTGCGGAAGTTGAATGCTTCAAAGTTGTTCTCCAGATCGGAGCGGGTGACATTGACATCGTCGACTTCCGGCACACCAGGAATACCGGTAAGAATTCCCTTGGTCGATGGTGTCATCAGTAGCTCAGGTAGCTTCTGATCTTTTTCCAGCCCTTCTGGTAGCTCGATACCGCAGAAGTTGCGTTCACCTTGGCTGTAGGCACGCCACATTGAACCTGTGATGTACTGGCGGCAAATCGCTTCAACCATCACGGGCTTGGCTTTTTGTACGATCCAGACAAACGGGTGCGGGATATCCAGGATATGGCTGTCGGCTAGGCCATTTTCACGGAATAGCTTGAACCAGTGGTTGGAAATGGCGTTGAGTGCCGCTCCTTTACCCGGTACGCCTTTCAGGCCGCCTTCGGCGTGCCAGATGCAGTCGAAAGCAGAGATACGATCACTGATCACCATGATAGCCAGTGGGGCATCAGGTTGAACGTTGTAGCCTTTCTCTTTGATCAAGCGACGGCTATCTTCTTCGGTTAACCAGTAGACGGAACGAACCTTACCGCTATGGACGGGTTTATCGGTTCGGATTGGCAGGTCATCATTTACAGCGAGAACTTGATCAGCAAGGCTCATGGCGAATTCCTATTTCAAAAGTTAAACGAAGGTAACCCGTGGTGGCATGACAAGCGGTTTTGCCCATGCCTGGGTCTCTAAACCCTTAATGGGGGCGATAATAACAGAACTCTCATGGCCTTTCAGCTAGAAAAGCAAACGTTTGCGCAATTTTATTTTTCATCCAAATATCGAATTTATGTGAACCGATTTCAATTGGTCATATTTTATTCAGGGGCCAACGGCGAAGTGTGGCAAAATCGGTCTCCCATTTTCTACTCAAGGCCCACCATGACCCGTTATACCAGCGAACAATCGGCATTTATTGATCACCAGCACGGGAATGCCCTTTGTATTGCCGGGGCTGGAACCGGGAAAACCACCACCCTGGTCGGCTTGATTGAGCAGAAGTTAGCGACTATCCCTGCCCAAGAAATGCTGGTGCTGATGTTCAACCGGGATATTCGCACCGATTTCCAGGCCAAGCTGCGGGATAGCGGGATCCAAGCGCCGGTGCCGGTGCATACTTTCCACAGTTTCTGTTTGAAGTTCCTCAATCAAACCGGGTTTATCCGTAATACCGGTTATAGGGTCGATTATCAGAGTGGTGAAAGTGACAAGGTTCTGGTAAAGGCTATCCTGCGGGAGTTGTCCGGTCTTGAAAAGACTTACCAGCGCCAGCAGATGATCAAAGATCCGAAAACCATCGAGTTGCTACTGAGCTTTATCGGGTTGGTGAAGGCGTACATGCTGTCGCCGCACGAAGTGTTCAAAATTGCCGAAATCAACCGGGACTACCTGTTTATTCTTGATGCCTACGAGCAGTTTGAAACCCTACGAAAAAAACAGCGCCTGTTGTTTTTTGACGACTGGCTGGTGGAAACCGTCAAATTGCTCGAGAGCGATGATGCTATCCGCGCGCATTTTCACCAGCACTGCAAGCTGGTGGTGGTTGATGAGTTTCAGGATATCAATACCGCCCAGTACCGTTTGCTGAAGCAGCTGCTGGGGCCGCAAACCCAGTTGCTTGCGGTGGGAGATGTCGACCAGTGTATCTATAAATGGCGGGGGAGTGCGCCGCAGTTCATGCTCAACTTTGAGCAGGATTTCGCGCCCGCGAAAACCTACACCCTGTCGCAGACATTCCGTTTCGGTCATAGCTTGGCCTTGGCCGCGAGCCATTTGATTGCCAACAACAAAGAGCGCTTCAGTGAGTTTTTGACTGTCTCGGGAGAGGGCATTTCCGATACCCAGATCGTCGAATGTGGCTCATCCCGGCAGGTCGGGGAAATCGCCAATGCCATCAGCCAGTATCTGGCCGAGGGCGGCCAGCCTTCCGATGTGGCGATCCTGGTTCGCCGCTGGTCGCAAACCTTGCTGTTCGAGCTGGCTTTTCTCAGCAAACAATTGCCTTATCAGATGCCGGTGCCGTCGGTATTGGCCCACAGCCGGGAAGTGAAATTGCTGATGGAGTTGGCTACCCTGGCGACGCCACGCTTTTCTGAACTTGCCGTGGCACAGAAAGCGAGTTTGCTGTTTAGCTTGATGTGCTTTCCTCACTGCTATGTGCCCAATAAATCCTTGAAGCCATTGTGCGAGCAGCTGGCGGGCATGGAGCCTTCGCAGTGGCTGACGTTTATCGGGCGCTATGAAAAGGCCAATGCCACGCTGAAGCTCGACAACTTGATTGAGCGCCTGGCGTTACTTACGCGGCTGATGCGTAAAGGCAGTTTCAAAGCCGCGGAAGTCTACCAGCAATACCGCAACGAAAGTGGCTTGGATAGCTGGATCTGGAAAACCGAAGCCACGGCATCGGAAATCGAGGAAGCGGTGGAGCGGCTGGACAGTGTTGCCACCGTGCTGGAGGCGATGGATCAGAGCTGTGAAAAGGCGCTGCAGTATTTCGAGTATTACACCCAACAGTCTGGCCAGAAAAGCGCCAACACCAATGCGGGCTCCAAAGAGCCTGACGCGCAAAATGCCCTCCAGCTGACAACCATTTTCCGCGCCAAGGGCTGTGAATACCACCATGTCCATCTGCCGTTTTGGGACAAGGATGCCTTTCCCTATGTGAATCGGGCTTCCGGTACCGTGGGGGCCGATTTGGAGGAAGAGCGCCGCTTGGCCTATGTCGCCCTGACCCGGGCCAAACAAAAAGCCTTTGTCTATTACACCATGCCCGACAAGCCGTCGGTGAAGGCAACCAATGCCAGCCGGTTTGTGCTGGAAGGGAAAATCAACCTGGCCCAGGATCTGGGACCCAAGCTCTACCAGCAAGGTACGCTGCCTTATTACTCGAGCCCGGTTGCCGAGGAATACTGCCGCCGCATGGGGCGGGAGCAGGATGTTGCCGAGCCGCAGGTAAAGAAAACCAAGAAGCTCCCGAGTGCAAAAGCGGTGGGAATAAGCGGCGGGAAACAAACGGATGCCGGCTTAAGTAGCGGCAACGAATACAGTTACAAATGGGCCATACAGCAGCCACTGCCGGACAATGCCGAGAAAGTGATTCGGGCAATGGTGAAAACCAAAAATGCTAAATACTTGGATGGTGAGATAAATCGAATTATCAGGGAGTTGCCGTCGGTGTCGGAGACCAAGAAGAAAGTGCTGGTCAACCGCCTGATTGTCGCGGCCAATGCCAGAAGTCTGGTTCGGCGTTAGTTTAATGAGAATAAAACTAAGCCTCATCAGAGGCTTAGTTTTTATATGGCTAAAACGGTATTGGCTTAGTAGTACTCAATTCCTTCGCCAGCCTTCACCAAGGTTCCGGCTTCATTGGTCAAAATTCGGTCAAGGTCAAACAGAGAGCCGATTGCAGCATTACCGCGGCCGCTGTTGACGAATTGGCAAACGGCATCCACTTTCGGCCCCATAGACCCTGCTGGGAAGTTGAAGTGAGACAGGCCTTCCGGTGTGGCCACTTTCATTTCAGCTTGATCTTCTTTACCGTAATTACGGTAGATTGAACCGTCGGTGAGGATAACAAACAAATCGGCATTGATGGTTTCAGCCAGAAGCTCAGCGGTTAAGTCTTTGTCGATAACACACTCTACGCCTTCCATACGACCTTGTTCACGACACACAGGCACACCACCGCCACCGCAAGCAATAACGACGTTACCGCTTGTCAGCAGGGTTTCAATTTGCTGCTGTTCGATAATCGCTTTTGGCATTGGTGATGGTACCACGCGGCGGAAGTATTGCCCGTCGGCTTTGAATTCCTTGTCACTGACAGCCATGATCTCTTTAGCACTTTCTTCGGTGTAAACCGGGCCGACAAACTTAGTTGGATTGGCAAAAGCCGGATCATCTTTGCTGACTTCGGTTTGGGTAACCAAGGTCGCTACCGATAGGTTAGCATCGATGTTACGCAGCTCTTGTTGCAGCATATAACCGACCATGCCGCAAGTTTGGGAGCCCAACACATCCATTGGGTATGGTGTGGTTTCTGGTGAATACTCCTGGTAAGCGCTGTTTTGCTCCATCAGCAAACCCACCTGCGGACCGTTACCGTGAACGATTACTACTTCATGATCGTTGGCAATCGCGGCGATGCTGGCTGCTGCCTTTTGGATATTTTCTCTTTGGTTCTCGGCGGTTAATGCTTGGCCTCGAGCTAATAGGGCGTTTCCGCCTAGTGCTAAAACTATGCGCATGATCGTATCTCCATTTAAGAGTATTTTTTCGTATTTATTTGTATTTATTTGTTTTATATCCAAGCGAAGCAATGTGCTTGGTTAGGGGTAGATTAAGAAAATTATTTGAGTCTGAATGTGATAATTCTCTAATAATATATTTCTGTTTATTTCACATAAATACAAACTGGGATTCAAATAGTGCGTAAATATCCGTAGGTGCCCGAAACGGGGCATTTTTTACTAAAGCAAAGGCATATAGCTTATCAGGAAAAACGAATAGTTATTTTCGCTAAAATTAAGTGAAAAATGTTAATGAGATCACATAGAAATGGCTTTTATGCCTGTCAATGCTGGGAGGGGAAAGTATAGGTGCCACCGGTGCATCGGCTGGTTTACATTTCGGTTATGGTGGCAGCATAACTTTGCTGTATTTCTATCTCGATTTTTGTTAAAAATACTGTTCGATGGAACATGATTATGGAAGACGTTGATTTTTTCTGCCTGTAGTTCTATGCCTATACCTTCTCCTTTTAAAGTGCTCATTGTTGCGCTATTTTTCATTTTATCTAATGGTCTTCTCTCGCCAGCGGTACTTGCAGCCGGTAGTAAAACACCCTATCAGTGTTATTTATCCACCAAGGTAAACGGGGCGGATAATGCCTTTATGAAGTACTACAGTCTGTCTCTCAATAACCCTTACCTTGCTGATGAGCAGACGGTAGATTTACAACGCCGGATTGATGATGGGGCGTCTGATAACGAGCAGGCTCTCTATTGGCTTGCGCGTTACAACATTGAACAGGCTGAAGGCCGGACAGAGATCGATATTGCATTTTTCATCGAGCAACTGGATCTCATCGCAAAACGGTCTGGGGAAGCCTGGATACATGCGGAGATCATGTTTCTTGATGCCCTGGCGCTGATGGAGCAAAGGGAATACGCACTGGCCCAGGTAAAACTTGAGTCGGTGAAGCTCAGTGCCGAACAAATGGGGTATAAAATCCTGTTGGCAAGAAGCCTCAAGTGGCTGGCCAATATTGAGGTTGAGCGCTCGAACTATCATGAGGCGCTGGATAAATACCAGCAAGCCTATGAAATATTCTCTGCCCGCTCTGACGACCAGCAACTGGCGCGGCTGCTCTCCAATATCTCATCCGTCTATATCAACATGGAACAGTGGGATATCGCGTCGCAATACAGCCAGCGGGCCTTTGAACGCTATGGGAAAAGTGCACTCAATAACGCGTATATCGCAGCCATCTTGCATATCAATGCCGGAGTCATTGATAAGTTTTTAGGCAATGAAGCGCAGAGGAAATTCCATGTCGACAAGGCGGTAAAACTGTCGGCGAAAACGCGCTCAATCAGAATTAAGACCATTGCCTTGGTCAACCTTTCGGCCTACTACCTCGACCGCGGGGACGAGCCTGCCGCGATGAATGCCGCTGAACGCTGCCTGAGTATGGCAAGGCGATTTGGTGGCAAGAATGGCATCACTGTCGCCAATTGTCATGAAAGCCTGTCGGAAGCGTTTTACTCTTCGCAGCGAACCGAGCAGGCACTTTACTACGCAAAAATGGCATTGTCGGTGTATGAGGCCAATCACTTCCAGCATCGGATGATTTATCTTTATGAACTGATGGCAAAGATTTACGAAAGTGTGGGTGATTACCAGCAAGCTTTAGCTTATTACAAAAAGTATTCTGACCTTGGTAAAAGCTATCTGTTTGATATTCGAAGAAAAGAGCTTTTCGACATGCAAGAGCGCTACGACACGCATGTCAAAGAAAAGGAGATCCAGTTACTCAAGGCTGAAAACGCGCTGACAAACTCTCGATTGGCAGAAAAAAAAGCCAGTGAGAACATGCTTAAACTGGGCACGGCATTGATCATCATTCTGCTTTACTGGCTATACCGTCGGTATTCGATGCTTAACAAAGACAAGCAGGTGCTAGAGCGTTCCAATGCACAATTAGTTACCCAGTCAAACAAAGATCCGCTGACGATGCTGCACAATCGCCGCTTTTTAGAACACTGGCTAAAAGAGCCGCCGGTTGCCGACTATTGTCACGGCGGGCTGGTTGTCGTGATTGATATTGACCATTTTAAGCAATTCAATGACCACTACGGGCATAATGTTGGCGATGAGGTACTGGTCGAGATGGCCAAGCGGTTGAAGTCCGTCGTCCGTCACCAAGACGTGGTGGTCCGCTGGGGCGGTGAAGAGTTTATTATGGTGGTGGCGTGCCGTGAGAGTGAAAGTGAGCGGCTACTTCAGCGTATACAGCAGCAAATAACCGGGACCGAGTTCATGCTAAGCTGCGGTGATTATCCGGTAACCGTTTCGATGGGGGGGATTTTTACGCCTAGTGCCAAGCAACTGAGCCAGGATTGGGTGTCTCTATTGATTGAAGCAGACAGGGCCTTATATCAAGTCAAGGCGTCAGGGCGTAATGGCAATCGGCTATCAACTAGTTTTAGCTCAAGCTGATGCTGTTGTATTGGCTGTAATTTCTGAAGAGAGATTGCAACGAGTTGTTTTATATCAACATTGCAGAAGCGCATAATTGCTACATTTATATTCCCGTAGTGAATATTCCGCAAGTATCCAGCTGATGATGAAAATAAAAAATCTAGTCTCTGCCAAGCTGAGTACAAGAACGGCAATCTTGTTTGGTGCCGCGCTTTTTGCCATTGCTGCTCTTTGTCTGCTTTGTGCCCGCTATTTCTTCTTGCAGAACCTCAATGAGATAGAGCAGCAGCATGTTATTCAGCATGTCGAACAGGCAGAGAAAATGATTGATATCGCAGTCCGTCAGCAGTTGAAACGATCCTTTGACTGGTCTTATTGGGACGAAAGTTATCAGCTAGTCAAGCAGGGCGATGCGGCCTATCGGGAGCGCAATCTCTACTACGATGGACTGCAGAGCCTGGATATTGATCTGATGGTTTTTCTCGATCTCGATGGGAACGTTGCCGAGAGCATTTATGCTACAGAACAGGACAAGACAGTGCCTTTACCGGCTCAGTTCAGGCAGCGACTGTTGGCTCCAGAAGGTCTTGGCTTGAAGCTGGCAGCCGAAATTGAAGATGAAGCGGTGACGGGGAACGCTTATGCCGGCCTGCTCAGGTGGGGGGATGACATTATGATCGTTTCTGTTGCCCCTATTCGCAATAGCCTTGGCAATGGCCCGGTCGCCGGCTGGCTGATTTGGGGGCGCTACCTGTCGGAGGTTTTCCCTGGCCAGTACAGTGATGTGTTGGCAACGCGCATCTCCCTGGCTGCTATAACCTCTGATGCAAATACCCCGTATCCGGCATCTGCTGCCTTACAGAGTGATAACAGCGGTGAGTATCTAACCGCTAGCGTTATTCTTAATGATATCAATGGAATGCCGCTTGCTATGTTGAATAGTAGCCACCTGCGCACTATTTATCAGCAGGGGAGCCAGCTGATCAGTTGGTTGGCAATGGCCATGTTTGTGGTGGCTGTGGTGATTGGGATGCTGACGCTGTTGGCGTTCAGACTAAAAGTAGGCAGTCGTTTTTTGGCATTTGAAAAAGGGCTGGAAGCCCTGGTCAGGGATCGATATAGCGCACAGATGAAAGCTGAAGGCAGTGATGAGTTTTCGATCATCGAGGAAGTGATTAATCAGACTCTCACTAAATCAACT
Source organism: Photobacterium gaetbulicola (assembly GCF_003025515.1). Taxonomy (NCBI): domain Bacteria; kingdom Pseudomonadati; phylum Pseudomonadota; class Gammaproteobacteria; order Vibrionales; family Vibrionaceae; genus Photobacterium; species Photobacterium gaetbulicola. The sequence continues at coordinate 15,345 of NZ_PYME01000013.1, read as the reverse complement.
CACAGCAATTCGGCATTGAACGATGTGGTGCAAAAATTTGACGCGCTATATCGTACCAGTAATCTCGGTTTGCTGATGGTGCTCGACGGCCAAATTGTCGATGCCAATGATACCATCGCTGAGATTTTGTCTTATCCATCCGGGCAAGGGCTTATTGGACAGTCTTTACTGAACTTGTGTCCGGCATCATCGCATCAATACTGCAAAGTTGAGGCGTTAACGCAAGCAGTCAATGGCGGACAAAGGCATTTTGACACCGAGCTACTGGCGTCCGATGGGCGGGTAGTGGCGTGCAAGTTGGAGGTGATGCCAATTAAGCAGCAGTGTGGCGAGGCACTGATGTTTTCAATCAAGGATGTCAGCCGGCAGAAAGAGCAGGAAGGCCTGATCAACCAGATGGAAAGGTATGACACGGTAACAGGGCTGCTCAACCGCCAGACTATGCTGGCCTTGCTCGAGGATAAGCTGTCATCCGGTCAGCGATCCAGTTGCTCGGTGGTATACATTCGTATCGAGAGGTTCAGTAATATCGTGGGGGCGTTTGGTCATCAGATGGCAGACGAAGTGTTGGCGGCCGTGGCCAAGCAGTTGAAGAGTATGTCCGGAAAAGGGCTGTTGGGGCGCGTTGCAGAAAGCGAGTTTGCGATCTTGCTGTCCGATGATAATTACTTTGCCCCTTATCGTTTTGCCAAAGTAATACTGTCTTCTTTAGGTAAACCGTTTCAGGTGGAGGGGGTCGAGCTGCGATTATCCGCTTCAGTCGGATTGGTTCTCCTACCAACAACGACTATGTCCGCCGAACAGGCAATAAGTGCGGCGGAGTTTGCGACCTATTGTGCACGGACCAAAAAATCACGCATCCAGTTTTTTGACAGTCAAATAGAGCAACAGCTGAAGAGTCATATCGTTATTCAGCGCGATATTGCCAACGCAATCAGTCAAGGTGATATTTATCCCGACTTCCAGCCTATTGTTAACAGCAAGACGGAAGAGGTCTGTGGATTCGAGGCGCTGGCAAGGTGGCACCATCCGGAGCTAGGGGGCATTTCGCCTGAGCAGTTTATTCCGCTGGCCGAGTCACGAGAGCTGATTGTTGCCCTGGGTAGCTGTATTCTGGAAAAGTCGTGTGAGTTCTTGGCGCAGGTGAATAGCAGGCGTAAAGAGCTGGGGCTTGGTGCATTGACGGTCAATGTTAACCTGGCCGGCTCGCATTTTTCTCATCCCCAATTACTCCCTCAATTGCGAACATTACTTGAGCGCTACCAGATCAGTCCCAAGTATCTGATTATCGAGATCACCGAAACTATGCTGATCGATTCCAATCCAGGAGTGATCCAGCAGATGCAGGCGATAAAGAATTTGGGTATCAAGCTAGCGCTTGACGACTTCGGAACCGGTTATTCGGCCTTGAGCTCGCTGTGCGAGTTCCCGCTTGATATCGTCAAGCTGGATCGCAGTTTTGTCCAACGTATTGGCCAGGAGACACAGAGTGAAATCCTGATCAGCAGCATCGTTAATATGTCAAAGGCGCTTGAACTAAAGATGGTTGCAGAGGGAGTGGAAACGAAAGAGCAAAAACAGACGATGCAGTCATTGGATGTTGCCGCGATTCAGGGATTCTACTTTTACAGGCCCATGTCAGCACAGGCGGCGATGGAGGTCGCGTTGCAAGTTTGCGTCGAGGAGGCTTACTAAGCCTCATTCTGTCTCTCATGTTTCACCATGCTGTTGAAAATATTGCCGCTCTACGCCTACAGAGTGAAGCCGCGCTCACAGAAGCTTAATTAGAACGCCTGGATTTAAGGCGGTTTTGCTACACTCCGATTTTGTGAAATGTAAGGGAGTGAACATGGAATTTTCGCGCAACCCATCTTTATCAATCCATTCCGACTCCTTGAACTTAGCACTATTACCCATTGCCGATTTGGCTATGCTGGGTATAACGCCGCCATTGCCAAAAGCAGACTGGCAACTGGTTATTAAGCCGTTGTCTGAGCTGACCCATGAGGTGCAGTATCTCGATGATGACTATCACCAAGTGCAGGCGGTTATTGATGGCAGCCAGGAGGCATCGCCGCATAAGCGCCAATCGGATGAGGCAGGCGATATCGCTGTGGAAGTTTATGCCGACGGTGAGATAGCCGCGGTGGCGACGTTTGGCCGTTATCTGGAAGATCACCGTAATCGCCGTAAGCCGACAGAGCTGTTCTACGAAGTGACCTTGCATACGATGTATGTCAAAGAAGCGTATAGAAGGCAAGGACTAGCTTCATGCCTGTGCGAGTTAATCATCAATATTGCCCGAACGGATTGCGATAGCCTGTTTCGCAAGTTGGCTCAGCACTCCATTCAGCTGAAACTGTGGTTTTCTGCACTGGCAATTACCCAAGGTGGCGAAGCGATTTGCGATTTGCTCAGTGAAGCCTTTGTTGAAATGGCTGATGATGTGATTGATGAGTTGATAGAACAAGGGGTGCCTGTTCGCTATCAAGAGCCTATGATCTTCGTTGACTGCCTGGCCTAGTATTGCGGGACGCCCCACGTCGTGCGGACGTGGGGGAGTATCAACTACTGGTGTGGCGGTTGAGCCGGCGTTTGATGTTTGAGTGTGAAACCAGGTTGTCAAATAGGGGAGCAAACAGGTTGGCGAACAAGATAGCCAACATGATCCCCTCGGGGTAGGCTGGGTTGACGACCCGAATAAACACCGTCATAACTCCGATGAGGATCCCGTACGCCCATTTCCCTTTGTCCGTGAACGCGGCAGAAACCGGATCGGTTGCCATAAACAGCATCCCGAAGGCGAAGCCACCAAGTACCAGGTGCCACCAAAATGTCATTGCAAACATTGGGTTGGTGTCTGAACCGATGAGATTGAGCAGCGTCGAGGTGACAATCATCCCCACCATAACCCCGGTGACAATCCGCCAAGATGCGATGCCCATTAGCATAATCATCAAACCGCCGAGCAACAGGAATAATGTCGAGACTTCACCAATGGATCCGGGGATATTACCGATGAAGGCATCCATCCAGGTAATGGCTTCGCCGGTGGCATTATGCACCATAGCGGTTGAGCCGTTTTCAGCCCACTGGCTCAGTGCCGTCGCACCGGTATAGCCATCGGCGGCTGTCCAGACCATACCGCCGGAGATCTCTGCTGGATAGGCAAAATATAAAAAAGCCCGGCCAGCGAGGGCGGGATTGAGGAAGTTGCGCCCGGTACCGCCAAACACTTCTTTAGCGACCACGATCCCGAAGGTGACCCCCAGGGCTGCCTGCCATAACGGAAGGGTGGGCGGCAGTATCAACGCAAACAGAATGGAGGAGACAAAAAAGCCTTCATTGATTTCATGCTTGCGGATGATGGCAAAGAGCACTTCCCAGAATCCACCGACAATGAACACCGTGATGTACAAAGGCAGAAAATAGCAGGCACCTAGCAGCATTTTGCTGGCCCAGCCTGAGGACTCGGCCAAACTGCCGCCCAGGGCGAGTGTGGCTGAATACTGCCAGTTGTCACTGACCAGTTGCTGGATCTCCTCGGGGGAATACAGGCTGTTGAGGGCAATGACCGTTTGGTGCCCGACATTGTACAACCCCCAGAACATGGCTGGAAAGACGGCCAGCCACACCATGATCATAATCCGCTTGAGGTCGATACTGTCCCTGACATGGGTAAGGCGATTGGTGACCTGTCCGGGGGTGTACAACAAAGTGGCAAATGCTTCGTAGAGTGGAAACCACTTTTGGTACTTGCCTCCTGGCTCAAAGGCGTGTTCGAACTTCTCTAATGTTGACTTTAGACTCATTGTATAGCCCTCACGAGTAACTGGCAGGAGGACTGCCAGCAAAACCATTGCTACTGCTACGGGCTGAGTGGGAATTTCGATTAGCAATAATGTAACTATAACTCATCATGCTTGCCCAGCAAGCGGCAAATGAAGGGATATAGTGGTTAAGGCCGCCGAAAATGCGAGTTTCTTGTCGCTTCGCCAACTTTTAGCAAGATGAACCATACTGTTAAGCGATGCGTATAGAAAGGGTTGCAGCTTCATTATTTCCGCAGGTTTACCTATTCAAGAAAAACCTCTTTAGATTAGGTAGTAAGGAGAAACCATGAATGAACTCGCGGTCGATCTTGCTAGATTCCAGTTTGCATTCACAGTCTCGTTCCATATCATTTTTCCGGCTTTCACGATTGGCCTTGCCAGTTACTTGGCGGTGCTGGAAGGCTTGTACCTGAAAACCGGCAAGCACAAATACATTGAGCTCTACCAGTACTGGATAAAAATTTTCGCTATCAGTTTCGGGATGGGGGTCGTCAGCGGTATCGTGATGAGCTACCAGTTTGGCACCAATTGGAGTGTTTTCTCGGACAAAACCGGCCCAGTACTTGGGCCGTTGATGGGCTATGAGGTCTTCACGGCATTTTTTCTTGAAGCAGGCTTTTTGGGCGTCATGTTGTTCGGCATGAACCGGGTGGGGAAAAAGCTGCATTTTATGTCAACGGTCATCGTGGCTATCGGGACATTGATGTCAGCCTTCTGGATCCTCTCGGTGAATAGTTGGATGCAGACCCCCGCAGGATACTCCATAAATGAGCTCGGGCAGTTCATTCCTGAGGATTGGTGGGCCGTCGTTTTCAATCCTTCCTTCCCGTATCGTTTGGTGCATATGGTTTTGGCTGCCTTCTTGACCACCGCTTTTGTGGTTGGCGGGGTGGGAGCGTATCACTTGCTCAAATCGCAAAATAATCATTTAGCCCGAACCATGTTTTCCATGGCGCTGTGGATGGCGGCGATTGTTACACCGATCCAGATTGTGGTTGGGGATATGCATGGCCTTAATACTTTCGAGCACCAGCCAGCTAAAGTGGCTGCGATGGAAGGGCATTATGAAACCCAGCAAGGTGCGCCATTGATATTGTTTGGTTTGCCCAATGAAGAAACCAAAGAAGTGGATTATAAAATTGCCATTCCACATTTAGGCAGTTTGATTTTGACCCATGAGTGGAACGGTGAGGTTACAGGGCTGGATGCTTTCCCAGAAGATGAACACCCGCCGGTGCCTATCGTGTTCTGGAGCTTCCGGATCATGGTCGGGATTGGTTTTCTGATGTTAGCCATTGGGCTTTACAGTTTGTGGCTGCGCAAGAAGGGAGAGCTTTACTACCATACTCTGTTCCACCGCTGTTGTGTGGCAATGGCACCAACCGGTTTTATTGCCATCCTGTGCGGTTGGATCACCACCGAAGTCGGGCGACAGCCTTTCACCGTCTACGGTTTGCTCAGAACGGCTGACTCGATATCCCCGGTTAATGCCGCGGCCGTCAGTGTGTCCGTTGCGGCTTTCGTGATTGTGTATTTCTCGGTATTCGGTGCTGGCTTTTTCTACTTGCTTCGCCTGATGCGCAAGCCTCCAACCAAATATGTCCTACCACCAACCGCCAGCGTTCCGGACGTCGGCGATGAGAGTAAAGACAAGCAATCACTGGCAGCGTCGAACAAATTGACAATGTGAGGAACCGGTTATGGATTACGCATTGATTTGGTACATCTTGATAGCAGTTGCGGTATTTGCCTATGTCATCCTCGATGGGTTTGATTTGGGTATCGGTATCCTGTTTATTTCTGCCGAGACCACCAAAGAGCGGGACTTGATGATGAACAGTATCGCGCCGGTTTGGGATGGTAACGAAACTTGGCTGGTACTCGGTGGAGGGGGACTGTTTGCGGTATTTCCTCTGGCCTATGCGGTGGCGATGCCAGCCTTGTACGCATTAATTATCATGATGCTGCTTGGCTTGATTTTCCGGGGGGTGGCATTTGAGTATCGTTTTAGGACCAAACGGGGCCAATTTCTGTGGGACAGTTCATTTTTTCTCGGCTCTCTGACTGCCACCTTTACCCAGGGAATGATCCTCGGAACCCTGCTTCAGGGGGTCTCCGTCACCGATCGTGCATACAGCGGTGGCTGGTTTGATTGGTTCACTCCGTTTAGCGTGTATTGTGGTTTTGTCACTGTGGCAGCCTATACGCTGCTTGGGGCATGTTGGCTGCTGATCAAAATGCCCGAAGGAATACACCAGCGGTTTTATATTATTGCCAAGCGGTGTGCGCTGATAATGGTGGCAATGGTCATCATACTTAGCCTATGGCTACCACTTGGCAATGAAACGATCGCCGAACGCTGGTTTACCTTCCCACAGGCACTGTTGTTTTTATTAATACCAGGCTGCTCTGCCTATTTGGTATACCTATTGTTCAAAGATTTGATGGAACACAAACCGGTGCAGGCGTACTTGGTGGTGCTCGGCCTGTTTTTCTTGGCCTTCCTCGGTTTTGGCGTGAGTACTTATCCGTACATAGTCCCGCATGCGATTACCTATGCCGAGGCGGCAGCGCCAGATACTAGCCTGAAGTTCTTGCTCAGTGGTGCTGTTTTCCTCCTGCCGTTGATTATTGCATACACCGCATACTCTCACTGGGTGTTCAGGGGTAAATTGAAAGAGGATGAGGGGTACCATTGATGATCAATGCCTGTTTCAAAAGATGGATGTGGTTTGTGGTGCTCTATCTAGGCGGGATCTTCGCCGTTGGTTTGTTGGCTGCGGTGATCAAGTGGGTGTTGGGCTAGCACCTATCGTTAGCGAGCGGCCGCCAACGTGACACTCTCACGTTGACGGCTCTCTATGATGTACGTTGTTACTTCAGTCTTTCGGTGGTTCCCTGCGCGGTTACCGTTTTGCTCGGTACTGGCGGGGAAGATAACATCTTGCCCAGCTGTTGTTTGACAATCGCTTCTGGATCCCCCATCGGCGTGTGGCCGTTTTGTGTTTGCGGTGCCGAAGCGCGCTTTTCTGCACGTTGTCTATGATCCCGTCCCAGCATGAGCAGGCAGGGCGTGAGGATCAAGGTCAGCACCGTGGCAAAGGTAAGCCCCCCGGCCACCGCAGTGGCTAACTGTGACCACCACTGGGTACTGGGTGCGCCGAATTCGACCACGCGGTTTAGCAGGTCAATATTCATCTCAAGCACCATCGGCAGCAGGCCTAGGACAGTTGTGATCGTTGTGAGCAATACCGGGCGCAAACGCTGCGCGCCAGTGTGCATGATGGCAGTGACCTTATCCATTCCGCCGTGGCGAAGCTGGTTATACGTGTCGATCAGAACGATATTGTTGTTCACCACAATACCCGCCAGCGAGATCACCCCGATACCGGACATGATGATGCCAAAGGGGCGCTGGAAAATCAGTAGTCCCAAGAAGACACCGACAGTGGAGAACAGGACGGCACTCAGTATCAGTAGCGCCTGGTAGAAACTATTGAACTGGGTGATCAAAATCAGCCCCATCACAGCGAGGGCGACCAGGAAGGCATTTTGCAAAAAGGCGGATGATTTCTCCTGATCTTCATTCTGCCCCCTGACAACCACTTGGGTTCCCTTGGCGAGCGGCATTTCCGCAATCGCCGCATTGATCACTGGAAGCTGTAAGCTCAGGTTGTAGCCAGTGGCCATATCCGCCATGACCTCGATGACCCGTTTGCCATCAATGCGGTTGATGGTGCCTTGTTTCGGCGAGGGCGTAATGCTGGCAAAGTTGGTGATTGGTACCATGCCGTACACCGTTTTTACCCTCAGCTCATCAAACCGCCCGATATCCCGTTTGTCCTCGGGATAGCGAACCAGGATATCGACTTCCTCGTCGGTATCATCGGGGAGGAAGTCTCCAATCTTAAGGCCGTTTGTCACAAACTGAACGGTATTGCCGACCAAGGTAGCATCGCTGCCAAAGCGAGCAGCATCATCGCGGCTGATATTGATTTCCCAATCAATCCCTTCCTTGTCTGCCGAATCGGAGATATTGGTGAAAGCCGGCTGTGATTCGAGCCAATAACGGACCTGGCGGACTGCATCGTTCATTTCGGCGGTGTTGTTGCCGGAAACCTCGATAACCACGTCATGCTCGCTGGGCGGGCCAGCCTGGGGAAACTTGAATTCCAACTCGACGCCAGCAATGTCAGCGGTTTTTTCCCGCATCTCGGCAATGATGTCCTTGATTGGCGGGCGGTATTGCCAGTCGAGCGGATTGAGCTGGATTTGGCCAATTTCATTATTGCCCCCGGTCCGGGTGTAAACGCTCTTGATACCTTCGGTGCCCATGATGCGCTGCTCTATCTGGCTCATCAGAGTATCCTTTTCGTAGATAGACAAGTCACCATGGGAGCGGGCTTTAATGGTAAAGTGAGGCGGGTCGACGTCAGGGAAGAAGACGACCCCGAGCCCTGCCTTGCTGTAGGCCACCCCGACGGCAACGGCGAACAGGCAGGCAGAGAGCAGGATTTTAATCGGGTGCTTAATCGCGATAGCAAGGGTGGCCAGATAGAGCTTGGTCAAACCGTGTGCCTGGGAGAAGTCGCCTTTTTCCAGGGCAATTTTGCGTTCTCTGTCTTGCTGGGTGGTGTATTGCGGCTTACCGACGACGCTGCCTAGCACTGGCACGAAGAGCAGTGCCATGATCAGTGATGCTGACAGTGTCGCTATCAAGGTGAGTGGCAGATAACGCATGAATTCGCCGGTGGTATCTGGCCAAAATAGCAATGGCGCAAAAGCGGCGAGGGTTGTAGCGGTTGAGGCGGTGATTGGCCATGCCATGCGCTTTGCCGCTTCTCGGTATGCTTGTTTGCGGCCAACCCCTTCTTGCATTTTGCGGTCGGCATATTCGGTAACCACAATGGCTCCATCAACCAACATACCGACGGCCATAATCAGGGCGAAAAGCACAATCATGTTAACCGTGATCCCGCTCACCGCAAGCATCAGCAGACCGGTTAGGAACGCGCCGGGGATCGAGACCCCTACCAAAAATGCCGTGCGGGTCCCGAGAATAGCCAGTATGACAATGACCACCAAGATAATGGCTGACAAAATGTTGTTTTGCAGATCGCTGAGCATGGTCTCAACATCTTCCGACTGGTCGAGGGTGTATTCGACCAAGAGGTTGTCGGGCCATTCGTCAAGTTTCTGGGCTTCCTCGACAACGGCTTTGACGATATTGACCGTTTCAATGATGTTTTCGCCCGCCCGTTTTTTTACATCCAGTACGACGGCAGTGTCACCGTTGAGGCGAGCAAAGCTATCGGGATCGCGGTAAGCGCGGCGTATGGTGGCGACATCGCTGAACGTGACCACTTTGTTGCCATCGACTTTGATGGGCAGCTCGAGGATATCCTTCAGCGAGTCAAAGACCGAGGGGACCTTGACCGAAAAACGGCCATAGCCGGTATCGACAAATCCCGCAGCTACGACGCGGTTATTGCGGGCTACCAGGTTGAAGACATCTTGCTGGTCAAGGCCGTAGCTCTCCATCAAGAGCGGCTCGACCAGTACTTCAACGACATCTTCCCGGTCACCGGCAATATCGACCTCAAGCACTTGTTTGAAGCTCTCTAGCTTATCCTGAAGTTCACGTGCTATCTGAATCGTGGTCCGTTCCGGCACGGTACCGTAGAGAACCAACGACAGCACTGGCTCATAGCTGGCCAAGGTCACTTCATTCACCGTTGGCTCGTCGGCATCTTCGGGGAGTTTGGTCTTGGCCATATCGACGGCCTCGCGGACATCGGTGAGGGCAACGTTGATGTCCGATCCTGCGATGAATTCTAGGGTGACAGAAGCATAGCCTTCCGACGCCGCTGCGGTCATCTCTTTGACGCCCTCAATGGAGCGCAGCTCTTTTTCTAACGGCCTAACCAATAAGCGCTCGGCATCGATAGGGCTGATCCCCTGGTGGCCGACGGAGACGTAAATGACCGGTATGGTGATATCCGGGCTGGATTCTTTCGGTATAACGCGATAGGTGATGACACCTGCCAGTAAGATGAGTACGAGCAAGGTGAGCATGGTGCGCGAGCGGTTTATCGCTGCATCGATGATGGCAAACATTACTCACTCCCATCGAGGTCAACTGAATTGCGGCGAACCGGGATCACCGTATCACCATCTCTGACGAAACCTTGACCTGTGGTGATGATCTCAACGGTGGGCTCGGTACCGCTCAGCCATACGCCGTCAGGCTCGACTTTGACAATTGAGATAGGGACGAAATGCACTTTATCCTCTGATGTCAAGGTCTTGACCCCTAGGTTACCCGCTTCATCCAGCGCCAGCATTGAGGGGGTGATCTTAATTGCCGGCTCGGTTGCTAACAGCAGTTCGAGATTGGCGCTGGTGCCGGCCGTCAGGGTCATGTCTGGGTTACTGATCTCAACTTCAATCGGATACGTGTTGGTGGCTTCGTTGGCGACCGCCCCCCTAAAGCTCAGTGTCCCGGTGGTAGCAAATCCGGTTACCAGGCTGACTTCTGCTTGCTGCTCTTTGTAAATTTTATCGATATGGCGCTCGCTGACATCGGCACTGATCACCAGCGGATCAAGATCAACAATGGAAATGATCGGATCGCCAACGCCTAGGAAATCACCTTTTTCAATATAGAGGAGTTCGATAATTCCGTCGAAAGGGGCATAGATTTCGGTATTGGCGAGGGTTAGCTCAAGACTTTTGACCTGTGCCTTGGCCTCAATGAGGTTGGCTTCTGCCTGGCTAAATGCCACCTCTCCCTGCAACCCCCTACTTTTTAATGACTTGGCAGCATTAAACTCTTGGGTCCTGACTTTGAGCAATGCCTTGGTGCGGGCGAGTTGCAGTTCGCGATCCGCTTTGTCTAGCTGGACAAGGCCTTGGCCGGCTTTTACGTGCTGGCCCTTGCGTACTAGCAGGCTTTCGACTTTACCTGAGACTTCTGCGCCGAGAGTTGCTTTACGGTTGGGGGCGGTTCGGCCATAGAGGGAGAGGGTGCGGGTAACGGGCTGGACAGTAAATTGCTCAATCACAACCTTGGCCAGTGGAGGGGGACTGGAGGCTTTGGTTTGTTGTCCTTGTGGCTCCGAGCTATCTGAAGGGGCTGATTGATGGCCACTAAACAGCCAAATGGCAATCCCGAGCAAAATAAATGTGGAGAGTATCCAAGGTTTACGTCTTAAAAGTTCCTTGAGAGAAATCATCTGTTACTGTCCTTAGTAAGCAAAATATCAACATGTATTGTTAAAGGGAGGTTGTAAAAAATGCTTTAACTACAGTTGATTGCATACTAACAGCAAACTTGCTGAATGTTAATTTGAAGAATTTGACCTGACTCGCTTAATAACAACGGAATCTCGGTCGCTTGATGTATAAGTGATTTATAAATAGCAGTACTACTATGAAGGAACAAATCACGATATCGGTTTCATCGATACATGGTTCAAGGCACTTTCAGCTGAGTGTCAAAGCGCAGCGTAATTTGCGCTGGCTGGCTATCTCTGCTGTGGTGGTCACTGTGACGGCGGCCGGTTGGATGGTGTATTTGAAGTCAGAAGCCGATGACGCGAAATACAAACAGATGGAATTGGAAGCCCAGTCATCATCATTGACTGAAGAGCTAGATCAACTGAAATCGTTGAAATTCGATTTAGAGGCGGACTTGGATGCCCGTGAAAATCGTTTGAGTGGGGTATCGGATAGGTTACATGAACTCGAAGCTTTACTTGGCGTCGATGTTACCGGGGAAGTTGATGCCATAGAGCAGCGCTTGGATGTTGCCGCGATCAACTCTGCGGTGCGTACCGCTATATTGGAAAGCCTACCTAATGGGTCGCCGGTGGGGAATGCGCGCCAGTCGTCCCAGTTTGGCTATCGTGTTCATCCAGTAACGGGCAAGCGTCGGTTGCACCGCGGGCTGGACTTTGCCGTGAACACCGGCACGCCGGTATATGCACCTGCAGATGGCGTGGTAGAAACGGTACGGCCAAGTAAGGAGGGCTCGGGTAACTTTCTTCGCCTACAGCACACCTTTGGCTTTTCGTCATCTTATTCCCATTTACACAAATTTGCCGTGAAATCCGGTGATTTCGTCAATAAGGGCGATCTCATTGCGTACTCCGGCAATTCTGGTTTGTCATCCGGGCCACACCTGCATTATGAGGTGCGGTTTGTAGGGCGGGCGTTGAATCCACGGCCATTCGTTGATTGGAGCTTGGATAATTTTGAACATATTTTTGAAAAAGAGAGAAATATTCAATGGGCATCTTTGATAAACAAAGTGGAGCAGCAAGTCAGCAAACAACTACAACTGTCATCGCAGCGGGATGTGACATCCAAGGAGAATTCAAGCTAAGTTGCGATATGCAGGTCGATGGGATCATTGAGGGGACATTGAAGCTGGAAAAAGGCTTGATTGTCAGCCGCAGTGGCTCTATTAAAGGGGAAATCTGGGCTGACAAGATCATCGTCAACGGTCAGATCGAAGGGGTCTGCCGCGCCAATGCCATCGAGATCCTGGATAAAGGGGTCGTATCGGGCAGCATTTACTGCGATAACCTGAGCATTGATCGCGGCGGCAAGTTCTTCGGTACTACGCACCCGGCCGAAACCCAGCATGTTGTTGAGTTTACGCCAAAAGGCAAGACTGACATGAAAAAAGCAGAGCAGCCGGCGAGTGAGAAAAAGCCAGTGGAACAAAAGTTGAAAAAGGCGCAATAAAGGCCACCGATAGCGCTGATCGTTTTGATCTGCAATGATCATCATTATGGGCAAGGAAATCTCTCCTCAATGCAAACCGTTCAGAAGCCGTGTTGGATATCAACACGGCTTCTTTTTTACTGTTCGTAAGTCTGCTTGAGATACGCCACAATATCTTTCGATTCGAACATGGCTATCCCGGTGTTGGGGTCCATCAGGAAAGGAACTTGCACATTACCGTATTGTTTGAAGAAAGCTTCCCGCTTGGTATTTGGCAGAGGCTGATAGGGTTTGAGGCTCCACCGCATGGCTGCCGGCCCCATATCCGCAATTTGTTGTTTGCCAAGGTTAACCAGAATATAGGTCAACTCTAATTCACACAGTTTTTCACGCACCAACCTGGCGTACGGGCTGGATTCGAAGCTGTACAATACCAACGGCAGCTGGGGTTGATGCGACGGCTGGGCATGCGTTCCCGTATTAAACCGAACACTTGAAACCAGCGTTGAGCTGACTTGGTTAGTGACTCTGCCAAGTAGGGAAGTCGATGTACTTACCGAACCATAATGTTGGTTAAGGTGTTTAAGAATAGACTTTGCACCATACATGGCTTTGGATTGGTTATTATCGACAAAAACCGGTGGCCGGATAGCACCACCTTTACCCGATTGGGTTTTCAGTGCCCCGATATTCTTGCCGCCTTTGGGGCAGGGCACAATCAGAATATCTAAATTCAGCTTGGTCAGCGCTTCGCGAACCTGTCGGCATTCGGCATCATTCTCTTGGTCGAACAACATGAGCGTCTGCGTTGGCTGCTCGGTTGTTTTATCTGCCACTGTACCTTGCCAGCAGCGACAGCTAGACGCAAAGAGAGAGGTGGCGATATTCAGTGTGTGATTCATGATGAGGCTACATTCCTTGTAGTGGCTATCAATTACTAACCATAGACCATTTTATTCCCAGTTTTGCAGCTGATTAAGTGATCCAAGTGGTATTACATGCGTTAGCTGGAGAAAGTACGTGTCAATTTGAGATGTTACAAACATTTGAGCATGTTGACTGGGTAGAGCCCGGCGGTTGTCTTTCACAATATGATCTCGTTCGAGTTTTTCACTTATGCCCCATGTGGTTATAAATCATACAGCGATGCCTATGTTAGTATTGGAAGCTCTGGCTGGGTGCTTTATTGCGATACGAACTGCAACTCGCTAGCTAATGCTCAAATTAGGCTAGGGGTTTAATCAATGCCGTTAATATCGGTGTTGATTATTTAGTCTTATTTTACATGGACGTTGAATGATTGTGTTTAAGCACACTTAGAAAGGAGCTCTTGGTGGAAAATAAATTAATCGTGGTGGTTGGTGCGACAGGCAAGCAAGGCCAGTCAGTAATAGATGCGCTGATGAATAATGGCTACCGGATCAGGGCGCTTGTTCGTAATCCAGAGAAAGTTGCCTCGCTATTCCCTCCGGGCGTAGAAATCTTTAAAGGGGATTTAAGTGATAAGACATCACTGCGATTATTGCTGGACGATGCTTATGGGCTTTTTATTGTCCTTCCGTATTCAAAAGAGTCGATGATGTATGGAAAGGTATTGCTTGAACTAGCTAAAGAATCCAATCTTGAGCATATCGTATACTCTTCCGTGGGGGGAGCGGAGAGGTATACCAAGGTTGATCATTACAATTATAAAACCAGAGTAGAAAGGTTCCTGAAGTCTCTGGATATACCCTATACCATATTACGGCCTGTCGGATATATGGAAACCTTCGCCAGTGCAAAAATGACGAAAGTGATGACCGGTCTTTTGAGTCTTTATCTTGATGCGAATAAGAAATTTCAACTTATCTCCCTGCAAGACATTGGGAGGTTTGTTGAAATTGCTTTTTCCAACCCTGACAAATACCAAGGTACTGAACTGGAAATTGCCGGCGACGAGCTGTCGTTGGTTGAGCTCATTGAAAAAATTAACCAACTCAACCATGTCCAGCTATCACCCATGAAATTTCCGAGGTTCACTAAACATTTGCTTCCGAAAATCATGAAGCAGATGTTTACTTTCTATGCCGATGACGGTTGGAAGGCCGATATTGGTGGCCTAAAAACAGCCAATGCAAAGTTGCTGTCTTTTGACGATTGGTTATCGACCATTGATGTTGATACGTTTAATAAGCGCTAACGTATAACCCCCTTGTTGACACCACCCCATCCGCTGCGCACTTGCTGCCTTATCAAAGTGCCTGGATTTGTTCTTGAACAAGCTCATTGCATATTTGGGGTGAAGCCTGACATGGGCTGCGATATCGTCAACTTTGATATTCATTGGGCATTACCCAGCCGAGAAATATATTCAAGGGAATATTAATGATGGCCAAACGCAAAAAAGCCTGCTCAATGAGCAGGCTTTTTCTTCTTATGAAAGTGGTGGGCGATACCGGGCTCGAACCAGTGACCCCCTCCTTGTAAGGGAGGTGCTCTCCCAACTGAGCTAATCGCCCTAATAAACGCTTGGGAGCCTCAATGAGGTAGTGCGTTTATTGGAATTTGGTGGGTCCGGGCGAACTCGAATCGCCGACCCCTACCATGTCAAGGTAGTACTCTAACCAACTGAGCTACGGACCCAAATTTGTACTTCTTATTTGGTTAAGTAAGAAGTTGGTACGACCGAGTGGACTCGAACCACCGACCCCCACCATGTCAAGGTGGTGCTCTAACCAGCTGAGCTACGGTCGTACTGTATCTTCAATCAAATTGAAGATGGTGCGTCTGAGTGGACTCGAAC